>CANQIJ010000009.1 GCA_947624025.1 uncultured Lachnospiraceae bacterium | reverse complement strand
TCGACAAGGCGGCTCATGAAGTCGGGGTCAATTTTATAGGCGGCTACTCTGCGCTGGTGTCCAAGGGAATGACGGCGGCGGATGAGATGCTGATCCGCTCCATCCCGCAAGCATTGGCGGCTACGGAGAGGGTGTGCAGCTCCGTCAATGTCGGTTCTACCAGAACCGGTATCAATATGGATGCCGTCAGGCTGATGGGAGAAGTCATATTGCAGACGGCGCAGGCTACCAAAGACGCCGACTCGCTGGGGTGCGCCAAGCTGGTCGTATTCTGCAATGCGCCCGATGACAATCCCTTTATGGCGGGTGCTTTTCACGGCGTGACGGAAGCTGATAAGATCATCAATGTGGGCGTCAGCGGGCCGGGGGTCGTCAAGACGGCGCTGGAAAAGGTCCGGGGAGAAAATTTTGAGATACTCTGTGAAACCATTAAAAAGACTGCCTTTAAAGTGACTCGTGTGGGGCAGCTGGTAGCCAAGGAAGCATCCAGAAGGCTCGGCGTTCCGTTTGGTATCGTGGACCTGTCGCTGGCGCCTACGCCGGCTGTGGGCGATTCGGTCGCCGAGATCCTGTGCGAGATCGGTCTGGAGCATGCGGGCGCCCCGGGAACGACAGCAGCGCTTGCGCTGCTGAATGATAATGTGAAAAAGGGTGGTGTGATGGCATCCTCCTATGTGGGCGGTCTGAGCGGCGCATTTATTCCGGTCAGCGAGGATCAGGGAATGATCGACGCAGTGACGGCTGGCGCGCTGACACTTGAAAAATTGGAGGCAATGACATGCGTGTGCTCTGTCGGGCTTGATATGATCGCCATACCGGGAGATACCAGGGCAACAACGATCTCCGGCATTATTGCGGATGAGATGGCGATCGGTATGGTGAATCAGAAGACGACGGCGGTACGGCTGATCCCGGTAATCGGTAAAGGCGTGGGAGAGACTGTGGAGTTTGGCGGTCTGCTCGGCCATGCGCCGATCATGCCCGTCAACCGTTTCGGCTGTGATGCTTTTATCAGCCGCGGCGGCAGAATACCCGCGCCGATACACAGCTTTAAGAACTGACGGGAAGCAATCTTTAAAACTGACAGAAAGCGATCCCGGTTGACATGCCGTAAGCTGTCAGTCTATAATATGCTTGTGATGTTTCAATACATATTTTCATGATGATCAACGGAATAGTGGGAAGGAGGAGATACTCATGAAAAAATTATCTGTAAAAAGTGTGGTAGCGATCGGTATTGGCGCTGCATTATTCTTTGTGCTGGGCAAGATCTCGATCCCCACACCGGTTCCGAATACCTATGTCAGCCTGCAGTACGCCATTCAGGCGGTATTTTCCGTTTTGTTTGGACCGATTGCCGGGCTGCTGATCGGTTTTATCGGACACACGCTGGTTGACGCCACATCTTACGGCCCCTGGTGGAGCTGGATCATCGCATCGGCGTGCGTAGGTCTTATCATCGGCCTTATCACGATGAAGATGGATATCAACGAAGGCATTGACACCAAGAAGATCATCCGCTTCAATATCGCCCAGGCGGTAGCGCACCTTATTGCGTGGGGACTGATTGCGCCGTGTCTTGATATCCTTATCTATAATGAGCCTTTGGAGAAGTTGTTTGCGCAGGGGCTTACGGCCGGCGTTGCCAACATTATCACGACAGGTATCGTAGGAACGCTGCTTCTTGTGGCTTATGCAAAGACCGTTGTGAAAAAAGGATCTCTGAACAAAGAAGACTGATGATTTACAAGGCATAAGAGCTGCTGCTGATAAAGCGGCGGCTCTTTTTACGGAAAGAAGGAGTTACCGACATGGCATCGCCGCTTATTTCTTTTCAGGATTACGGATTTCAATATATGGCGCAGGCAGAACCTACGCTTCATCATATCAACCTGGATATCTATCCGGGTGAAAAAGTGCTGATTGCGGGGACGTCGGGCAGCGGCAAGAGCACGATTGGCAGCTGTATCAACGGCCTGATCCCTTTTGCGTATCCGGGGCAGAAGACGGGAAAACTGCTGGTGGGCGGAAAAGAACCCGATCAAAGCAGTATCTTTGAACTGAGTCATACAGTGGGTACTGTGCTTCAGGATACTGACGGACAGTTTATCGGGCTGACGGTGGGAGAAGATATCGCGTTTGCGCCGGAGAATAATTGCGTGCCCCAGGACGAGATGAAACAGATCGTTGAGAGAGTTGCAAAACTGGTGGATATAGACCACCATCTTCAATATGCGCCGCATGAGCTGTCGGGCGGACAGAAGCAGCGGGTCAGCCTGGCCGGGGTCATGGTGGAGGATGTTAAAGCGCTGCTGTTTGACGAGCCGCTGGCAAATCTTGATCCTGCGGCGGGCAGGGCGGCGATCGAGCTGATCGATATGGTGCATGAACAGACGGGCGCGGCGGTTATTATTATTGAGCACCGTCTGGAGGATGTGCTGTGGCGGAGCATGGACAGGATCGTGTTGATGAACGAGGGCCGGATCATAGCCGATATGCCGGTTGCAAAGATGCTTGCAGGAAATTACCTGCTGGAGCACGGCATCAGAGAACCCCTGTATCTGACGGCGCTGCGCTATGCGGGGGTAGAGATCACGGAGGAGCTGCACCCGGAGCACGTGAACGGGCTGGTACTGACGGATGAGATCAGGGACAAGGTTCAGAAATGGTATCAGGCGCAGCAGACTATGCTGCGGACAGAAGAAAAAGGCCCGGAGCTGCTGCGGATAGAACATTTGAATTTCGGATATACGCCGGAAAAATATACGCTGCAGGATGTAAGCTTTACGATCCGTAAGGGGGACATGGTCAGTATCGTGGGACGTAACGGCGCCGGAAAGAGCACGCTCGCAAAGCTGATCTGCGGATTTGAGCAGCCTGTTTCGGGAGATATCCGCCTGAACGGTAGGGATCTGTCCGGTGAAACGATCAAGGAGCGGGCGGCAAATATAGGTTATGTTATGCAGAATCCCAATCAGATGATATCCAAGCCCATGATATGGGATGAGGTGGAGATGGCGCTTGTACAGAGCGGTATGCCGAAGGAGGAACGCACAGAGAGGGTTGAGGAAACGCTAAAGGTATGCGGACTGTATCCATTTCGTAAATGGCCGGTTTCGGCGCTCTCCTTCGGACAGAAAAAGCGTGTTACGATCGCCAGTATTCTTGTACAGCGTCCGCAGATGATCATACTCGATGAACCCACGGCGGGACAGGATTACCGTCATTACACGGAGATCATGGAATTTCTGAAGGATCTGAACAGACAGGGATACACGATCGTCATGATCACACACGATATGCATCTGATGCTCGAGTATACGCCGAGGGCGATCGTTTTCAGCGAGGGAAAAATGCTTGCGGATACAACGGCGGCGCATGTGCTGAACGATCCGGAACTGGTCAGGGCGGCCAATCTGAAAGAAACTAGCCTGTATACGCTCAGCATGGCGTGCGGTATAGACAAGCCGCAGCTGTTTACGGAATGCTTTATCGGATATGAGCAGAAGGAGGGGCGTTAAAGTGGCACGAATACCAATACTGAGTTATATCAGACGGGACAGCCTGGTGCATGAACTGACGGGCAGAACGAAACTGATCTTCTTTATCGTGTGGAGCGTGGCGGCTATGATCACTTATGATACGAGGGTGTTAGTCTGTATGCTGCTTTTTAGCTTTGTTGTCTTTAAAGTCAGCAGGATCAGAGTCCGTGACATCAGTTTTGTCCTGGGTCTGGCGGCAATATTCCTGGTGATGAACAACCTGTTCGTCTATCTCTTTTCACCGGAGTACGGTGTGGAGATCTATGAGAGTAGAACGGTGCTTTTCCCGATCGCGGGTCCTTACACTGTCACACTGCAGCAGCTCTTTTATCATTTCAATATGACGATGAAGGTTATCTGTGTCGTGCCGGTCGCGCTGCTGTTCATCGCGTGTACTGATCCGGGTGAGTTCGCATCATCGCTTGCGAGTATAGGCGTCAGCTACCGGGTGGGTTACTCCGTGAGCCTGGCGCTGCGGTACATACCGGATGTGCAGAGAGAGTATCACAATATCAGTCAGGCGCAGCAGGCGAGAGGCATTGACCTGTCGGGGAAGGACAAGCTCTTAACCAGAATGAAGAACTCGGTGGCAATTTTACTGCCGCTTGTCCTGTCGAGCCTTAACCGTATCGAGACGGTCAGCAATGCGATGGAGCTTCGCGGGTTTGGAAGAAATAAGAAACGCACATGGTATAATCTGCGTAAGATGCAGAGAAACGACTGGATCGTTGTGATACTTGTGCTGGCGATACTGGCCGTTGATCTAATTGTCACGTTCTGGGACGGCAGCAGATATTATAATCCGTTTATATAAGGGGAAGGCATTTATGGAAATACTTGTGATAGGCGGCAGCTATTTCTTTGGCAGAGTATTTGTAATGGAGGCTTCCCGCTCACCGAATCAGCCGCGCATAACCGTTTTAAACCGCGGAACCTATTCCATGCAGGAATTCGGGGCATTGCAGATCACGGGAGACAGACATGACAGGTCTGTGCTTGCGGCATGTGACAGACATTATGACGCGGTCGTTGATTTCTGCGCTTATGAGGCCGGCGATGTGGATACTGTGGTAAGAAACATCACAGGCAGCATAGGACAGTATATTTTGGTCAGTACTGTGGATGTGTATGAGCGGGGAAGCGGTGCGGTGAAGGCGGAGGACTATCCTCTGGAGCACAGAAGCTTTCCGGGTGAGACCGGTGCATATATAAGCGGAAAAGTCGCACTGGAGGAAGAACTGCGAAGCGTATGCGGTGCAAATAAGATCCCGTATACGATACTCAGGCCGGCTATTCTGTACGGACCGTACAATTACGCTCCAAGGGAGTCTGTCTATATACAGATGATGCTGACAGACCGTGTACTGCCGTATTTCGCGGATGCCGACGGAAGGTTTCAGTTTGTGTATGTCAAGGATGCGGCGCAGGCGGCGCTTCTTGCCGCAGGCAACAAGAAAGCATACGGGCAGGCCTATAATCTGTGCCAAGACGAAGTCCTGACATATAGCAGCTTCTTTGATATGTTAAAACATGTGGCGGACCCGGAGATAACGGCGGATATAAAAGAGATACCGGTTACGGTGGCGGATGCTTTGACGCGGGGGATCCCGGTGCCGTTCCCGGCAACGGCTGCGGAAACGGAGTTATGCGCCAATGAGAAGAGTAAGCGTGACCTCGGCGTGGAATACACGGATTTTGAAGAGGGAATGAGAAGGACGTACCGCGCATTCAAACATGTGTATGAAAAGTGATAAGGAAAATAGTGTGAAAAATCACACTGATGTGCTGATTTTTCACACGGGAATTTGTGCCGGGGTGTCACAAATTCCCCTGATGGCAGACGCGAATTTGAGATTCGCGTCGCCCCGTCGCGTAAACGCTCCGGAATGGAGGATAGTATGACATTAGATCAGGTGCCAATCGGCCAGGAGGTTAAGATAACAAGCGTTGGCGGCGAAGGAGAACTGCGGTGCCGGCTGCTTGATATGGGCTTGATCCCGAAGACTTTGGTCAGGGTGCAGAAGGTCGCTCCTATGGGAGATCCAATAGAGCTTCACCTTCGGGGGTACGAGCTTACGCTGCGCAAAGAGGATGCGGCCAAGATTGAAGTGGTATAGGATATAAGCCGGTCGTTTACGGAAAGAACGGATGACCGGCGCGGCAGGGCGTAAAAAGGATAATTGACAGAAGAAGGACAGCGCAATGGTATATGCATTGGTAGGTAATCAGAACTGTGGCAAGACCACTCTTTTTAATCAACTGACGGGATCAAACCAGCACGTCGGAAATTTCCCCGGTGTGACCGTGGACGCCAAGACGGGAGAGATACGCGGAGACAGAGGCGATGCGGTGGTGGATCTGCCGGGTATCTATTCCATAAGACCTTACTCGAATGAGGAGATCGTTACCCGCAGCTTTATATTAAAAGAGCGGCCCGACGGCATCATCAATATTGTGGATGCAACGAATATAGAGAGAAATCTGTATCTGACGCTGCAGCTTCTGGAGATGCATATTCCCGTGGTGCTGGCGCTCAACATGATGGACGAAGTGCGCAGCAACGGCGGCACGATCGATATTGATAAAATGCAGGAGGAACTCGGGATCCCCGTAGTTGCCATCAGCGCAGTCAGGAATGAGGGTATTGAAGACCTGATCCATGCCATTAAAGAAGTGGCGGAACGGCATGTCTATCCGAAAGTGACAGATTTTTGCGAGAAGGGTGCGGTACATAGATGCATCCACGCGGTGAGCCATCAGGTGGAGGATCATGCGGAGCGCATCGGAATGTCGCCCAGGTTTGCGGCGACCAAAATCGTGGAGGGCGACCGCGATATCATTGACAGTCTGCATCTGTCGGAGAACGAGCTGGATCTGATGGAGCACAGTATCGTGGAGATGGAGAGGGACAGCGAGATGGACCGCAACGCCGCGCTGGCGGATATGCGGTATGCTTTTATCGAGAAGGTCTGTGCGCAGGCAGTCATTAAATGTAAAGAGAGTAGGGAACATATCAGAAGTGTGCGCATCGACAGCGTGCTCACCAACAAATATCTGGCGATCCCCTCATTCCTGCTTATCATGCTGTTTGTTTTCTGGATGACCTTCGGCGTGATCGGCACCTTTTTAAGCGATCTGCTAAGCGCGGGGATAGACAGGCTTGCAGCGGTGACGGAGCGTGCGCTGACCGCATACGGCATCAACCCCGTGGTGAAAAGCCTTGTGATCGACGGTATTTTCGCGGGGGTCGGTAGTGTGCTGAGCTTCCTGCCGATCATTGTTGTGTTGTTTTTCTTCCTGTCGATCCTGGAGGATTCGGGGTATATGGCAAGGATCGCCTTCGTGATGGACCGGCCGCTTAGAAGACTCGGACTGTCGGGCAGGAGCTTTGTCTCTATGCTGATCGGTTTTGGGTGCAGTGTGCCCGCGGTCATGTCCACCAGAACGCTATCCTCCGAGCGGGATAAGAAGATGACGATCATGCTCATACCTTTTATCAGCTGTTCTGCCAAGATCCCGATTTACGCCCTGTTTACGGCGGCCTTTTTCAGACGTTTCCAGGCGCTTGTCATGATAGGGTTGTACGCGCTGGGGATCCTGACCGGCATTATTTGTGCTGCTGTATTAAAGAAAACGGTATTTCGGGGTAAACCCATGCCGTTTGTGATGGAGCTTCCCAATTACCGTTTTCCATCGCCTAAAAGCGTGCTTCTGCTTATGTGGGATAAGGCGAAGGATTTTATACAGCGCGCCTTTACGGTTATATTTATCGCAACGCTTATCATCTGGTTCCTGCAGACCTTTGATATGCGCCTGAATGTGGTTTCGGATTCCGGCGATAGTCTTCTGGCGATGATCGGCAAGCTGCTTGCGCCGCTTTTTATACCGCTTGGGTTTAACGACTGGCGGGCGGCCACGGCTCTTATCAGCGGTTTTTCGGCTAAAGAGGCGGTCGTCAGCACTTTGAGCGTTCTTACCGGCACCGGTATGTCGGGGCTTGGCGGAGCGCTGGATACCATATTTACGCCGCTTGCGGCGGCAAGCTACCTGATCTTTACGCTCCTGTATACGCCCTGTGTGGCGGCCGTCACTACGATCAGACGGGAGCTGGGTTCTGCGTGGAGAACCACCGGGATCGTGTGTATGCAGTGCGGCGTGGCGTGGCTTGTGGCTTTTATATTTTATCAGATCGCAAGTTTGTGCTTGCAATTCTTATAAAAGGGTTGTATGATTGTCTTACGGTACTGGAAAACGTTTTCCCAAATGCGGAGGTGTTCTTATGGATTTCAATGCGGTATATCATAGGGCGAATGACAATTATTGCTATCCTTTGGATGAGGATCAGCTGGTTATCAATATTAAGACCGGATACGATGTGAAGTATGTGAATCTGATCCAGGGCGATCCCTTTAAATCCGGTATTCTGGGCGGCGGTGAGACATGGAGCGGCGATGCGGTCAATATCCCTTTTAAGAAGCGGCTGAAAAACCAGCTTTGGTGGACGACCACCGTCAAACCTGAATTCAAAAGACTGAAATATTATTTCGAGCTGCAGACGGACAGTGAGAAATGGTTTTATTTCGAGGACGGATTCGTCTCGGAGGAGCAGATGCATCTGGCGGGCAGAAGTCGTCAGTGCTTTGTGTTCCCGTGGATGAATCCGGCGGATATTCCCGTGACGCCGGACTGGGTCAATGAGACGATCTGGTATCAGATATTCCCGGAGCGGTTCTGCAACGGCGATCCCTCGAACGATCCCGAGGGAACTTTGCCGTGGAGAGGCAATGCGCCTGTGACGAATGAACAGTTTTACGGCGGCGATCTGCAGGGTATCATCAATAAGCTGGATTACATTAGGGATCTGGGCATATCGGGACTGTATCTGACGCCCGTCAACGAATCTCCCTCCGCCCATAAATACGATACCACCGATTATATGAAGATCGATCCGCATTTCGGTTCCGGGGAGACGATGGTTACGCTTGTGCAGGAGGCGCATAAGCGCGGTATCCGTGTGATGCTGGACGGCGTGTTCAACCACAGCGGGCGGCACTTTGCCCCGTGGCTTGACGTGAAGGAAAAAGGACCGCAGTCAGAGTATTGGGACTGGTTTATGGTCAATGAGTGGCCCTTTAAGCAGGACGGCGGCTGCGCCTGGGCAAAGCAGTATTATACGTTTGCCTTTTTTGATCAGATGCCGAAGCTTAATACCAACAATCCAAAGGTGCGGGAGTATCTGACCGGGGTGTGCGAAAGATGGGTCAGGGACTATGATGTGGACGGTATTCGCCTGGACGTTGCCAACGAGATATCCCATACGTTCTGTAAGGAGCTGCGCAGCCGTCTAAAGGCGATCAAGCCGGATATCTATATACTGGGTGAGATCTGGCATGATGCGATGCCGTGGCTGCGGGGCGATGAGTTTGACGCGGTCATGAATTATCCGCTCGGCGAGAGCATCAGGGATTTCTGGATCGACAAGAGTCTGACGAACGAGGATTTTGAATATACCATCAACCGCTGCTATACCGGATATATGCAGCAGACTAACGATGTGCTCTTTAATCTGCTGGATTCCCATGATACGAAAAGACTCAGAAGCGGCGTAAAGAATCTGGATGAATATTTTCAGCAGCTGGCGGTGCTCTTTACCATGCCGGGTTCGCCGTGTATCTATTACGGAACGGAGATCGCTATGGAGGGAGGCCATGATCCGGATTGCAGACGCTGTATGCCGTGGGAGGATATTGAGGCGGGAGTTTATGACGAGCGCATCCAGATCATCAGGAGCTTGCTGCATTTGAGACAGCAGGAGCCGCTTCTTCGGAGCCGTAATTTCCATTTTCCGAACAAGATCAACAAGCCCAGGGTCATAGAGTTCAATAAGATCGGCTGGCTGGATAATTATGTGGAGGTCATCATCAACTGCGAGGAGGAGGATGTGGAGATCCCGAGAGAGGGTGAGATCCTGTTCTCGAGACACTATATCGACGCCACCCTTCTTCGTAACGGTATCCTGATCCGTAGGATACACACGTGACAAAAAAGATTATTGCAAAAAGGAGGCATAGATTTTATACTACCATATAAGGGGATTTTCCGGTTTTATAGTATTATATAAAATAAGGGAATGAGGTATGCACAATGAAAAGCTACATATTGGATCTGAACTCTATCGAGAGAGTGAAGGGATTTGTCACCGCGATAGTGGGATTTGACGGATACTTTGATCTGGTGTCCGGCAGATACGTTATCGATGCCAAGTCCATTATGGGAATTTTTTCTATGGATCTGTCTAAGAACGTGGAATTCAGGATCCTTGAGACAAACGAGAAGATCGCTGAGGTGGAAGCCGCGATCGCGCCGTATCTGGCAAACGGCTTAAACGGGGAAAAGAGCGAATGACAGGAAAAAGGGCCGCTGGTATGTGAAAACATGTATCAGCGGTCTATGCATATGCAAAGAATCGGAGATATCAATGTTATCCGATAAAGGGAAAAAATCAGGATTGTTGGAATGGCCGAGAACATAAAGAAATATTAGAATATATTGAGAGACATAGATTTTTGTTAATGGAAGAAAGGTATATAGAATTTGAGTACTAAGGCTTATAGTATTTTCAGCAACTTAAAATATGTTATAAAAGCAGGAAGTGAGGATCGTCTATAACTTTGTCGAGAAACTGTAAAATGTTTGCCATCATTCTTATAAATAGCTTATAAATATCGTAGTTGGAGTGGCATTTTACGAGAAAATGTGATAAAATAAAAAAGAACAAGGAGATAGATAATAAGATGGAAGTCGACATTTTGATTGACAGGATTACGGACTGTCTGATAGATACACGAACCGGAGAAGAAGTGGAAACTGAATATCGGATTCGTGAAACGCCAATCAGACCGAAGGACTACAAAGGATGGAAGTTTGATTGGAGTATTACAGAGAAAAACGGATATCATATATATGAGCTGTTTATAAAAGATAATGATACGGTACAAGGCAGAATATCGTTAAAAATCGACGGTGGTGTGGCTGATGTGGAGATTGTTGAAACAGCACCGCATAATTACAGCCATAAAGGGATCTATGCAGATGTTGGTGCACATTTATTTGCGATAGCGTGTCAGGTAAGCTTGGATGCGGGATGTGACGGTGTAGTGGCATTTACATCTAAGAGCGATCTGGTGAGGTACTATACGGAAAAATTAAATGCAGTGGAGATTGCGCCGAGAAGAATGGTTATTTTTGAAGAAGCTGCGCAGATCTTATTAGACAAATATATGAGAAAGTAGGTGGTGTTTATGTTGGCAGTGGAAAGAAAGCAAGTGGATTTTATGCATGATATTTCTTATTATGCAAAAGACAGCAGGCTGACTGGAGAGCCAGACGGTAAGCGGTATAAATGGAGAGAGATGATCGATAGATTCAGACAGCTTGGCAGACCGCTTACGGATGAGGAAGCGGAGGAATTTAGGATTAAGTAGCTATGGCATACTCAAAATGTGCATGAATATATGATTGCTTAGTTTATTGCCTAGTTTGATAAAAGGCGTGAAGGAAACGCTCAGGGCGAAGAATCATTTGCCGGAGCGCTTCTTTTTGCATTTCTAAGTGCTGCAAAAAATGCGAAAAATGATTGTTCTGTACCTTGTGCAAATAGTATTGATTTAATATTTGTTATAGGATAAAATGGCGGTGTTGGGGGAATAAACATGAAAAATCTTACACAGGGTAAACCGATCCGAGTTATTTTACTGTTTGCGATTCCGCTGTATATCGGGCAACTGTTTCAGCTGGGCTACAGCCTGATAGATACACGGATCATCGGCAGTACTTTGGGCGAGACCTCTTTGGCGGCAGTGGGAGCGACTACTTCCCTCAGTGATTTGTTGATCGAATTTATAAACGGTGTGATCTGTGGTTATGGCATTATCGTAGCTACTTATTTTGGCGCGCAGGATGAAAAAAAGCTGCGCAGATCTATCGGCGGGACAGTAGTGTTAAGTGTAGTCCTTACTGTGCTTTTAAGTATTGGGTGTCTGATTTCTTTGCCCTCTATTTTGGATTTTCTTAATGTTTCACCGGAGCTTATTCCGGAAGCTTCCGCTTATATCAAGATCATTATCGCAGGACTGATCGCAACCACTCTGTACAATGTGTGTGCAGCCATTTTACGGGCGATAGGAGATTCTTTCACACCGTTGATGTTTTTGATTATTTCTAATCTCCTGAATATTGTACTGGACTATTTGTTGATTCTTCGGTTTGACATGGGTGTTATGGGAGCTGCCTTGGCTACCGTTGCATCACAGGCGCTGTCGGCGGTATTGTGCTTTATATATATGCGCAGAAAATATCCGCAGATCCGTCTGCATGCAAACGATATGGCTCCGGACAAAGAGCTGTATAAGGAGCTTCTTCCACGGGGATTTTCTATGGGATTTATGCTTTCCTTTGTATTGATGGGGTCTTTGGCGTTACAGACAGCAATCAATGCATTGGGAATGAACATTATAGTGGCGCACACAGGAGCGCGGAAAGCCACGTCCTTGTTCTTAATGATCTTCTTTGTTCTGGGAACAGCGCTTGCTACCTATTGCGGACAGAATCTGGGCGCAGAAGAGTATGGGCGTATTAAACAGGGGATACGCGATACCATTTTCTTTTCACTCTGTTGGTATCTGTTTGTGCTGCTTATCGTATTTACGCTGTCACCTGTGATCATCAATTTAATTACAGCCAGCCAGGAGCCGGAGATTATTGATAATGCAGTTCTTTATTTAAAAGTCAATGCATCTTTTTATTTTTTGCCCGCTGTTATTTGCATTTTGCGGAACAGCATGCAAGGCTTTGGAGACAGTAGAACACCGTTGGTTTCAAGCCTGATTGAGTTGGTGGGGAAGGTGCTGATCGCATATCTTCTGGTGCCCAATCTGCAATATATGGGAGTGGTGCTGTCAGAGCCTATTGTGTGGGCGCTTATGGTGATACCTTTGATCGTCAGCATTCTTCGTAATCCTATTATGCGTAAAGTCCGGACAGACTGATTCCTAATGAATAGAGCACTGGCGCCTGAGTGGTTAAGCTCCGGCGCTTTTTGTTTGGATTTGCTAAGTATTATAATTTATGCTAATATAATCTAATAGGTTGAATGGAGATTAGTGTGATACCTGAATGAAAGGAATTTGTTATTCGGGCATATACCTGGAGACGGAAACGGTACAGAATTTCTGAGATGAGAAAAATATTACATTACGCACTAAACAGAGTGGTCATTACGGGACTGCTCGTAATACTGCAGATTGGTTTTTTCCTGCTGGAGATATTTCGGTGGAGCAATTACTATGTGGCGATCGCTTTCGTTCTGCGCCTGCTCAGCTTTGGCGCCGTGATCGCTATCATACTGCGTACCAACAATCCTGCCGTGAAGTTGTCGTGGATCGTGCCGATATTGATGTTTCCGCTGTTCGGAGGTGTTTTGTATCTGTTTTTCGGACATGTTTTCCTGCCGGGCAGGCTGCGCGAGGGTGAGAAACGGACGTCCGAGCAGGTGGCCAAGTACCTGAAGCAGGATCAGGAGATCATGGGCCGTCTGGAACAGGAGAATCCGCGCATCGCCAATCAGAGCAGATATCTGCTGGATTATGCGGGGACGCCTGTGTGGGACTGCTCGGGTACGACATATTATCCGGAGGGGCTGCCTTACTGGAAACAGCTGCTGGAGGACCTGGAGCATGCCAGACATTTTATTTTCCTGGAATATTTTATTCTGGGAGAGGGCGTTATGTGGAATACCGTTCTGGAGGTGCTGGAGCGCAAGGTGAAGGAAGGCGTGGAAGTCCGGCTGATCTATGATGATGTGGGCAGTGTGTTTGTCCTTCCGAAGAAGTATTATGAGCAGATCGAAAAAAAGGGGATCAAGTGTATCGCTTTCAACCGGATCATTCCTTTTATGGCTTTGATACTCAACAACAGGGATCACAGGAAGATCGCCGTGATCGATGGACAGATAGGCTATACCGGCGGCATCAATATGGCCGATGAGTATATCAACTATACGCACCCGCACGGGGATCACTGGAAAGACGCAGGGATCCGTATCGAAGGAGAGGCCGTCTGGAATTTTACGGTCATGTTCCTTCAGATGTGGAATCTCACCCGCTATACGGAGGATGATTACAGCAGATACAGGGGGCATTTTGCCCGGAAACATGAGGAAAACGGCTACGTGCAGCCCTACATGGATTCCCCGCTGGACAGTGAATTGGTGGGTGAAAACGTTTATCTCAATATGATCAGCAGCGCCGAAAGGTATCTTTATATTTATACGCCGTATCTTATCACGGACAATGAGGTGTACACGGCGCTTAAGCTGGCTGCCAAACGCGGCGTGGACGTCCGCATCGTGACGCCCGGCGTACCGGACAAGAAGACGATCTACTGGCTGACCCAGTCCAATTATCAGAATCTGATAGAAGCAGGCGTCAGGATATATCAGTATACGCCGGGATTTATTCATTCCAAATGCGTGATCTGCGATGATGAGTTCGCGGCAGTGGGAACCGTTAATTTTGACTATAGAAGCTTCTATCACCACTTTGAATGCGGCGTGTTTATGTACCGCGTGGATGCGCTGGCGCAGATCAGACAGGATATGGAAGAGACCTTTGCGGTGTCCGAGCGCATTACGCTGGAGTGGTGCAAGAAGAAGTTTATGAAAACGAATGTGATCGGACCGATCTTAAAACTGTTTTCACCTCTGCTGTGACGGGGACGGTGTGCCCGGATCGATGCAGGATGCGCCGTATATGGCGGCGTCAATGAGTGGTAAGGAGAAGCATAAGAGTTATGTTGCGTTTTGCGTGGGTGATCCTCTGTAATCTGCCGAGGATCTATATGATCCCCAGAATGTCCTATAAGGCGAAAAGTAAAAAAGTGACAGAGGAAAAGCGGTACGCCTATGCCAGACTGACGGTAAAACGCATGAACAGAGCGGGGCGTATCACAACGGCAGGGTACGGTATGGAGAATCTTCCGAAAGAGGGCGGGTATGTTATGTTCCCGAACCATCAGGGAAAATATGACGCGCTTGGCATTATTGCGACACATGACAAGCCCTGCTCGGTCGTGATAGACGATGCCAAATCCCACGTGATCCTGACGACGCAGTTTGTAGATATGCTGCATGGCAAGAGGATGGTCAAAGACGATTTAAGACAGTCGGTCAGGATCATATCAGAGGTGGCGGAGGAAGTTGCGGCGGGCCGGCGTTATATCATTTTCCCGGAGGGCGGCTATTTCCGTAACCATAACGAGGTGATGGAGTTTAAGCCGGGCGCGTTCAAGAGCGCCATGAAAGCCAGGGCGCCCATTGTTCCGGTGGCGCTGATCGATTCGTATAAGGTGTTTGAAGAATGGTCATTAAAACCGGTCACAACGCAGGTGCACTATCTTCCCTGTATCCCGTATGAGGAGTATAAGGATATGAGTACCAGGGAAGTGTCGTCTGTGGTGCATGACAGGATCAAAGAACATATAGCGAAGGTTACAGGTCAACAGCAATAGGAGAAATGATTATGCAGACCATGCAGATGATATGGCTCGTTATCCATGTGTTCGGAGTTATGGTAGGTTTTTTCCTGCTTGCTTCCATATTGAAGCAGAGGGATTCCGGTTATAAGAGCAGACTGATCATGACGATGATCTGCTGTCTTATTGCGCTTGTTTCCCGCAGCCTTTTTATTATGGCGCAGAATATGAGGGAGATGATCGCGCTCGGCAAGACGGAGTACTGCGGCAAATGTTTTGCCAATTTCCTGGCGCTTGCGTTCGTGCTGTCTTATTACAGGATCCGCTGGCCCCGCAAGCTGATGATCACGTTGTTTATCATTAATCTGGCTATGTTCTGTGTGATCATGACCTGTGATTATCACAGCCTGTACTATACCTCTTATGAGATAGCGGCTACGAACAACGGCAATATCCTGATACTTGGAAAGGCTCCACTGTATTATTTCTATATGATATTCTGTCTGGTGGAGATGATCCTGTATCTGTATGTCTGTATCAATCCCGCCTACCAGCAGATCCGGGTCGGTACGAGGGTGATCCAGGGACTTCTGATCATGGCGGGGATCATGCCATTCCTGCTTCTTCTGCTGTATCTGAGCGGTGCGACGGGCGGCTTCGATACGACGCCTCTCGGAATACTGTTCTCCGTCTGCTTCCTTTTTATTGCCGTCAATAAGTACGGCCTGTTCGATACGGTGCAGTATGCCAAGGAAACGGTGATAGAGAACATGGACGAGGGCATTATCATATCCGATGCGCAGATGAAGTTCCTCTATGCCAATTCTGCGGCGTGTGATCTTTTTCCGGAAATGAAGCTCGGTGAGGGAAGGATCAGTGAATCGGAGATACAGGCTATCTATGAGCAGGCGGGCACCGTGATCGATCTCCAGAATAAAAGCTACGAGATCAGGGCGACGGAGGTGCGCGGCGGCACTCAGGTTCACGGTTATATGATCTCGGTCATCGATGTGACCGAGATGATGGAACAGGCGAAGCTGATGAGAGAGCTCAAGGAGAAGGCGGAGAACGCCTCCCATGTGAAATCGGCCTTTCTCGCCAATATGAGCCATGAGATCCGAACGCCTATGAACGCGATACTGGGAATGACGGAGATTGCCTTAAGAGGCAGTCTGGACGATCAGCAGCGTGATGCGATCGAACAGATCAGGACGGCAAGCGTGTCCCTGATCACGATCATCAACGATATCCTTGATTTTTCCAAGATGGAGTCGGGCAAGCTGGAGATCGTGGAAGCAGATTATGATGTGATGACTCTGATACAGGACGTATATCATATTATTGCGGGCAAGGTAGAGGAAAATAATCTCAGGCTGGAGATCGAGGTCGATCCCGAGCTTCCGCGCAGACTGTACGGCGATGAGATCCGTATCAAGCAGGTCCTGATCAATCTGGTGAACAATGCGGTAAAATTTACAGAGAAGGGCAGCATCAGCTTAAGCGTCGGCTATGAGAAGCGTGAGGACGGCATCCTGCTAAAGGCTTCCGTCAAGGATACGGGTATCGGCATCAGACAGGAGGATCTGCAGCGGATCTTCAATTCCTTTGAGCAGTCCGATACGTTCAGGAACCGCAAGAAAGAGGGAAGCGGGTTAGGGCTTGCCATTTCCAGACAGCTCCTGCGTCTGATGGGCGGTGAGATCCATGTTGACAGTGTCTACAGGGAGGGCAGCAATTTCTACTTTGAAGTACCTCAGCGCGTGACGGATGAAAAACCGTGCGGCGAACTGAATCTGGAGAAAAAGCAGATCAGAGTCGAGCAAAAGAATGAGTATGATAACTTTAAGGCTCCGAATGCCCGAGTGTTGATCGTCGACGATAATCTTGTGAACAGAAAAGTGGCGATGGGACTGATGAAACCGTTCGGTATGCAGATAGACAGCGCCAAGAGCGGAGAAGAAGCGATCGAGATGGTGAAGCAGAAGGAATACCATATCATCTTCATGGATCATATGATGCCGGATATGGACGGTGTTGAAGCCACGCACATTATAAGGGCTATGGACGGAGAGTATTATAAGAAGGTGCCGATCATCGCGCTGACGGCGAATGCCATCAGCGGCGTTAAGGAGATGTTCTTAGAGGAAGGAATGAACGATTTTATCGCCAAACCGATCAACTATAAGGAAATGTGCGAGAAGATCTTAAGCTGGCTGCCCATCGAACTGTTAGAAGAAAAGTAGCGGGGCTTAGACAACGGCGATCGGCTTTTGGTATTCGTTCTGTATCTGTCCGCCGAACTTATGCTGCACAAGCAGAGAATAGATATTGCCGGAGCGGATGTCTGCATTCAGCAGCCTGCGTCCGCTGCCCTGACCGATCCTGTCGGCGGCATCCGACAGCTTAGACAGAAGCGGGATCGCTGCGCGTTCTTTGATGGCGCCAAACAGCGGTTCGGCTTCTCTGTTTATTCCCAGTATCCTCGCATAATAGATATGATCGTCCCTGCTAAACTGAGCCATGTCATCAGAGCGGATATCCAGTAAAATATGCAGAAGATTTCTTGCAACCCGTGTATAAGTCGTATTCCGCGTCTTGAGCAGCTCACAGAACGACGAGTAATCCGTGAAGGAAGGGAGCATATTGCACAGTCTGTCCGAAAAAGAGCCGTCAATATCCAGATAGCCGGTATAGCCCTTTTCCCGTTCCAAAAGAAGCTTGTACGGGAGAAGCGCCGACAGATCGTCCGGCAGGATCGGAAATGTATGTCCGAAAGCCTCTTCCATGAGAGCATATGCGGAAGGAGGAACCTGATCCCGGATGTATTGGATATCGCCCCTTTCCTTAATGGATTCTCTGATGGCAAGAGCGGAGCTGTATATCGATTCAAGGCTGGCGGAATGGTATTCTGCACCGGAGCGGCCGATCGTATACGGCTGTATCTTGCTGTGGCGCCGTTTGAGCGCCTTGAGGTATTCGATCCCCAGGATATTGTTGGGCGACTGAAGCGCAAAAAGCTTGTCTGTCAGGTGCGGAACCGTCACGGAGAGAGCGAGGTTCCTTGCCTGCGGATAAGTGGCGCCCGCCTTCATCTGCTGCTTGAGCATCTGCTGAAACCGTGGACTCTCGTCGAGAAGGGCATCTGCCAGCGAAGATAAAACACGGATATCTCCGCTTTCACTGCCGAAGAAGAGTGCGTCGGTGACTCCGAGCTTGTCCAGAAGGGCGATGGCTCCGGAGGCAAAATATTCCGCGCTGCCGGCGGCATAATATACCGGAAGCTCCAGGACCAGATCCGCTCCGTTTAAAAGCGCGGACCTGGCGCGCAGGAATTTATCCATAATGGCAGGCGTACCGCGCTGCACGAAATCGCCGCTCATGACAACGATACAGTAGTCCGCGCCGGTCAGACGCCTGGCCTCGGCGATATGGTAAGCGTGTCCGTTATGAAACGGGTTGTATTCCGCAATGATTCCGACTGTTCTCATATCTGTGATCCCCCTGACTGAATCCGCGTCTATTTTATCATAAAATAAATCATTTGTATGCAGACAGATGAAATTTTAATGGAAGTAAAAATAAAATTTCATCTGAAACAGTGAGATTATGTCTTGTATCAGGACGGTAATTTTTATATAATTTTATGTGTACAGCCGCTTCTGCACGGCTGGGGATAACAGATGACAGGAGGAAGGGATATTATGTCTTACATTGATCTCATGAAAGAAAAAGCGCGCAGCGACAAGAAAACGATCGTATTGCCGGAGACGAATGACAAACGAACACTGATCGCCGCATCTAATATTCTGAAAGAGGGAATCGCCAATATCATCATGGTCGGAAACGAAGAGAAGATCATGGACGGCGCCGGATGGCTGGAGGTAGAGCTGGACGGCGTTTCGATCATCGATCCGGAGCATACGGATAAATTGGATCAGTATGTTGACCTGTTATACGAGACAAGAAAGAATAAAGGAATGACGCCGGAGAAGGCGAGAGAAATACTGCTAAACGATTATCTGACGTTCGGGGTCATCATGGTTAAGGCAAACGATGCCGACGGTATGGTGGCGGGAGCATGCCACGCAACCGCCGATACGCTCAGGCCGGCGCTGCAGATTCTGAAGACGGCTCCGGGCGTCAAGCTTGTGTCCGGCTTCTTTATACTTGATGTGCCTAATTGTGAATACGGTGAGCACGGAACATTTCTGTTCGCTGACTGCGGACTGAACCAGGACCCTACCGCAGAAGAACTGGCGGCGATCGCGGACACCTCGGCCAGGAGCTTTAAGAGTCTGGTGGGCGCCAAGCCGATCATCGCCATGCTGTCCCATTCCACCAAGGGAAGCGCCAAGCATCCGCTGGTAGATAAGATGGTGGAGGCAACGCGCATTGCGCATGAGCAGTATCCGCATCTATGCATTGACGGCGAGCTCCAGACAGACGCGGCGCTGGTGCCGCAGGTGGCTAAGTCCAAGGCGCCGGGCAGCGAAGTGGCGGGCAAAGCGAACGTACTGATATTCCCGAATCTGGACTGCGGCAATATCGGATATAAGCTGGTGCAGAGACTGGGCAATGCAGAGGCATACGGCCCGATGCTCCAGGGGATCGCCAAGCCGGTCAACGATCTTTCACGAGGCTGTTCCTGGCAGGATATCGTCGGCGTAGTGGCTCTTACCGCAGTTCAGGCACAGCTGAGCTGACAGGAAAAATTTTATGGTTGACAAACCATATTCGCATGGGTATAATTGTTTGAGTGTGGATGGGAGTCAGCTATGTTCGTGAACTTGACGGATGTATTTACAAGCGAAGGCAAGACGGTCACAATGCAGGTCGAGCCGGGCTTGACTGAGGTTGCGATGGGCGGTTCGGTATATCCTGTCAGGGATATGCTGCCGATGGAGCTTAACTTTACCAATACCGGTAAAGGGAAGGTGAGGATCACCGGTCATGCGGATGTAACCCTTGGTATGAGCTGTGACAGATGCCTTAAGCCTGTAGATAAGACGTTGAAGCTTGCGTTTGACAGAGAAGTGCTTGCACCGGATGTCACGGATGCCGTGCCTGACGAGGAATACGATCAGGAAATCATGGACGGGTATCAGCTGAACACAGACGACTTGCTGTACATTGAAATTGTAATCAATTGGCCTATGAAAGTCCTGTGCAAACCGGACTGCTTAGGGATATGCCGGCAGTGCGGCAGGGACTTGAATACGGGAACATGCGAATGTGACACCTTTGTTCCTGATCCAAGAATGGCGGTTATCAAAGATATTTTTAACGGGAATAAGGAGGTGTAAAGATGTCTATATGTCCTAAAAACAAATCTTCCAAGAGCAGAAGAGACAAGAGAAGAGCAAACTGGAAAATGTCTGCCCCTACATTAGTAAAATGCAGTAAATGCGGTGCGCTGATGATGCCGCACAGAGTATGTAAAAAGTGTGGAACATACAATAAAAAAGAGATCATTGCAGTTGACTGATCGTTGTGAAACGAGGCTTTTCGGGATATCTCCGGGAAGCCTTATTTTATGCGGCAGGATTTTTTCGGCATATCCTGCTGTACGAAAGCCTTTCGGGCAGAACCTCGCGGATCGGACGGATATCGAAGACTTGATTTTTGCAGGTATATTTAGTATAGTAGTGGTGATGCTTTAGCAGGCAGCGGAAGGATGCAGAAGGTATGAGCGAATTGGTTAAAGTGGCGGTAGACGCGATGGGCGGTGATAACGCGCCGGGCGAGATCGTCAAGGGCGCGGTGGAAGCCGTTAATGAGAATGATAAAGTCAAGGTTTACCTGACGGGTATTCCGGATGTAGTGGAAAAGGAGCTCGCAGGATATACCTATCCGAAGGAGAGGCTGGAGGTCGTGCCGGCATCCGAGGTCATAGAGACTGCGGAACCGCCCGTTATGGCGATCCGTAAGAAGAAGGATTCCTCCCTGGTGAAGGCACTGAATCTTGTCAAGGACGGAACCTGCGATGCGTTTGTGTCCGCAGGCAGCACGGGAGCGACTCTTGTCGGCGGACAGGTTATCGTGGGGCGCATCAAGGGCGTTGAGCGGCCGCCGCTTGCACCGCTGATTCCGACGGAGACAGGATGCTCCCTGCTCATTGACTGCGGGGCGAATGTGGATGCGAGGCCGTCGCATCTGGTGCAGTTCGCCAAGATGGGATCGGTCTATATGGAGCATGTGATGGGAGTCAAAAATCCCAAAGTCGGCATTGTAAACATCGGCGCGGAGGAGGAGAAGGGCAATGCGCTTGTCAAGGAGACTTTTCCGCTGTTAAAGAACTGTCCCGACATCAATTTTATCGGCAGCGTGGAGGCGAGGGATATTCCCGCAGGCGCGGCGGATGTGGTAGTGTGCGAAGCGTTTGTAGGCAACGTTGTGCTTAAGACTTACGAGGGAGTGGGCGCGACGCTTATCAAGAAGGTAAAAGCGGGCATGATGACGAGCCTGCGCAGCAAGATCGGCGCGCTCCTTGTCAAACCGGCGTTGAAGCAGACCCTAAAGGCGTTCGATCTTGAGCAGTACGGCGGGGCGCCTCTTCTTGGCCTGAACGGACTTGTCGTTAAGACCCACGGCAGCTCCAAAGCGGTCGAGATCAAAAATTCTATCATACAGTGTATTACCTTTACGGAGCAGAAGATCAATGATAGGATCAGGGAGATGCTTGTATCGGACGTTGTGTCGGATGAAGTGATATCTGCAGAGGAACGTTAGGTAACAGATAAGACGGAGGGACTGCCAACATGGAATTGGAGAAGTTAAAAGAAGTGATAGCGGATGTGCTGAATGTAGATCCCAATGAAATTGCTTTGGAGACCACTTTTACGGAAGATCTTGGGGCAGATTCTCTGGATGTATTCCAGATCATCATGGGGATAGAGGAAGCCTTTGAAATAGAAATTCCGGCTGAGAAGGCGGAACATATTACCACAGTGGGTGAAGCGGTTGCTTTGATCAAAAATTCGATGTCATAGAGAAAGCAAGGAACCCTTTCCGAAAGAAAGGGTTTTTCTATTTGCGCAAGCAATGAGCAAAGCGTGTTTCGTCTTGTTTGGGAGGGTTGTCGCTTTGGAAGACCGATTGGCAAAATTGGAGCAGAAGACAGGGTATCATTTTCATGACACAGAGCTGCTTAGGCAGGCTGTGACGCACAGCTCGTGTGCCAATGAACGGAAGATCAATAAAGGGGAAGACTATGAACGTCTGGAGTTCTTGGGCGATGCCGTGCTTGAACTTGTAAGCAGCGATTTTATTTTTCGTCAGCACCCGGATATGCCGGAGGGCAGAATGACCAAATACCGTTCTTCGATCGTATGTGAGCCCGCGCTGGCATACTGCGCCAGACAGATCGGCCTGGAGCAGTATATCATGCTGGGCAAAGGGGAAGAGAGTACAGGAGGAAGAAAGCGTGATTCTATCATATCGGATGTGATGGAAGCGGTCATCGGAGCGATCTATCTGGACGGCGGCATTGACGAGGCGGCCGGTTTTATCCGGCGTTTCATCCTGTCCGACCTGGAGAATAAGCAGCTTTTCTATGACGCCAAGACGATCCTCCAGGAAGAGGTGCAGAAAGGAAATAAGGGAACGCTGTATTACAGGCTCGTGAGAGAAGAGGGACCCGAGCATAACAAGATCTTTGAAGTGGAAGCCGTGATCGACGGCATTGTGGTTGGACACGGAAGCGGACATTCCAAGAAAGCGGCGGAGCAGAAGGCGGCGTATGAGACGCTGCTTAGGCGGAATCAGGCGCCGGACAGATAAATGACGGAAACAGCGCTGAGACGAGAGGTACATATGTATTTAAAAAGCATTGAGGTGCACGGGTTTAAATCCTTTGCAAATAAGATCACATTTAAGTTTCATAACGGCATCACAGCGATCGTGGGGCCCAACGGTTCGGGGAAAAGCAACGTTGCGGACGCCGTCAGATGGGTACTGGGCGAGCAGCGCATCAAGCAGCTTCGGGGAGCGAGTATGCAGGATGTGATCTTTGCGGGAACGGAGCTGCGCAAGCCTCTGGGGTATGCTTATGTAGCCATAACGCTGGATAATGCCGACCACCAGCTCGCGATAGATTACGATGAAGTGACCGTGTCCAGACGGCTGTACCGTTCCGGAGAGAGCGAGTATATGATCAACGGGACGCCGTGCCGCCTGAAGGACGTCAACGAACTGTTCTATGATACGGGTATCGGCAAGGAAGGGTATTCGATCATCGGGCAGGGTCAGATCGACAGGATCTTAAGCGGCAAGCCGGAGGAGAGAAGAGAGCTTTTTGACGAGGCGGCCGGAATCGTGAAGTTTAAACGCAGAAAATACGCGGCGCAGAAGAAGCTGGAGGATGAGAAGCAGAATCTGGTCCGCGTGAACGATATCCTCGCCGAGCTGGAGCATCAGATCGGACCGTTGGAGAAACAGTCGGAGAAGGCCCGGATCTATCTCAAGAAAAAGGAAGAGCTAAAGACTCTTGATGTCAATGTTTTTCTGTTAGAGAATGTGCGTGTGCGGCAGCAGCTCGATGAGGTCAGCACCAAGCTCGATATTGCGAACGGAGATCTGGAGGATACGTCACAAAGGTATGAGCAGATCAAGGATGAATATGAGCAGATCGAGGGAAGGATCGAACAGCTGGAACAGGAGATCGAACAGGCGCGGGCAACGCTGACGGATACCGGAGTCATGCGGTCCAAGCTGGAGGGCGAGATCAATGTCTTAAAAGAACAGATCCATTCGGCAGAGGGCAACGAGGAGCATCTTCAGAGCCGCATCCGCAGCATTCAGGAGCAGATAGATGAGCGCGCGGCCCAGAAAGATATGATCCTCTCGGAGAAAAACGGTATCGAGGAAAAGCTGGAACAGCTGGAGCAGGAAAGGGCGGCGGCCAGAAAGCTGCTCGAAGAGACGCAGGCTAAAATAGAAGAGCTTAACAATAATATCGAGAGCGGCAAAAACACGATCATTGACGCGCTGAATAACCGTGCAACGATCAAGTCCAAACTGGGGCGTTACGACACCATGCTGGAGCAGATCAATATCCGTAAGGCGGAGCTTAATTCCAGACTCCTTCGCGCAAAGTCCGACGAGGCGGAGCAGGCGGAGAATATCAAAAAACTGGAGGAAGCATTCGAGGCGGTCAATGAAGTGATCCGCGGACTGAACGAGCAGCAGGAAACGATGGAAGAGAGCCTTGTCGCGATCAGGGAAGAACTGTCGGGCAAGGATCAGAAGCTGCGCGATACCCAGGTCCTGTATCATCAGGAGAAATCTAAGCTGGAGGCACTCTCTAACCTGACGGAGCGGTATGAGGGCTACGGCGGAAGCGTCAAGGCCGTCATGGAGCAGAAGGACAGTGAAAAAGGGATCATCGGTGTTGTCGCCGATATCATTCAGGCAGAAGCGAAGTATGAGACAGCTATCGAAACCGCGCTGGGCGGCAATATCCAGAATATTGTCACACAGGACGAGGAGACGGCCAAGCGCATGATCGGCTATTTAAAAAAGGCCAGGGCGGGGCGCGCTACGTTTCTTCCGCTTACCAGCATCACTCATCCGCAGGAGTTTAAGAATCCCGAAGCGCTTGATGAAGAAGGCGTTATCGGCATGGCGGACAAGCTGGTGAAGATTGAGAAGAAGTATCAGAATGTTGCCAGGGCGATGTTAGGCCGTATCATGGTCGTTGATAATGTCGATCATGCCGTTAGGATCGCGAGAAAATATGATTACGGGATCCGGATGGTAACGCTGGAGGGCGAGCTTCTCGTGCCGGGCGGCGCGATCAGCGGCGGCGCATTTAAGAATAATTCCAATCTCCTGGGAAGACGCCGTGAGATGGAAGAGCTGGAGAAAAAGGTAAAGCAGTACGTCGTAGAGATAGATGAGCTTCTCAATGATATTGAGGAAACAAAGAAGAAGCGGAACAGACTCCGTCTGGAGCTGGAGGATGTGAAGGGTCAGCTGCAGCGTAAATTTATCGAGCAGAATACCGCAAGGATCAATGTCATGCAGGCGCGGGACAGAAAGAGCGAGACGGAAGAGGGATTCGGCGAATTAAAGACCGAGGAACAGGAGATCGAGCTGCAGATCAAGGAGATCCAGACCGGCAAAGATGAGATCGCAAGGGAATTGGAAGATTCCGAGACGCTGGAGAAGAACGTCGGCGTACAGATCGAGGAATTTCAGAAGGAGCTGGAATCCAGGCGCGCCGAGGAAAGCGGACATGCTGCCAGGGTGTCCGAGTGGGACGTGGAAGTTGAGAAGATGCGTCAGAGCGATGATTTCCAGCGCCAGAATCTGGAGCGTGTCGAGGGCGAGATCGAGAGATATGCGGCGGAGCTTACCGAGGTGCGGGAGGGTCTGCACTTAAGCAAGGAAGATGTGGAGCGCAAGAAGGAAAACATTCTGGAGATCGAGAGAACGATCGCGGCGTCCTATACCGCACAGAACGATGCAACGCAGAAGCTGAAGGACGATACTGCGGCCAAAGAAGAGCTGGCGGGCAGGCAGAAGAGCTTTTTTACTTCCAGAGAAGAACTGGCCGAACGCATGACGGCGTTAGATAAAGAAGTATACCGGCTGGGGAGCCAGAAAGAACGGATGCAGGAGTCCATCGAATCCCAGATCAACTATATGTGGGATGAGTATGAGATCACGCTGTCTGACGCGGAGGCGCTCAGGGATGAGGCAATGACCGATCTTTCCTCCATGAAGAAGGAGATCACGGCGCTCAAGGATTCTATCAGAAGACTGGGGGACGTCAATGTCAACGCGATCGAAGATTACAGGAATCTGATGGAACGGTATACGTTTCTCAAGACGCAGCATGACGATCTGGTAGAAGCGGAGAAGACTCTGTTAGGCATCATTGAAGAGCTGGACACATCCATGCGCAAACAGTTCAACGAGAAATTTGCCGAGATCAACAGAGAGTTTGACAAGGTGTTTAAGGAGCTGTTCGGCGGCGGCAAAGGTACGCTGGAGCTGATCGAGGAGGAGGATGTGCTTGAGGCGGGCATACGTATCATTGCGCAGCCGCCGGGCAAGAAGCTGGTCAATATGATGCAGATGTCCGGTGGTGAGAAATCACTCACGGCCATATGCCTTCTGTTCGCGATCCAGAACTTAAAACCGTCTCCGTTCTGTCTGCTGGATGAGATCGAAGCGGCTCTCGATGAAAGCAATGTGGGAAGATTTGCAAAATATCTGCATAAACTGACTAAGAATACACAGTTTATTGTTATCACGCACAGAAGAGGCACCATGGAGAAAGCGGACCGCCTGTACGGTATCACGATGCAGGAGAAGGGCGTGTCTACGCTGGTGAGCGTTAATTTGATCGATAAGGAACTGGATGACTGATGAGTGAAGAAAAATTAGGTTTTTTTGGAAGACTGAAGGCAGGGCTGGCCAAGACGCGCAACAATATCGTGCATGGGATCGATGCGGTGTTCGGCGGATTCTCGGCCATCGATGAGGATTTCTATGAGGAACTGGAAGAAATACTCATTATGGGAGACATTGGCGTAAAGGCAACGGATGAGATCCTTGACAAGCTGCGCACACAGGTCAGGGAAAATCATATCAAGGAGCCGGCGGACTGCAAGCAGTTTCTGATACAGAATATCAAGGATCAGATGAGCGTACAGGAAGCGGCATATGATTTTGAAAAGGAGCAGTCGGTAGTGCTTGTGATAGGCGTCAACGGCGTAGGAAAGACGACAACGGTCGGCAAGCTGGCGGGCAAGCTCAAGGCGCAGGGCAGAAAAGTATTGCTCGCGGCGGCGGATACTTTCCGGGCGGCAGCGGGCGAACAGCTTAACGAGTGGGCGCACAGGGCGGGCGTTGATGTGATCGGGGGCAGCGAGGGCGCAGATCCCGCCAGCGTGATCTATGATGCGGTCAACGCGGCAAAGGCGAGAAATGCAGATGTACTTTTGTGTGATACGGCAGGAAGGCTTCACAACAAGAAGAATCTGATGGAAGAGTTAAAGAAGATTAACCGCATCATTGATAAAGAATTTCCCGATGTGCACCGTGAGAATCTGGTCGTGCTCGACGGCACCACAGGCCAGAACGCGCTGCAGCAGGCGAGAGAGTTTGGAGAGGTCGCAGATCTAACGGGCATTATACTGACCAAGATGGACGGCACGGCGAAGGGCGGCATTGCGGTTGCCATACAGTCCGAATTACAGATCCCCGTCAAGTATATCGGCGTGGGAGAGACGATCGACGATCTGCAGAAGTTTGATGCGGATCAGTTCGTCGATGCGCTGTTTGATGTGCCGCAGGAAGGTACGGAAGCTGTCGGGCCCGATGATGAGACATAAGGGAGGAAGATGTCATGAAGGAACTGTCGTTGGATAAATTTGAAGAGGCTTATGAGGTCGTCAAGGA
The DNA here is from genome assembly GCA_947624025.1 of uncultured Lachnospiraceae bacterium. GTDB lineage: Bacteria > Bacillota > Clostridia > Lachnospirales > Lachnospiraceae > UBA3282. Next base: position 628 of record CANQIJ010000009.1, on the reverse strand, counting down.
GGTCGCTTCCGAGACTAAACTGGTATACAGTGATTATTTCAGTGCACAGACCGGTAACAAGGTATATTTAAAGCCCGAGAATATGCAGCTGACGGGTGCATATAAATTGCGGGGCGCCTATTATAAGATCAGTACGCTGACGGAGGAAGAACGAAAGAAGGGTCTTATCACGGCTTCGGCGGGCAATCATGCGCAGGGCGTAGCCTATGCCGCAAAATGCTACGGGGTCAAGGCGGTCATCGTCATGCCGACGACAACGCCCCTCATCAAAGTAAACCGGACCAAGGGGTACGGAGCGGAAGTGATCCTCCAGGGCGACGTGTATGACGAGGCGTGTGCGTATGCTTATAAGCTGGCAGAGGAAAAAGGATATACCTTCGTGCATCCTTTTGACGATCTCGATGTCGCTACCGGCCAGGGAACGATCGCGATGGAGATCATCAAGGAGCTCCCGCTGGTTGATTATATTCTCGTACCCATCGGCGGCGGCGGTCTGGCGACCGGCGTCTCTACGCTCGCGAAGCTCTTAAATCCAAAGATCAAAGTGATCGGCGTGGAGCCGGCGGGAGCGAACTGTATGCAGGAATCCTTTGCGGCGGGCAAGGTCACGACGCTGCCCCATGTCAAC
>CANQIJ010000008.1 GCA_947624025.1 uncultured Lachnospiraceae bacterium | reverse complement strand
CGACCGTGAGGATACCCATATCTTTGGCAAGCTTAGCGACAACAGGCGCGGCTCCCGTGCCGGTACCGCCTCCCATACCGCAGGTGACAAATACCATATCTGCGCCCTTGAGGGCAGCCGCCACTTCATCGGAGCTCTCCTCAGCCGCTTTCTCCCCGATCTCGGGCTTAGCTCCCGCTCCGAGCCCTTTGGTCAGCTTCTCGCCGATCTGCAGCAGCGTGGGCGCCTTGCACAGCTGCAGCGCCTGCTTATCCGTATTGATCCCGATAAACTCTACACCGTCTATTTTTTCATCGATCATTCTATTTACAGCATTGTTGCCCGCACCGCCTACACCGACTACAATAATCCTGGCTGCAGACTCAGCATCATTCGACTTAATTTCCAGCAAGGTAATTCCTCCTTATCTTCCCACAAAACTCTCATAGATTATCATATAATTATTTTGCGAAATTCGCAACCTATTTTTTGTTTTTTCTGCCGAAATAACCAAATGAGACGTAAAATCACCATATTTATCCACCGTTTGAGAACGTCCGGCGCTCTTAGTTCAGGTCAAAGCTGTATGATTTTATGTCTTCGCTGTATTCACGCATATCAAGCGTACCCTTCCGCCCTGCCAGATTGGGAAGGATATACTGGAGCTTCATGATCTTCTCATCAATATACTTGTCGTTTCCCAGCGCAACCTGCGCATCCCCGAACAGAAGCGTGATATTATAGTCAGGATCAAAATATATCCTGTCCGCCGCCATCGAATACCTGTCCAGCTGCTGCGTGATATTTAACACCTGGTCAAATATCTCCGGATTCTCCACAGGCAGCGCCTCGTGCAGGATAACATGATCAAACACAAGTCCCGTCACCTGCGGGATACCCGGCGTTTTTTCTGTGGAAACCTCCACTACGATACCGTCCTTATCAAAGTAAGCATACTGTCCCAGATAGGACACATAGCCTGCCAATGCCTTTTCATACACTGTGATCCGTATCGTATCCGCAGCCTCTATCGTCACATCCATCGTCTGTATAAACGGAATATCTTCCATCCCCTTATCCTTGTATTTCAGGGATAAAAACAGCGAGTTATGCCCAAATCTCCCGCCCATTACCATATCCATGATCTCTTCATTGGTATAATGGACATTGCCTTCCACATATACTGTAGTAACCGTGTAATTCTGAATGATATACACATAGCCCCCGACCAGTATCAAAAGAAAAAGAAGAAGTGCAGCGGACAGGATCGCCGCCCGTTTTCCCTTATGAAAACGCAACTTCTCTTCCCGTCCGCGCCTGCTCTTCTTCATCACGGGCTCATTGTTTTTGATAAGTCTGAGCTGAGTGTTCCTGGTCTTAAGTTTTCTGCCGGTTTTTCTTTCAGCCATCCGCTAACCTCATAACTGCCGCTATGCCGGGGATATCGGTATTCTGACAGACCGGCAGGCCGCGCCTTAAGCAAGCTCTATATCAGCTCCCAGGTCTCTTAAGCTCAGTACGATATCCTCGTATCCTCTGTCAATAAAATGCCGGTTGGTCACGATACTGGTCCCGTCCGCCGCCAGCGCCGCGATCACAAGCGCCGCACCGCCCCGCAGCTCCTGTGCCTGTACAATGGCGCCCCGCAGGCGGCTGGCGCCCGCGACATATGCGGTATTGCCGTGTACCGTAATATCCGCCCCCATCCGCTGAAGCTCCGGCACGATCCTGAACCGGTTCTCAAATACCTTTTCCTCGATGCGGCCTCCCCTGCCGGATAAGGCCATGACCACCATAAAAGGCGACTGCATATCCGTGGGAAATGCCGGATAACATCCCGTGGTAATGATGTCTCCGGTACTTTCATGGTCTTTTCCCGTCACGACAATGCCATCCGGCTCATAACCGATCGCCGCGCCCATTGCAACGGCCTGAGACAGTACGCTCTCCATATCGTTCACCGGCGCGTCCTTCAGAAAAACCTGTCCTCCGGCACACATACACGCACACAGATAAGTACCTGCGACAATGCGGTCGGCAGGCACACAGAATCTCACAGGCGTAAGCTTTTCCACTCCGTGAATGACCAGACGCTTTGTGCCGCTTCCCTCGATCCGCGCACCGGCCCGGCTGAGAAAATCGCACAGGGCCCGGATCTCCGGTTCCCTGGCAACAGGCTCAATGGTAGTGACACCGTCTGCCAGCACGGCTGCAAGGATCAGATTCTCTGTCACCCCGACGCTGACGAAAGGAAGCGTCAGGTCGGCTCCGGTCAAACCGGTTGTCTCGGCACAGAATCCGTTTTCATTCTCTTCTATCGCAACTCCCATCTTACGCAGCGACCGGAGATGCAGGTCGATGGGCCTGGCTCCTATCACACAGCCGCCCGGGTATTCCATACATACTTTTCCCAGTCTGGCAAGCAGCGCTCCCAAAAGCATCACGGACGAGCGCATGACCCCCACTGAATCCGATGGCATGTCACATCCCGAAAGACATGTCGTATCAACACGTATCCGTGTTTCCTCTCTCTTTACCTTACAGCCCAGGCTCTCCAATAATCTCTGCATATGAAAGACATCGGATATCTCCGGACAGTTTTCGATCTCACAGATCCCGTCTATCAGCAGAGTCGCCGCTAAGATCGGCAGCGATGCATTTTTTGACCCTTGTATCGTAGTCTGTCCTTTCAGACAGTTACCGCCATAGATACGAATAGCGTCCATATTCCTTACCTCGAATCCAAAAAATATGACCTATTCTATCTATATGGCTTTTGAAAAGAAAGTTATCTTGTCCCTATAAATCTTTGAGCCGGATCCCCCTTGCCACGCTTAAGACCAGCCCGATCTCTATCAGCAGAAACATCACCGACGAACCCCCATAACTGATAAAGGGAAGGGATATTCCGGTATTGGGGATCGTGTTCGTAACAACCGCAATATTAAGGATGACCTGAATAGCTATATGTCCCAGCACACCGACCACGAGCAGAGCCCCGAACAGATCCGGCGCATTGTTGGCGATCACCATGAATCTCCAGATCAGCATGATAAACATGATAATGACCGCAAAACCGCCGAACAGTCCAAGCTCTTCACAGATGATGGAGAAGATCATGTCGTTCTGCGCCTCCGGCAGAAAGCCCAGCTTCTGCATACTGGCGCCAAGCCCTTTCCCCAGTACGCCTCCGGATCCGATGGCATAAAGCGCCTGTATCGTCTGAAACGCCTTATCGCTGGCATAGGCTTCGGGATCGAGCCACGCCAGAATACGTCCGCCACGGAATCCCATCTCGTCCGCCGAAGCGGTCTGCGAGGCCGCCATCTGCACCGTGATGAAGACTGCGGCGGCAGCTATTGCAAGCGTAAGCAGTCCCAGCAGGATAAACCTCTTGTAATCCGGGCAGGACACGAAGAGCATCAGCACGGCAATCCCGACAACAATGATCGCTGAGCTTAAGTTATCCGTGATCTTCCAGAGCATCAGCGCGATCGGCAGGGGGACCACCAGTACTGTCAGAAAGCCCTTGCGGTTCCGTATCTGTTTGCCCATAGTGCATATCATACTTGACAAAAAAAGGATCATACACAGCTTGGCGACTTCTGCGGGCTGAAGGGAGAGCGGACCTATGTACAGCCACCTCTTCGCTCCGTGAGACTCATGTCCGAAGGGAATGATCAAAAGGATCAGCACAACCGATACGATATACCCGATCACGGCAAACCGCTCCCAGAAATGATAGGGGATATTCGCTACAACGATCATGGCTATCAGGCCTATTATTGTTGCAAAAACCTGTTTTCTGAGATAATAGGTAGAATATCCCTGCTCCAGATTTGCCTCATACGAACTGGTGGAATACACCATGATCAGGCCAAATCCCAGCAGAAACAGCACAATGAACAAAAGGCTGTAATCCATGAAGTTCTCACCGCCAGGTTGTCGTCTTCGTGAAGAATTTCTCTGTGCCACTTACTCTGTTTCCTCCAGTTTATATACAAGTTCTTTGAAAAGCCTGCCTCTGACTTCATAATTCGGGAACATACCCCAGCTTGCGCATGCGGGAGACAGAAGCACCGCGTCTCCGCTCTGCGCTCGTTCGGTACAGATCTCAAACGCTTCCTCGAAGCTGTCGGCCAGAACAATGTTCTCTACGCCGTGCCTTTTCGCGCACTCTGCGATCTTATCCCGGGTCTGCCCGATGAGTACAAGACACTTTACCTTGCCGTCAAAAGCTTCGATCCACTCATCATACACGCTCTGTTTGTCATATCCGCCGCCGATCAGTACCGTAGGCTTGTTCATAGCCTTTATGCCCTGTATCGCCGCATCAGGGTTAGTCCCCTTGGAATCATTATAATAGTCAACGCCCCTCTTCGTAGCCACAAACTCTATTCTGTGCTCTACCGCCTTAAACTGTCTGACGACCGAAAGGATCGTGTCCATCGGTACGCCCATCGCCTGTGTGATGGCGATCGCCGCCATGACATTTTCCACGTTACAGATGCCTACCAGGTTCATATCATGAATGTTCATCAGGCGCTCTGTCCTGCCGTCCTGCGCCAGAAAAATATCCTCTCCGTCCAGGTACAGGCCGTCATCAAGCTTTCCCGCCGACGAAAACCAGACGACACGGGCGGGACATCTGCCGCCGAAATCCCTCGTATACGGATTCTCATAATTCAGTACACAGACCTGTTCCTTCGTCTGGTTCTTTGCAATGGACTCCTTGACAGCCGCGTAATTCTCCATGGTATGATGCCGGTTCAAATGATCCGGCGTGATATTTAAGATCGCCGATACATCCGGCCGAAAGGTTTCGACCGTCTCCAGCTGAAAGCTGCTGATCTCGGCTACAGTCACCGTATCATCACTGCTGCCAGACGCCGTCAGCGTATAAGGATTGCCGATGTTCCCCACAACGTCTACATGCTCACAGTAAGCCGACATGATCTCACCGACCAATGAGGTGGTAGTCGTTTTGCCGTTCGTTCCGGTAATGCCGATCACACGGCCTCTGCCGAGCCTGTAAGCCAGCTCGATCTCACCCCATATGGCAAGCCCCCTTGCACGGAGTCCTTTGACAAATTCCGTATCTGTCGGTACACCCGGACTGAGTATCACAAGCGAAAACTCAGCCACGCTTTCCTCCGGCAGCTCGCCCAGCACGATCCGGGCCGACACGCCCTGTGCAAACCTGGCCCGTATAGCCGCCGGATCCAGTTCCCTGTTGGCATCGAAAAGAACCGGAACGGCTCCGATACGGCACAATGCCTCAACCGCGCCGATACCGCTGATACCCGAGCCGACCACCAGAACCTTCTTATCCCGTAAATCCGTTATTTCCATCGCCTTCTAACCTTTCTGCCATCCATATTTTCAAAACATGATCCTCCCCCACAGCCGTATCTCGCTGTATGCCGCCGTATCCGCTCTGTCTGCGGCCCCGCCGATGCATACACGGCACGGTTTCAGACGCCCATCAAAGCTACCAGGCACAGCAGCGCCGTCACAATGGAGAAAACCGCCACCACCCTTGTCTCGGACCATCCGCACAACTCGAAATGATGGTGGATCGGTGCCATCTTAAAAATACGTTTGCCCCCGGTCAGCTTAAAATAAGAAACCTGAAGGATCACGGACAGCACCTCGATCATATAGATAAAGCCTACGATCACAATATAAAGCGGCATCTGCATCATATATGCCGCCGCCGCGACAAAACCGCCGAGAGCGAGTGAACCTGTATCTCCCATAAATACACTCGCCGGATATACATTGAAAAGCAGAAAGCCTAAAAGCGCCCCCGCCACCGCGCAGGTGATCGGTTCGATACCGCTTCCCGTACCGATCGCCACCACGCTGAAAAAGGTGGCCACAAGTACCGTGACAGAGCTTGCCAGTCCGTCCAGTCCGTCCGTGAAATTCGTACCGTTGACGGTTCCGATCACGACAAAAAACAGGATCGGAATATTCATCCAGCCAAAATCCAGATACAGACCGTCAGCAAAGGGCACCTTCATCGCCAGAGACACATCCGTATAACGCATCAGATAAAAGGTAAAGACAGCCGTCACCACAACCTGCAGAGCGAACTTCTGCCACGCCCGCAGACCCATCGACCTTTTCAGCACAACCTTGATATAATCATCCATGAATCCGATCAATCCGAATCCCAGCGTCAGAAACAATACAGGAATGATCCCCGGATAATCCTTCACGAAAAAAAGAGAAGTGACCACGATCGCGACCAGGATCAGGATGCCGCCCATCGTAGGCGTACCGTTTTTCTTCAGGTGGCTTTCAGGCCCCTCATCCCTGACAGTCTGCCCTACCTTGAGCCTGCGCAGGAAAGGGATCACAACCGGCCCTAACACCACACTGATCACAAATGAAATCATCACAGACAATAAAACCGTCGAGCTCATACACCCTCCATCACTTTATAGCCAACCCGGCAACCGCCCCATCACTCAAGAATCAGCTTGCTGGTTCTTGTGAACATGATTTAGATTTTCTTAAGCATCGTCTTTTGATGCTTTAGAAAATCTTCATGTTCTATTATAGTCCATCTTCTCCAAATATGGAAGAATGTTTTCAAAAAGCTGCCGTACAACCGGCGCCGCGATCTGACCTCCATAGTATGTACCCTGCGGGTTATTGATGATCGCAACCGCCAGCACCTGCGGATCGTCCGCCGGCGCAAATCCCAGGAACGAGGCTATGTATCTGCCGCTTCCTCTCGGCAGCGTCTGGCTGGTGGCTGTCTTTCCGCCCACACGGTAACCTTCTACCGCACCGTTTTTGCCGCTCCCCTCCGCCACGACCTGTTCCAGGATATAGCGCATGGTCGCCGATGTTTCCTCGGACACTATATGATCCTTAACAGGATAACTGAAAAACTGGCTGTTACCGCCGTCGCTATCTGCCACTCTCACTCCGAAATGCGGCGTTACTCTCCTGCCGCCGTTTATGATAGAGGACGCCGTTACCGCAAGCTGAATGGGCGTGATCTGAAACGACTGGCCAAAAGATATGGTTGCCAGTTCAACCGGACCGATATCTTCCACCTTGTGCATGATCGTACCTGCCTCGCCCGGAAGATCGATCCCGGTTTTCTGTAACAATCCGAATTTTTCAAAATAGGAATAATAGCGCTCGGCGCCCATTCTGAGCCCGACAGTGATAAAAACAGGGTTGCGGGTATTTATGTATTTGATAACACATTTTATAGCTTTCTCCTTCTGCGCCGGTCACAGGGCAGCTTTCCTTCTTCCTCAAGCTGCTTTACGGAAGTATAGGCATAAGAATATGTTATGCCGAGCCGTTTTGCTATCTCCCGCACCGGCAGCGCCGGCTCATTTTTAAGGATCTCCAGTATCTGCCTGTTGTATTCCTCTCTCCGCCTATGGAAGCTATCGGTATGCGTATACTGTGCCGTGATCCGGAATCCTCCGTCATCCTCCCCTTTTTCTTCCGGCGAAATATCCGGCCTGCAGATCTCCGACATACCGGACAGCTTGATCCTGTCAAAGATTATATCAAGTTTTCCGTCGGAATATACCACGATCTTTTCGATTTTGCTGATAAGCTCCTGCGTTCTGGCCTGTCTGATAATGTCCCCGTCGCCAAACGACTCCCTGATCCTTGCCAGCCGCTTTTCATGATCGGCGCAGGCATTGTTTTTCTGCTCCAGCGACCTGATCTTATCCGACAGAGATGTCAGCTGTTCCTCCAACTGTTGATTATACCGCTCAAAGTCACCGTCTGCAATCGTCTCATTCATCAGCTTGTCAAATAACACATCCTTTTTCCTGGACAGCTTCCCGTATTCCTTTCTGCATTGCTCCAGTACCCTGTCTGCATTACCGTCCTGCAATGCCTTTCTCAACGTCAGGATCACCTCATCGATCATATTCTGCCTGATGTCAAACAAATCCTCATACTGTTTTGTACAGGCCGCTTCGATCACCTGATGCAGTCTCTCATCCAGGAGATTGATATTGTCGCAGCCCTGCGGGCTTTTTGATCTTCTCCCTACCGTAAAGGCTGTGGAACACTTCCATTCTGCGATCCTGCGCCCGTCCTTCCCGGATCGGAAAGAAGTGCGGTAATACACCTGTCCGCAGATCCCGCAGAAAATTTTGCGGGACAGGTCATACTGCCCGGCATTCGACATATCACGTCTGTACTCTCCGAATCTGCAGCTGATGCGCCGTTCCTCGATCTCCTTTAAGACTGCCTCCTGATACTCCTTTGTCACGATGGGCGGCAGCGCATTCTCTATAGAGATCCACTCCTCCGGCGGCACCTTGACATATCGATGCGCCTCAAAGTCGTATTCCCTCGTATGGATGACCATCGTACCGTGTGCCCTTGGGGAATACAGCATCTTCTGCCACTGAACATTCGAGATCCGCTTGCCGTTCTTTCCGCGCACCCCCTGCTCATACATAGAATTGGCGATCACATAAAATCCCTTGCCGGAGCGCGCCATGTCAAAGGCTTCCCTGTAGGCTGCCGCCTCCTTCTCATTGATAACGTAGATGTCCTTTCCTGCCTTATCCCATCCGAACATAGGCCGGGTAATGTTCAGTCCGGCCTCTTTTCCCTGCCTGTGAAGCTCCTGTCTGCGGCTGTGGGAATTCTTGATTTTCTTCGACAGTTCCCGGCTGAACTCCTCTGCCAGGATTGCCTTGATACCCGAGATCAGTCCGTCGTCCGGCGTATAGAACTTGTCGTCCATGTAAATGTACAGGCGCTTTCCGTTTTCTATGAGCCTGTTTAAGAACAGATACCAGTCTTTGGCCGAACGCATCAGCCTGTCAATGGACTTGATCATCACAACGTCAAACAGGTCCTTCTCCATGTCCTCAAGAAGTCTCTGGTATTCCGTGCGGTTCTTCGCGGACGTGCCGGACTCGCTCTCAATGTACTGGGCGGCAACCGTCCAGCCCTTTCTGTCCGCGATCTCCCTGCTCTCTGCCGCCTGGACCTCCAGAGCGTTCTTCTGTGCTTCTTCCTCCGTGGAACATCGGTTGTAGATGCCAATACGCAGCCGCACATCCGGCTGCACAGGGGAGCTTTGCCTCATTTCATCCTTCCTTCCCGATCGTTTTATTCTCTCTGCCGTTTCCGTTCTCCGCTTTTCTGCCGGTTGGTCACGCTTCAGTGTAGGGATTCATGATCTGCTCCCGCATCCGCAGCTTTTCTTCCTCGCTGATCAGTCCTCTCTGTGCCAGAATGTCTGAAATATTGAGCAGCAGCTGTTTCTTCGCGCTCTCCATATCCCGCTCTTTCATATTGCCTTCCGTATGTATATGTTCTTGCTCCATTCTATTCCTGCGGAGCCGGCAATATTACTCTCTCCTTCGGGCACTGACTCCGATATCATTTATGGATAAATGATCGTTGCAGACTCTACGGTTTCTTCCGTTTTACCGCAGATAAGTCCCCGTCCTGAATACGTGTGTGTAGATGCGCTTTTCGGAGAGGAATGATTCGTACAATACTGACTTTGATAATCATTCTTCCCACATGAAGAGTGATGGGCCGTATATCTTCTGAAGGTTGTCTGTGCCTCAGGATCTCCTTTCTGGCATCCCGCACAATGTGCCGTATATGTGTCTCCAAACGTATAAGAAATTGTGCATACCAGGTCATCCTTCTCCCCATAGCATTGGTCTGTATGCTTATGATATACTATCTGAATTTCAAGTCCGTCCAGCTCCTGCGTATAGCCGTCCGTATATCCTTTATTATAGCCGTCTGTATATCCCAGATTATAATAAGCTTCATTGGCTGCGCCTGTACCAAGGAGCAGCCTCCCGTCAACATACGCGACCATGCCGGCACTCAGTTCATCCGCTGTTGCCGCCGATAACCCGACCGCAGCGGCGCCGGCCGTATCTGCGCCCGATGAACCGGTTATCAGTCTGCCGACAGCCGTCTTAAAATAAGTATCTCCGGACAGATCGGCGACAGCTGTGGCAGATGACTGACTGTCGTAGATCCCGTTCAGCAGCATGGAAAAATCATATAAGCGGTCCGGCGAATCCGATGCCGATGGCGTATGCGTGACGCTTCCGTCGCTTTTAAGATATGTACCGATACCGTTTAGATACGATAAAATCTTTGTTTTGTAGTCTTTTTCAAGCGTATCGATCTCATCCGCAAGATAGGTAAGATCCGATGAGTCGATGACTACTTGATCGTTGGAATATTTCATGATCCCTTTTGAATGCAGCTTGTCCGCGCGTCTGCCGTCATTATCTGCCCTGGCGACGCCCACGGTCGCAAGCGCACAGCACAATACGAGCAGGCCAAGGATTCCTGCTTCTTTTATATTTATCATGATACCGCACCTCCTGATTGTTTGTTTCTATTATCTGTTTCCGGCCGTTATTGACCCAATTCCTCAAACAGCCTGTTCATTTCGTTCTGCAGATACCGGATATCTTCGGAATAGACCGCCACTTCATCTCCGTCCTCATAAACGATGCTTCCGTTACTGCGTATCTCTTCCGGTGCTGCCTGCGCATAGTGTCTTGAGCCAACCGCCGCAGCCGTACAGACTACACCCGCTGTCAGTATTCTTTTTATCCGCATATTTGCCCGCCACCTCCTTTTTTGCAGCGTCAATCCTTCGCTGTATTGTTTGCCTTTACTTCCGCTTGCTTCTGTTTCCAAGTCTCCGACATATGCCGTGGATAACTCGCCCGATCCGGGCAGATAAAATAAAATGAAGAAATGATCGTTATACAGTAGTCATATTATATAATGTATCTTCTGTTCCGTCAACTATATTTTGCACGAATTTCTGCTTACAGGAATTCATTGTCGCCTGCACAAAATCCTCCGCGCCGTGTCCGCCGACTTTATGGCACCTGATCCGACGGTCTTCCACCATGATGTATCCCGGACAGTTAAAGGTATCCGTTGTCGTGACCGCTCCCGATTCCAGGCCCGCTGCTGCCGTAACGATCTTAAATGTGGAACCCGGTTCGTAGGTATCGTTGATGCAGCCGTTGCGCCACATACCGTTTAAGAGCTCCTGCTTTTTGTCCTCACTGAGCGTTTCTTCGTCCGCCGCATCGGGAAGAGTGTAGGGATCGTTCAGATTAAATTCCGGAACGTTGACCATTGCAAGGATCTCCCCGTTCTGCGGGTTCATGACAAGAATAGATACGCTGTCCGCCTCCTTGGTCTCCATGGTCTGCAGGGCAAGCTGTGTGGCATAGCTCTGTATATTCATATCCATACTGATATACAGATCGCGGCCCGCCACCGGCTCCACCCTCTCTTCGCCCGCCTCTGCGACCTCCACGCCCTTGGCGTCGGTCACTGTCAGGATCGTTCCGGCTTCTCCCTGCAGATATTCCTCATATATGACCTCCAGACCTATGATCCCCTGATTGTCCCCTCCCGTGAATCCAAGGACTTTGGAGCCCAGGGAATCATAGGGATAATACCGTTTATAATCCTCATCCACCTTCACGCCCGCCAGATCGTATGCCCTGATCGCATCACCGATGCTCTTATCCACATTGCTTCTGATCTTCTCGATGGATGAATATTTTTCCACTCTTTTTCTGACATACTCGTCAGACAGGCCCAGCTCTTTACACAGCACGGAAATGACCTTTTCCTTGTCCGTGATCTGGCTGTGGATCACAGAGATCGTGCACACGGTTTTATTGTCCGCCAGTATCTTGCCGTTGGCATCTATGATCCTGCCCCTGGCTGCTTTGATGCTCCGTTCGCGCTCATGCAGTTCCTTGGCCTTCAGAGTGTAATACTCCGATCGAAAGACCATCAGATACACCAGTCTCCCCATCAGTATTCCGAAAACCGCAAGGCACAGGAACATGATCACCACGGTTTTGCTCCTGTGATACGTCTTTTGCTGCTGCGGCGTCTCATCTACCATACAGAAAACCTCACAAAAAGGTATTGATATAATCTATTACCGTTCCTGTGAGGTTATTCTCATTTCATCTGTTATGTTTTCAAACGGGATGCCCTGCTCTTGCCGCCACGACAGGATCACTGCTCTGCGTCCGCAGTATCATCCTCCGGCTCGTTCTCTTCTTCGGTTTCTTCCTGTTCCATCATGCTGTCGCCGTATACCTGCGCTCCCGTCTCGGGATCGTAGAGATAGCCGGTATCGGGATCCTTCAGATAGCCCGTCTCAGGATCGACCGGGAAAGCTTTCCAGGCATCTCTTGCAGCCTGATCCTCAGACGCATCGGCTTCGTCTGCTTCATCCTCACTTTCTCCCCCGTCCTCCGGATCTTCTCCCTGATCCGTTCCGTCCTGAGCGTCCTCCGGTTCGATCGGGTTGCCTTCCTCGTCATACTGTACATCCTCTGTCTGCGATACAGGCGTCTTAAGCTCGATCTGAAGCGCCTCCAGTTCTTCCCGCTCAGCGTCCGTCAATTCTTCCGTCATAAAGATATTCAGATACGGCAGCACCTCCGTCAGTATCTTTCTAACGATCCTTGTCGCATATTTTGCATCGTCCTGCGGGAACGCATTCGGTCTGTCCACCACCACGTAGATCGCGATCTGCGGATCATCCGCCGGCGCATAGCCCATAAAGGATACCACATACTCACCGTTCCTTCGCGGCAGCGTCTCGGCCGTACCGGTCTTACCGCCGATCATATAGCCTGCCGGCCTGGCCGTTTTACCCGTTCCCTTCTCTCCGGTCACAACCGTGTTGCAGAACTCCAATATCGTATCACTGGTAGACTGGGAGATCGTCTGTTTTAACACTCTCGGCTGGATATTCTCCATCGTCGCCCCATCCGCCGTGGTGATCTTATCGACGACATGCGGTTCGTAATAGTAACCGCCGTTGATCAGGGAGCAGAAGCCCGTGATCATCTGGATCATTGTCGCATTGAAGCCCTGTCCGAAGGAATTGGTCGCCAGCTCGGTAGGCCCCATCGTATTCTTATCGTAGACCATCGTCACCGTCCGCGCTTCTCCGGCCAGATCAATGTTGGTCTTTAAGCCGAAGTTAAAAATATGCTGGTAGTCCACCATCCGGCTTTTACCCAGCTTTAATGCAACGTTCATCAGCACTACGTTACAGGATCGTTCGATCCCCTGCTGCACGGTAATATAGCCGTCGCCGAATGTCTGATGGCATTTGATCGGTTTCTCCCCCTCTACAACGACCAGAGCGCCCTCACAGTTAAACGACTCATCGCCGTTGATCGCGCCGCTGTCCAGTGCCGCCGCCACCGTAAAAGGCTTTGCCACGGAGCCCGGCTCATACGGCTCCACGATGCAGTAATTCTTCCACAGAGCGTTCAGCTGCTGGTACATCGCTGCGTCATCCATACCGTCGATGATCTCCTGGGTCACGCACTCTCCCGTCCGGGCGCCTTTGTCGTCTACGAGCGGCATACCGATCAGGCGCTCGGTATTGCGGGGATCATTCAGATCAAAATCAGGATAGCTCGCCATCCCGAGTATCCTGCCGGTATCGACTTCCATCAGGATACAGCCGACATTCTCCGCGCCGTTGCCCGGTCTGTAATGATCCTTATATTCTTCATTGAACTGCCTGAGATATTTTTCTATGATGCTTTGAATATTCGCGTCAATACTCAGCTGGAGATTGCAGCCGTCCTCTGCGGGGATCGTTGTCCTCTCGAGATTGGAGTCGCCGTTGAGATAACCGTATTCCCTGCCGTTTATGCCGCTCAAAGTGTCATTATAGAACTCTTCCAACCCATAGGTCCCCCGATTGTCGTTCGTGGTAAACCCGAGCACATCACAGGCAAGCGAGCCGTTGGGATACTCTCTTTTATATTCGCTCTCAAACCATACGCCTTTTACATTCTTACCCGCTTCAGGATCATTCGCGATCTCCTGAAACGCATTCATTTTTTCATATTCCACACGCCGCGCCATGATATAATAGGACGACTGCGGATGAAGCGCGATATAGTCACGCACCTCGTTCGTATCAATGCCAAAGCATTTCCTCAGCGCATTTAATGTCGGCTCAAGATTCTCTTCGCTTCGCATCAGGATCTTTGTATCCAGAATAACATTATACACTTTATTGCTGACCGCCAGGACAGTGCCGTTGGAATCCACAATATTCCCACGCTTAAAAGGTATTGTCGACGAGTCATATTCCTGCTGCGACAATACCTGTTTTTTATACTCTTCTCCGTTATCCCTTGTGATCAGATACAGCTGTACGCTGAGTCCCGCAAAAGCCGCCAGTATCAGGATAAACAATACCAGCAGCTTCTTCTGCATTTTTATAGTAAATCTGATAATAGGATTTCCTGCTCTTGTCTGATTGTTCAAATGATCACCCGCCCGCACTGCCCGGCATCCGCTTACTGGGGAATGTCAGCCATCTGCTTGACATAATCGTTGCTCTGGCTTTCAAACGATACGATCTGACCCTCCTGCGCGTATTGCATGCCCAGCTCCTGAATCGCGATTCTTTTGATCTCCTCTAAGTTCACCCTACTTGTTATTCTACTATATTCTTCATCATTTGCAAGCTTTAAATCATTCAGCTGCTTCTCCAATGACGAAATATGCTGTACGCTGTTCGTTATATCAGACTGCAGCCCGATGTAATTGATCAGAATGATACCCGTCACAATAAGCGCCGCGCTCAAAAACAGCACGTACCCCGCGCTCATGTGTTTTGCGCGTTCCCTGTTCCTGCGCGCCGTGTTGATCATCTTCTTCGGCTGTTTCCGGTCGTCCTCGGCCGGAGCTGTTTTTCTGACGGTATTTCCTTCCACATAGTACCGGGGCCTGCTGCCGGAGCCGCTTACGCGGGCTCTGTTGCTCGCACTGCTTGTCCGATTTCTTCCGTATGCACCGTTTGAGCGGCTTACCGTTCTCTGCGCTGACGCCATAACTTTCTTTCCCCTTACTTTCTCCAAAGGCCGATATCACATATCAATTGCCGTTTATTCTCTCTTTTCAAATACCCTGAGCTTTGCGCTCTTGGATCTCTTATTATCCTGCTGTTCTTCTCCGGACGGCAGGATCGGCTTTCTGGTGATCACCCTGCCCTGCGGCACCTTCCCGCACACGCACACCGGGAAATCCGGCGGACATATACAGGGATTCTCATATCTGCGGAAGGCTGTCTTTACGATCCTGTCCTCCAGGGAATGAAAAGTGATGATACACAACCGGCCCCCGGGATTCAGCATATCAACCATATCATCCAGCGATTCCTTCAGGACTTCCAGTTCCCTGTTACATTCGATCCTTATCGCCTGAAAGGTTCTTTTGGAGGGATGTCCGCCTGTCGCGCGCATTCTGGCCGGAATAGCCGCTTTAATGATCTCATTCAGCTCCCCGGTCGTCTCAACGGGCTTGTCCTTTCTTGCGTTTACAATATGCTTTGCTATGTTCTTGGCGAACTGCTCTTCGCCGTAATCTCTTATGATATGATACAGCTCAGTCTCGGAATAGCCGTTGACGATATCCGCCGCCGTCAGTGTCTGCCTCCGGTCCATCCGCATGTCCAGCTTGGTATCGTATTTGTAGGAAAAACCTCTCTCTGCATTATCGAGTTGATAAGAGGATACTCCCAGATCCAGCACGATACCGTCCACACTGCCAACACCCAGCCGGGCAGCTATCTGCCGGGCGTTCCGATAATTATCACGTACCAGCGTAATCTGGTCCGCATACGGACTCAGTCTCCGCCCCGCCTCTTCTATGGCATCTTCATCCTGATCGATCCCGATCAGCCTTCCGGCCTTACTCAGTCTGGAGACGATGTAAAAGGAATGCCCTCCGCCTCCCAGGGTGCCGTCCAGATATACGCCGTCCGGCTTGATATGCAGGTTATCTATCGTCTCTTTCAATAAAACCGATGTATGCTTGAACTCCATCCCGTTTTCTGATCCTTCTTGTATCCTTAAGCCGCGATCTTCTATATGCCGAGTCCCAATTCCGCCATATGCTCCGCTATCTCGTCCATATCGTCATACGAAGCCGTTCCCTCAAAACGTTCCCTGCTCCATATTTCAATCCTGCTCGCAACGCCGATCAGAACAACATCCTTATCAAGCCCGGCAAATTCCCTGAGCACATTAGGCACCAATATCCTGCCCTGCTTATCGACCTCTGCTTCCGTAGCTCCCGCCAGAAAGAATCTTACGAATTTCCTGGCATCCTTATTGGTGAGCGGCAGGGCCTTCAGCTTTTCCTCAAATACGGCCCATTCCTTGTTATCATACACGAACAGACACCCGTCCAGCCCCTTCGTCACCACGAATACGTCTCCCAGCGCCTCACGGAATTTGGACGGCACGATCAGTCTGCCCTTCGCATCGATTGTGTGATTGTATTCTCCCATAAACATCGTCAATCACCTGCCAGGCGCTTCCGCCCGCCTTATCCCGGTTCGGTTCAACATGCGAGTGGTCTGCCACGGTTCGTGGAAATGTATGATCGGTGCGGCGCTTCGTATGAAATTTTCGCCACTTTGAACCACTTCACTCCACTTTCCACCACTCTGATACCTATTTTATAATAAAAGAGACGATAATGCAAGCCCAAACACAGGATTTCCCAAAGTTTTTTCGCACCGCCCGTTTTTCGGACACGACTGCGCAAAAAAAGAGCATCGGCTCATCATGCCGACACTCTTTTTTGCAGATCCTGCTATTCTTTTTTTGTCCTTCTGTTCTTGTCTTCTATATTTTATTGTCCTGTATCTACTAACCTCTGTGCCCGGTTTCCTATGTAGCCTGCGCCTTCTCCGGCGGCGTGATATCCTGCACCAAGCCGGGCGGCAGATATTTACGGACCAGTTCCTTGTAATGCAGCGCATTGATCGGCTTGGACAGATAATCCTCGAAGCCCGCCGCAAGATACATCTCCCGTGAACCCGATATCGCATTGGCTGTCAGCGCGATCACAGCAGCATCCCGGCTCATATTTTCTTCCTGCTCCCTCATCCGCTTCAAGGTCTCCATGCCGTCCATGACCGGCATCATATGGTCTAACAGAATGATATCGTACTTGTTCGTTTTGATCTTCTCAAGCGCTTCTTCGCCGCTCAGCACCGAATCGATCTGTATCCGGGTCTCTTTGATAAGCCCCTTGGCAACGACCAGGTTCACCTTATTGTCATCCACGATCAGGATTCTCGCATCCGGCGCAACGAACGCCACATCCTCCTGCTCATTCCGCCTGCGCTCTGCAACGGCGCTGGCGAAATCTCCTATCGGCGTTTCATCCATGATCTTCTGCGGCAGGGATACCCGGAAGGTCGAGCCCTGACCGTATACGCTCTCCACCTCTATGCTGCCTTCCATCTGCTCTGCCAGCTGCTTGGTGATCGCAAGCCCCAGGCCCGTACCCTCGACATTACGGTTCGCCGCCATGTCGACTCTCTGAAAGCTGTCAAAGAGCTTGTCAATATCTTCCTCCCTGATGCCGATGCCGGTATCGATAACGGATATCTGCAGCGCAAGCTGCTCATCTCCGGTTTTTTGAAATCCTACCTTTAAGGTAACGCTTCCCTTGTCCGTATATTTAATGGCATTGTTGACCAGATTCAATACGATCTGACGGATCCGTAGCTCATCGCCGTACAGCTGATGCGGAATATCCGGAGACACATCCGCCACAAGCTCCAGGCCCTTCTTGCCTACTTTACCCGTAACCATAACGATCACATCGTTCAGCAGCGAGCTCAATTCATAAGCGACCGGAACGATCTCCATCTTGCCGGACTCGATCTTGGAAAAATCCAGAATATCGTTGATGATGGCAAGAAGCGTCTGTCCTGCATTGTAGATATCCTGGGAATATTGAGCTGCCTTGGGCGATATCTCCTCTCTCATCACCATTTCATTCATACCCAGGATTGCATTCATAGGGGTCCTGATCTCATGGCTCATATTAGCAAGGAAATTACCCTTGGCCTGGTTGGCCCGAACCGCCGCCAGACGGTTTTCCTCCGCCAGCGCCGTCTGCTTCTCCAGATTGGCCAGAATCTCTTCCCTGCCGGTCACATCGTTGATCACGTTCATGACACAGCGCGTCTCTCCGAAATGATCCAGAATAACCGTAAATCTGATATCCAGCACCTTCTTGCCGTCTAACGTTCTGGCAGGAAAAGCGCCCTCGTACATCTTCTCCCTATTGACCAGATCGATCGCTTCATCCAGCGACCGTTCCGTAATAATATTCTCATAGAATTTATGCTCACCCAGAATCTGCTCGTTTTCCAGATGGAAAAATTTCTGAAAGCTCTCGTTATAATAGATGATCCTGCCTATGTAATCAACAAACACGACCGGAGTCGAAAGGTAGGACGTAATATAGGAATCGACCTTAGCCTTGGGCAGCTCCAGCATATCAAGATAATTCGCAATAAAATAAAAGCTGAGGTTGGCAACACAGGCTCCAAAGCCCTCAAAAGGCGTGGTAGCAACCCCTTTTCCCATATTGGCGAAGCTGATTCCGTTGATAACGATGCTGTAGATGACAATCAAAAGGATCCAGAGCACCAGACAGATCTTCTCGCGCTTCAGCTGAGACTTCATGCCATGATAGATCAGCACACAGATCCCTATCAGGCACATGGCAAAGATACTCAGATAGAACAGATAATTTCCCAGGCACGGCCTGTCCGTATAAAAATAACCGTACTCCGTCTCCACCATGATGTAGCCGTCTCCCGACAGACGCAGGAGCCAGATCAGCACACCCAATACCGGACACAGGATACGCAGCAGCCTGTATGTCCTCGTCTCCCGATAGAACGCCAACATAAACACCAGTACATACATGACGAAGCTGACGGCTCCGAGTACACTCAGATTGGCATAAAAATAGCTGAATTTCCTTGGGCAGAACATCATGACCGCCAGAGAGCTCGCCCAGATATAAGTAGAAAGGCACATAGCAAAATAGGCACTATTCTGCTTACTGTGCCTGTTGTTAAACCATTTGACCTGGATTCCCTGTATCAGAACAAGGAAACTGACAGAAAATAAAAGTAAGGAGATAAATACATTCATTGCGCCCTGTCCTCGCTTTTATTATATATAACAGTGTGCGGATTTTCAAGTTTTTTGCCCATATTATGCTTCCGACTGCTCCCGTTCTTTTTCATCGGGACCGGACGGCGTATCGCCTGACGCCTTTTTCATACGCATCCGCACAGCCACATCCGCAATGACCGCCGTCACCACGCAGGCTGCCGCCACCACCTGGGAGACCGGTATGGATGTCCCGATGAGATACAGTTGATCGGTACGGATACCCTCTATCCAGAATCGGCCAAGCCCGTACCCACCAAGATACATAAGCCATATCTCTCCCTTAAACTTCTTATGCCTGCGATATGCCAGCATCAGCAGTAGGATCATAAGATTCCACAGACTCTCATACAGGAACGTCGGATGCACCTGAATGTAATTCGTTCCGTCTGCGATATGCGCCGCCACACTCTCCGTAATATCCCTGCTTCTGACCGCCTCTACCGGCAGCCTCATCGCCACGAGATTATCCGTATAGCCTCCGAAGACCTCCCTGTTCATAAAGTTGCCCCATCTGCCGATCGCCTGCCCCAGGATCAGTCCCGGAACGCAGACGTCCACCAGTTGAAGAAAGCTCTGCTTCTTAATGCGGGTATAGATATATAGCGTGAGAAAAGCCGCGATCACGGCACCATAGATTGCAAGCCCGCCGTTGCGCAGATTAAACACCTGGAGCAGATCGTCCTTATACATATCCCACTCGAAGACCACATAGTACACTCTCGCACCTATAATGGAAAAAATAATGGCATAGATTGCGAAATCCCATATCAGATCGGGATCCATATTCTCCTTCTTCGCCACATAAGCCGCCATCAGTACGCCGCACAGAACACCGACTCCGATGATCACACCGTAGAAAGCAATCCAGAACCCGAACACGCTGAACCCCTTGGGCATATTGTCTATATAGATTCCCAGATGCGGGAAAGCGATGTCCCCCGCGTTCATCATATCCTGCACAATAACTCCTCTCGGGCCGGTCCGCCGTCCCGCCCAATCATATGATCTCTTTTACCGTCCGGTATGCTGCGATCCCCTGTCTGTTATACATTAAACCGGAAAAGGATCACATCGCCGTCCTGCACCACATAGTCCTTGCCTTCCATGCCCACAAGACCCTTCTCTCGCGCTGCGGCAAGAGAACCCTGTTCCAGAAGATCCCTGTAATTAACGACCTCCGCTTTGATAAAGCCGCGTTCAAAATCCGTATGGATCTTGCCCGCCGCCTGGGGCGCCTTCGTACCGATCTTAATCGTCCATGCCCTTGTCTCGTCCTCGCCTGCCGTCAGGAAGCTCATCAGCCCGAGAATATGATAACTGGCTTTA
This sequence comes from uncultured Lachnospiraceae bacterium, assembly GCA_947624025.1. Classification (GTDB taxonomy): domain Bacteria; phylum Bacillota; class Clostridia; order Lachnospirales; family Lachnospiraceae; genus UBA3282. Next base: position 8,276 of record CANQIJ010000008.1, on the reverse strand, counting down.
ATGAGCTTCTGTAAGCCGGACTCCTTTAAGCCCAGATCCTCCAGGAACATGGCCGTCTCTTCCTCGTCCAGCTCCGCAATCTCCTCCTCGATCTGCGCACAGATCACAAACACCTCGCTGCCGTTTGACGCGGCGTACTCTCTCACCCTGGCCACTCCGGCATTATTTGCGCCGTCGTCAGCCAGATCCTCTTCTGCCACATTCGCCGCAAAGATCACCGGCTTGGCAGTCAGCAGATTATAGGAATCAAGGAGCGCCTGTTCATCCTCGTCGTCCACCTCCAGGCTAAGCGCCGGTTTCCCTTCCTCCAAATGCGCCTTCAGTCGTTCTAACAGCGCTAACTCTTTGGCAAGGCTCTTGTCCATCCTGGCCGCCTTGCCCGTCTTGGCGATCCGCCGCTCCAGGATCTCCAGATCGGAAAAGATCAGCTCCAGATTGATCGTCTCGATATCCCGCATCGGATCGATAGAACCGTCTACATGCACAATATTATCATCCTCAAAACAGCGTACCACATGTACAATGGCATCCACCTCACGGATGTTGCTAAGGAACTGATTGCCCAGTCCCTCACCCTTGGACGCGCCCTTGACCAGCCCCGCAATATCCACAAACTCAATGGTCGCCGGTGTCACCTTCTTGGAGTGATACATATCGCCGAGCAGCTTCAGTCTCTCATCAGGCACCGCCACAATACCGATATTGGGGTCTATCGTACAGAACGGGTAGTTGGCCGATTCCGCTCCCGCTTTTGTCAAAGAATTAAAAAGTGTGCTTTTCCCAACGTTGGGAAGACCGATTATTCCAAGCTTCATAATGTCCGTAATCTCCTAATCTTCTTTGTAAATGCGCTGCCCTGTAAGCGGCTTAACGCCGAGGACAGTATATCACAGCGGAGTGAAAAAGTAAATCGCCGCCTATGCCATGATCTTCTCCGCAAACTCCACGATCTTCTCCGCCGCCTCCGCATCGATCGTCCTGCGCTGGGCTTCGATCATCCTGTCTGCGGTTTCCCCATCCTCCAGGCAGCGCACCGCCGGCAGCAACTCCTTTTTCAGGTTTACAACGCCGATGCTCATTCCGCATTCGGCAAAAAAGCGCTCGTTCTTTGTCTCACATCCAGGGATCGGCGATATGTGGATCAGCGGAATACCCGCGACCGCCGCCTCCGTAGAAGAGATCCCGCCCGGCTTCGACAGATAGAGATCGCAGACCTTCAGGTATTCCGCCATGTACTCTGTCTTTTTTAACACAACGATCTGTGGATCATCCTGATACTTCTTCACCGCTTTCCCGTACAGCTTACGGTTGCTGCCGCAGGCGGCGATCAGGCATATTTCTTCATGTTCCCGCAGATATCCGCGCAGGATGCCGATCGCTTCCAGGATCTTGCCCGCTCCCATGCTCCCGCCGGCTATCATGATATAGCGTTTATGAGTGTCTAATCCCAGCCGCGTAAGCGCTTTCGCGCGGTCTGTCTTTTTTCTGAACCCCGACCTTACGGGGATGCCGATAGGAATGATCCTGTCGGGCGCGATCCCCGCCCGGACAAATTCTTCCTTCTGCATCGGAGACGGAATGATATAATAATCGCACGCGGTTTCCTCCGTAAACGGAATGCAGGTATAATCCGTAGCGATGTAGATAAGCTTTGGGAGCGGAACGCCCCTCTTCTTTAAGTGCGTCAGGATCTCCGCCGCAAACAGATGGGTGATCAGGATCACATCATAAGAATGCTCGTTCAGATAGGCAAGCATCCGATCCGCCGCCTTTTGATTGGCCCAGTATACGGGCGATTTGCCTGGCAGATGCCTGTACAGATCTCCCAGCCTGTAGATACCGCCGAACAGGCGGGGCGTTTTCTGAACGCATTTGATATAGCAGTTTGCGACCCGCGCATCCATACGATTTCCCGATAAGGCGTAGGGATCTAAGAAGTCCGCGCTATGCCCTCTGCGCGTCAGCTCCTCATATACGGCTCTTGCTGCGGCGTTGTGTCCGCCTCCTGTAGAACACGATAATATCAGTGTCTCCATAATATCCTCACCCGGCATTTTTCCTCGTTTGTATTCTCAGACCGCAGATTCAGATTCACCGCCAGCGCAATGACCAGAAAAGCTGCCGAAACATAGAAATTATCAATGAAAAGGAACATACCCGCCACGGCGCATCTGTACGCCCACACCGTTCTGTCGCAGTGCGGCGTGATCCGCACCACCAATGAGAAAAAGAGAAAGAAAAACGCCAGCACGAGCGCCGGGCGCAGATCCGGGTAAAGTCCCAGCAGGCAGCCGAATGTGACGGCGATCCCCTTTCCACCGTGAAATCCGTTAAAAACGGAAAAGATGTGCCCCATGACCGGCGCAATGACGACAAACAGAAGCCCGATCCCGCCCGGATCCGCCCCTGTGTCTTTCAGATACATCTGCACAGGCAGAAAGCCTTTGAGCAGATCACCGCAGAGTGTCAGAAGGCCGCACCAAAACCCTCCGTACAGAAAGGCGTTGGCCGTTCCGGGATTACCGTCCGCGCTCTGCGCCGTTATATCCCCTTTCTGCAGGATCAGCGCCGCAACCCTGGCAAAAAGAATACTTCCGCACAAATAGCCCATAACAATATAGATACCGCTTCTCAGCATGTCATTCACTCCGTTCGTTTGGGTCTTTCGTATTTCTCTGTTCCGAATCATCTTCCGTTACCGATACCCATAATTATCATTTTATTTTTGTATGCGGGGAACGTCAATAGGAAATTGAAAAAGTTTCCCGCCCCTTGAATCCGCATGCTTTTTTCCGTATAATAATAAAGGTCATACTTGGGAGCGCTGTCGCCCCGAACGCTTCCGCGGGAGCTGTTTCAAAGGAGGGATATATTGTGAATCTGACTCAAACGCTTCGCAGGATAAGCAAAATAAATAAAAAAAGTGCGTTCCTTCTCTATCTGCTGTATTTTGGCATACTCACAGCGCTGATCGCCACACAGAAGACAAGGCTGTGGGAACTGGACGAAGTATTCAGCTACGGACTCAGCAACTATGCCGGAGAGGGGATCATCATGCCCATTCAGGACGGCGTCACTTATGCGCCGACCACAGAACTGTTCCGCACCTACATGACCGTAGACGAGAAGAATGCTTTCAGCTATGACATCGTCTGGCAGAATCAGCGGGACGATGTGCATCCGCCTCTCTACTACGCCCTGCTGCACACCGTATGTTCCTTTTTCCCGGGACAGTACAGCAAATGGCTCGCCGCCTCGATCAATATCGTTTTTGCCCTCGGCGTGCTTTACATGACCAGGAAGTTGCTTTTCCTGCTGACGAAAGACGAACGTCTGACGTTTCTTGCTTCCCTTGCCTTTATTTTTTCGGCGGAGATCCTGTCTATGACTACGTTTTTCCGCATGTATATCATGGCAATGTTTTGGTGTACCGCACTGACCTGTACTGCGGTGCGTTGTATAATGTCCCCCCCCCACGTACAGGCCGTATCCTCTGCTTCATGCTGTTCACGGTGTGCGGCGCGTTGACGCATTATTACTGCATCCTTTATGCGGTCTTTCTTAGTCTTTGCTGCGGACTTTATCTCCTCTTTCACAGACGGCACAAGGAATTTCTTCTTCTCTGCCTTGCGCAGATTGTTTCTGCACTGTTCTCCGTCCTGCTATTTCCCTTCATGCTCTCCCACATATTCTGCGGCTATCGAGGCGTCCAGTCTTTTGAAAATATGGCCGACCTAACGTTTTCGCAGAATCTTGCCGCCATAGTCAGATCGTTTCTTGGGATCGACCGGAAACTGTTGGGCGGGATCCTTGCGGGAATGCTGTTCTTCTCCGTCCTGTTCCTGATACGCGCCGCAGGAAACGGCAGGAAGCCGCTCTTACGATCCCTGCCTTCCCACGCCGCCCCTTTCCTTTGCTGTTTTGCATCGTGTCTTCTGTATTTTCTGACAGTCACAAGGATCGCCGTATCCGATGATCTGAAATATTTTGCACCTATGTACGGTGTCCTGTTCTGCGCCGCTGTCGGCCTTGTAGGTCGGTGGTGCCGCCATATTCCCGGATACCAATATCCGATATTCGCGCTGATTCTGCTGCTTGCCATGGGAAATAGTTGGAGAAATGAAGATTGGCCGCATCTATACCGCTCATCGCAGGAATTGCTGGACGCGACCGAAGCCTGTCACGATACAGACTGTATCTGTGTCTATTCCGACCCGTTGGAGGTCTACACGCTGTATGAGCAGATCTTTCGCTTCCGCAGCGCAACCTTCTACACGGCCGAAGACCTTGATGGGCTGCTGCAGACACCGCTCTTTGAACGGAACGAACTGATCGTCCTGACAGAGGTCACGCAGGACGATGCCGCCGATACGGACCTGTTACTCCGCATCATGTCCCTTTGTCCGCAGCTAAAGACCTACAGCCGTCTCGGGGACGCGGGCTACTTTCATATCTATCGCTTTACCGGGTGAGCCCTGAGGCCGCCTCTGGGACAGGCAGGCGATCCTGACGGAATCGCAAAACTATGGCAAAGATCTGGAGGAAAGGATTAGAAACGAAATCTTTTGACCGTTTTATCCACGTATGCCTCCGCTTCAAAATAATCCTTGAATTCTTTTATTTCATGACCGGTCCCTGCAGCTTGGGCGCCGATCATGAACACATGAAAGGGAGTTCCGTTGGCAGAGATGAAGTTTGCAATGAAATCTCTGCCATAGTGTTCTTCCATTACTTCCGTATCGTTTATTGTCCTGGCGTATATCCGGAATCCGTATACGGATTCATAAAGCCGGATCAGTCTGTTGTCCCGATCCGTATCTGTCGCAATGCACACCAGCTTATAAGCATCCGGCACAACATATTCCCTGACCGCACGTGCGAATCCGCTTTTTCCATAGTTGGAATAGAGAGAGACCAGCCACCCTGACCCTGTCACGGAGAATCCGGCCAGACCGTCCTCCGTCAGATAATTTTTGGCGCCCAGATAGTCGTTTTCTTCCGGAGGAGCCGTATAATCTCCTTTGTACAGGAATCTTCTGTTGGCGATAAACACATTCTTAAATACGGTTCCGTCCGTTTTCAGCAGCCTTTTCTTTCCGCCATCCAGCTCCAGCCATGCAATATGCTCCCCCCCACCATGGCTTTGATATTCTCTTTTTCCTTCTCCGGAATATTTTTTCTTACATGCCAGTATTCAGAGGTATATGACATTCCTGTCCTCCCTTTCCAAAAAGGGGACAAGTCTGCCGACTTGCCCTAATATCTTCTGTTCTCCTTCAGCTCCTGGTACAGCGCCTTATAATTTTCATATCTTACCCTGCTGATCTTTCCCTCCGCCACGGCATCCTTGACGCCGCAGGACGGCTCGTTTATATGGACGCAGCCGCTGAACCTACAATACGGCTCATATTGTACAAATTCCGGATAGAACCGCCCCAATTCCTCCTTGGAGATATCGGAGATATCAAACGAAGTAAAGCCCGGCGTGTCCACGATATAAGTCCGATCGCCCATCGCGATGATCTCCGAATGCCTGGTAGTATGCTTACCTCTGTCGATCTTGGCGCTGATCTCTCCCGTTTCCATGTTTGCCGCCGGAGCCAGACGGTTGACCAGTGAAGATTTCCCTACTCCGCTGGGTCCTGCCACGGTCGTCGTTTTCCCTGCCAGCAGCTCTCTCAACCGGTCAACGCCCTCATTTTCCAGTGCGCTGGTAAAAAGGATCCGGCAGCCGCAGGTTTCATAAACCTTACGCAGCGATTCTTTTTCTTTTTCCGATGCGAGGTCCTGTTTATTGAAACAGATGATCGCCGGCAGCTGCTGTTGTTCCATGCGGATCAGGAATCTGTCCAGCAGATTATAATTGGGATCGGGCTTTACGATCGCAAAGATCACAAGCGCCTGATCCACATTGGCGACCGCCGGACGGATCAACATGCTCCTGCGAGGAAGGATCTTCAGGATACTTCCTTCCCGATCCTGTTCGTCCAACACTGCCATCTCTACGTTGTCACCCACCAGGGGCTTTATCTTTTCGTTTCTGAATATGCCTTTGGCATGGCATTCATATGTGCCCTTTCCTTCCACATGCACATAGTAAAATCCTGCAATGCCTTTGATGATCTTACCTGTCATCCATCCTCCCGTACAGGCCTCTAACAGTCCAAATATATCTATTCCTGTGTAAAACTGACCTCACGCGTCACAGTACGCTCTTCGCTGACGGCATCAACGGTAGTCACTTCCTGCGTTTCGGGGTCCGTGTATGTCTCCGCTTCCTTTTCCACAGTAAAATGGAATGTGATCGTACCTGTAGCCGACTTGATGCCTGTATAGTTGACCTCCACAGGAAAAGAGGATGCCTGTGTGCTCAACAGCTGTGTTCCGTCTGCGGTCGTCACAGTGACGTCAACGAGCATACCGCTGTGATAATCCGGGTCTTCCGTCGGAGCCGTGATCCCTTCCGAATAGCGATAGGTCACACTCGCGGGGCCTGTGCTGATCTCCAGATCTATTGCCGTTCCTTTATCCACATAGGAACCGACGGAATAGCTCTGATAGCAGACCTTGCCCGCCAGATTCGGATCCTCATTGACTGTGGTGTTCACGCTGCCGACAGACAGGCCGCTCTCTACAATACTGACCGTGGCATCTTCCTCTGTCAGACCGATCACATTCGGCACCCTGACCTTATTGTCTTCCGCGCCCTGGCTGACACGTATCGTAATGGAGGAACCCTCCGGCGCCGTGCTCTCCGCTTCGGGCGACTGGGAAATAACGTGGCCGCTCTCCACTGACGCATCATAGCTCTCCGTCACGTTGACAACAAACCCTTCCTTCTCCAGAACAGAGACGGCTTCTTCCCTGGACTTTCCCGTTACATCGGGAACGGTCTTTCCGTCTTCGCCCTGGGCAACCGTCATGACAATGACCGTATTCTTATCGATCATGAGTCCGTCCTGGACGTTCGCCCGCAAAACAGTCCCTTCCGCATATGCCGTATTTACTTCGTACTGGATCTCCGGGGTCAGCCCCAGCTCCAGGAGTGCGCGCTTGGCGTCGTCGATATTCATACCGACAACCCTGATCATCTCCACTTTTTCCGTCTCTTCCTGCGCCTTATCGTCCCCACCGCTTCCGAAGCTGAACACGCCGAAGGCTCTTCCCACGAGAAAGATCACGATACAACCGATCAAAAGAGCTGCGACAACGGCAAGGATCGTTGTGATCTTCTCCATCTTGGGATCGTAATCATCGTCATCCTCTTCGTCGTCCCAGTCTTCCTCGTCCTCTTCATAGGCGCGCTCCTTATTTTTCTTTAACCGCATCGCCTCGTCCATGGAGTCTCTTCTGTCGGACTGCTTCTTGATCTGCGCCATATCCTTGTCGGTTATCATGCGCGTGGATGCTTCCTCATCGGGATCGATGACCCTCACAAAATCTTCATCCGGATTGATCAGCGACTGTTTCAGATCGACGATCAGCTCGCCCATAGACTGATACCGTCTGTCGGGGCTTTTCTGACAGCACTTGCACACGATCTGCTCTACGCTGATCGGTATCTCCGACACATATTCCCTGGGTGACGGCATTTCTTCCTGAATATGTTTGATGGCGATAGCCACCGTAGTCTCTCCGTTAAAAGGCACCCTGCCTGTGAGCATTTCAAACATGGTGATGCCGAGAGAATAGATATCGCTCTTCTCATCGCTGTATCCCCCTCTTGCCTGCTCAGGCGAGGTATAGTGGACCGATCCCATAACGTTTGATGTGATCGTATTGGATGTGGCGGCCTTGGCAATACCGAAATCCGTCACCTTTACCTTGCCTTCCTTGGAAATAATGATATTCTGCGGTTTGATATCACGGTGGATGATATGGTGGTTATGCGCCGCCTCAATCCCCATGGATACCTGTATCGCTATACTGACCGCCTCTTTAACGGACAGTCTGGCTTTCTTTTCAATATATTTTTTCAGAGTGATGCCCTCTACGAGTTCCATTACGATATAATGAATACCGCCCTCTTCCCCGACGTCATATACATTGACGATATTAGGGTGCATAAGCCCTGCTGCCGCCTGCGCCTCCACTCTGAACTTGGAGACAAAATTGGCATTCTCACCAAATTCCTGTTTCAGCACCTTGACTGCCACAGATCTGTTGAGCTTATGGTCTTTGGCCTTATATACGTCTGACATTCCGCCGGTACCGATCTTTTCCAGTATCTCATACCGATCGCCTATCATCATTCCAATCTTAATCATTTTCCACCT
>CANQIJ010000007.1 GCA_947624025.1 uncultured Lachnospiraceae bacterium | reverse complement strand
TCAGAAAACACGATTATCTTGATATGCTTTTGCTCATCGCCGCTTCCGCGCATATTTTTATGATCCATATGCGCGCAGTGGGCGTGGTGATCGCCGTTGCTGTTGTATTGGCGGTCTGGATCGCGGGACACCATAGAGAGCTGGGTATCAGATATATCGGCTTTACAGCAGGAATTTCGGCGGTATTTGTGGTGATTACCGCAGCCTTAAAAAAATATGTCAGTGATTATATATACGGAGGCAATAATGCCGATTCCGTGAATGATATTGCCGCGAACGTCACAAAAGCGCGTTCGCTGGTCAGTCTGCGCGGCGGCATTGATTTTGTCTTAAGTGCGCTTGGAAAGCTGTATTATGCCGGAACGGCGTCCTTCGTGCTGGCCCTGGTAGGAATGACGGTGGCGGTGTGTTTATTGGTAAAAGCCTTGTATCTGAGGATAAAACGCCGTCAGGATGCCAAATGGCAGCTGCGGGAATGGATGCTGCTTTTTGTCCTGCTGGCCTTTCTGGGTGAGACGGGGGTATCGGCCATCTTTAAGAGCTTTCGCTATTACAGCCGGGGTGTAACGAGCGTGCAGCCGGACTCCATTGTGTTTGGGCGCTATTCCGATTTCGTGATCGGTCCGATGATGTTTTTGGGAATATGGGCGGTCTATCGTATTACCGTGTATTATAAAGAGATCATTGCCGGCATTCTTTTCTTTGGGATCTGTACGGTGTGCGTTCAGAAGCAGTTTGACATACTTGTATTTTATAATGACCTGGACAATCTGGGGCTCAGGGGAACGGCGGTTCCGTGGCTGGGAGCTTTTCATTATGATCAGATAGGCTTTTTTGCGTACTACGCCGCCGGGATCAGCATAATGGTTTTTTTGTGTATCTGTCTGATCAGAACCGTCGATGCGCGCAGATTTCTTTCGCTGGGCATAGCGCTTACGGGGATTGCCGTGTTCTGGGGCGTGTTTGGTGTAAAAGGTTCCTTAAGTTATACCGAATCGAAGAGCAACAAGGTGAAGACGGTTGTATCCGTGCAGAATATTATAGATGCGGCGGGCAAGGATTCTTCTGTCTATCTGGTCTTGAATGCAGGCGCCCCGGTGGACGCCAAGATCCTGCAATGGTGTATGGGTACGCAAAGTATTCATATGCTGAAACCGGAGGATATAGAGAACGTCGATCTGAGCCGGGGAATCTTCCTGGCAGATTCCGGGGATGTAAGGACGGTCGGTGTGATGAGCGACCGCATGGACTATATTTATGACTCCGGTACGATAGCGGTCTTTGCCGCCGATGACAATGCACAGTATGATCAGATTGCCTTTGCCGCATCGGAAATGAGTCATACAGTCAATCCGGTCACAAGCGGGGTGGATCTGGCACAGGTAATGACAGAGCTGTCATATCAGAAGGATAACGGCAGCCTGTATTACAATTATCAGGCATCGGATGGGGGATATCTTACGTATGGCATGGGCGTCCTTCTGGAAGACGGCGTCTATGAATTCGATGTGGATCTCAGGGTGCTGGATGTGACACCGGGCAATGATGCCGGATATATTACGGTAGGTACATCCGCGGGAGATATTCAGAGCACGTATGTCCTTAGGGCCGATGATTTTATGGAGAAGGAGCGTCAGACAGTGTCTCTTGCGGTGAGCGTCCGGGACTGGCAGGAGCCGGTAATCGGTATCTATACTTACGGAGAAGCGTCGTTTAGAGTCTACGGTATCTCCTATCATAAAACAGAGGGAAACATTGCGCTGAATACAGAGGAATGGGATGATATTGCCGCATGGCTCCAAAATGCGCCCGACCGTTGGCCGGTCTATTATGTAGACAGCGACGACAGCGCTAATACGGGATTTCCCGGCTGGCAGGGCAGCGATATGAGATATCTGCCGGGGAAAATACTGCCGTACAAAGAGATATTCGGGCAGGGATATTATGTGGTTGAAAAAACCGATCCTGAGGTAACGGATCTGTGCCTTGCCAATATGACATCCGTACTGGAAACACAGCGCTATACTGTGATGAAAACGGGTGAATAACGGTGCATTTTAACTAAATTATCTTAATATTTTCTTAAAAACACAATATCTTGTGTTAAATTCTCTTGCACAATACAATTAAAGGTGTTATAGTAGACATAACATGTAGACATAACTTGTTGACATAATGCGCGTACCGTCAGGGGACGGTGCGCTGCGGCTGCGTTGAAAACACATGAAAAAGGCGGAGGAACCAGAAGAACGATGAAAAAGAGAAGGTTACTTGCATTATTGCTGAGTCTGAGTATGACTGTGAGTATGAACGGCATGACAGTTCTGGCTGCGGGGGAAGACCCGGCGGCAGAGACGGTGGCGGATATATCGGCGGATGTTGGAACGCCGGGAGATACCGGAACAGAGGAGCCGGCATCGGAGGACGGGGCGGAAGTGACGGCGCCTGATGGCGATGCAGGATCGATCGGTTCGGATGAAAATGCCGGTGACAAGCAGCAGGAAGAGACGCAGCCGGACGGCGCCGATGACGAAACGCCCGCAGGAGATGCCAAAGAGGATCCGCAGGAACAGACGCCGGATGGAAACGAGTCTGACGAGAGCCTCTCCGAGAACGAAATGGACGACGCCGATACGCAGGAGCCTGAGACGGCAGAAGAGGAGATTCCCGAGGAAGCTCCAGCAGATCAGACAGCGGTGCAGCTGATGTCGTTCACGGATGATGTGGGGATAACCATTACCTATGACGCCGTAGAAGTGGACAACTATAAGATCACGGTGGAAGACGGCATACTGACGGAGATCACGACAAAAGAGGGTGAGGCGGTAAGCGGCAATGTCGTGCTTCCGGAAAAAGACGGCGATGGGAATCCGATCACCGGGATAGGTTCCGGGCTGTTTCAAGGCAATAAAACGATTACTTATGTAAAGCTGCCTGCCGGCGTGACAGGGATAAGCGAAAACGCTTTTAAAGGATGTACGGAATTAAAGGGCGTGTATATTCCGCCTGCAGTGACAGCGGTCGGGATGAGCGCCTTTGAAGGGTGTACGAAGCTGACAAAGATCGCGCTGCCGAAGGCTGTGACGGCCATCGGCGCGAAAGCGTTCTGCGGTGACAACAAGCTTTTTATGGTATATATGAAGGATGCGGGCTACAGTGATATGCAGACGATCGGAGACGATGCGTTCTCCGGGTGCAGTGTGCTGTCACAGTTCTGTTCCGATACAGCGTTTGTTCTGCCGGATGCGCTTACAACGATCGGCGCGAGAGCTTTTTATAACTGCACAGAGATTACCGAAGCTAATCTGCGGTCGAAGGTTTCGATCCTTGGAGAGAGCGCTTTTGCGGGCTGTACATCTCTGCGGTCTGTCACGCTGTCTCCCGCGCTCAAGATCATTCCGAAGGAAGCTTTTAAGGATTGCCGCGCTTTGACGGGCGTAACCTTTCAGAGCGGCAATGAAGAGATCGGAGAGAGCGCTTTTGCAAACTGCTATTATCTGGGCGCCGTGGAATTGCCGGGAACCGTGGCTAAGATCGGGAAAGAGACGTTTAAGGGGTGTACAAGGCTTGCGTCCGTGAAGATATGGCACAGCCAGGCCGTTATTGAGGATACTGCATTTGATGTTTCAACTGATAGGAAGTTAAGGCTATTTGGTGGGAAAGGATCCACAACGGAAGAGTTTGTAAAGAAAAACTCTGAAAAAAACTTTGAATTTGTGAATCTGGAAGAAGGATTGAAGGGGAAATATAAATATGAAATCGGAGAATTAGAAGGCGGAACCATAAAAATTGTCAATAACAAGGACGAAGATCCCAATCAGTTAAATAGTGGGGCCGGTGTACCGGCAGATACGATACTTTATGTGAACTATACAGTGAAAGATGGCTATTCGCTGGTCGAGGGAAGTATTAAGTGTAACGGTGTGGCGCTTGAAAAGAAGGATGGCAGATATTTCTTTAAGATGCCTATAGGCGGTGCGCTGATTACGGCGGAGTTTAAGGCGACCAGGGAGAATAGTACAACACCGGGAACGGAGTCACAGATCAAGGTGGATCTGTCCAACGGAGAGTTTCAGCCGGAAGCAGACGGCTCGGTGAGCAACGTGACGCTGAAGGTCGGACAGACTTCCCGTATGTTCCTGATTGATGAGGCCGATGGCGGAAGAACCATAGACAGTGCCAAGATCACTTATAAGGTGACGGACGGCGCCGATGTGGTATCGATCAGTGAGAGCGGTATGATAACTGCCAAAAAGGACGGTAAGGCGAAGATCCGTGCAACCGTCAAAAGCGAAAGCGGCGTGGAGATCAGTAAGGAGATCAATGTCACGGTCAAATCCGCATATGTGGGAAGCCTTCGAATCAAGATAGACGGGAATTATGACAGTGCCATAATTCCCGATACGGGAATATCGGCAGATGACGTGCAGGGCGTATCTGTTGATGTGAAGGATGCAAATAAGGCGGAGCTATCATTTATTCTGAAAGCGGCAGCATACAGTGAAGACGGCGATGATATGTCTGCGGCGCTCAGCTGGAAGACCAGTGATTCGAAGGTAGCCAAGATCAGTCAGACATCAACGACGGCTGCCGCTCCGATAATCACTGTGAGCATACCCAAGGGAGCAGAAGGCGAGGCGACGGTCACGGCGACTGCTGAGAATAAGGATGAGGAAGCCCAAAAAGAAAAAGTAACACAGCAGTTTGTCGTCAGGGTACAGGACCCTACCCCAAGACTGGTATCCGATCAACTGACTTTAAACCCCAATCTGGAGGACGGCGTAACGCTGGAGATCGTCAGTGCATACGGCAAGAAGATCACGGACGGCGCAGAGCTGTATTACCATGGGGAAAATGTGAAATCCAATGATTTTAACATTCAGTCGATTTCAACGGCAGAAGATGACGGTGTATCGCGATATCGTATCACAGCAAAGAGCGATTTGAAAAACGGTCAGAAATATTCTGTAGATGTACGTATCAATGGGAGCGCTTATATACTTCCCATAAGCATCACCGTCAAGGAGTCGATGCCAAAGCCCAAGGTGACTTTTGACAAGGTGGACAAGAAACAGCCTAAGATCGACATCTTTCAGGCTATGGATAAGACGCAGATCCCGATCACTGTCACGGGGTTAGGCGGTGCGGAGGTAGAAGAGTTTTCACTGGAACCTCTCACGAAATCAGACAATGATAAGCTGTTTACAGAAAGCTTCAAAGTCACGAAAGAGAGCGGTGACCAGTGTATAATCAAGCTGCAGAAGAATCTGGCATATCAGACGGATAAGAATGGCAAGCTTACCAACAAGCCTGTTGTCAAGGGCTATCTGGTATTAAAATATAAGGGCTATACGGACGATGCGAAGACTAAGATACAGATCACCGTGCCGACACAGACGGTGAAGCCATCTTATGTGCTGAGTAAGACGTCCGGCACCTATCGGACAGGCTGCGGTACTCAGACTGTGCTGCTGGAATTGCTGGATAAGAAGACGAAGAAGCCGGTCGATCTGTCGGAAGGCGGCTACAAGATGCAGATCGATGACAGCACGACAATAAGCCTATCGGCAAAAGGTGATGACGCTATAGAAAGGGAAGAGGGCCCGGATAAGGGTAAGATAAAGCTGAGCCTGCCCGGTAATTTTAGCGGCGGTACAGTGAAGCTGTGCCTGACCAATACGGATTGGGCAGATAACCAGAAGTTTACTTATACCTATAAGGTCAAGACGACAAGCGCCGAGCCGAAGTTCAGCCTAAGCAGCTCCAGTATAAAGCTGAATACTCTCTATGCAGGCGCGGAGGCAACCTTTACCATCAAGTCCAATCAGGACAGTGTTAAGGTAGATTCCAGCCAGACCTTCAATAAGCCTGCGGTCATGCCGATCAAGCAGCAGGATGGGTACAGTAAACTGAATGTGACATATCAGAACGGCGTGGGTACGGTAACGTGTGCAAGCGGCAGCAAAGTCGCGAACGGTACATATACGTTCACCTGCGACAATGTAAAATATCAGGATGGAACGGGCGGCGCAGAGAAGGCGAAGAAAGTGACCCTGAAGGTGGTGGTGTCCGATGGCAAACCTACAGTCAGCGTCAAGGGTTCTGTATCGTTAAATAAGAAAGCCCGCAAGGAGGACGGAACGGGTACGGAGAACGGAGAGTTTACGCTTACGGTCAAGAACGTTCCGGAAGGCTATAAGATCAATTCGGACAAGACAACGGCGAAGATCCAGTGCACGATGAATGGCAGAAGCGTATATGAAAAGAATTTCAACTGGAAGGTCGTACAGGATGCTGAGAGCGGAAAAGATAAACTGCAGGTGGCCTTACAGAACGGCGCAAGTGTAACGACAGGAACATATAAATTTACCTGTACGCCCGTCTTTACAAGTGGGACGGATACAAACGGCGTGGAAGGAAAAGCCTTTAGCTTCAGCGTCAAAGTGCATGACGGCGCGATCTCGGTAGACCTGTCTGCAAAGGGCAAGCTGAACCTGCTCAACAGGGACGAAAAAGAAGAGCTTACCACATCAAACAGCCTTGTATATACGCCGAAGTTTACTAATCTCAAGGATGCGGTGAGTGAAGGTGCGGATGATGTGATGATCTTTGACGTCACAGGCAGCGCTTTGCCGGAGCTTAATAAAGAGAAACAGAGTAAGCTGTTCCAGGTGTCCGTCCAGGACGGCAAGCTGTATGTGACACCGAAGAAAGGTGCCGAACTGGAGAGCGGCAAGACATATAAGGTCAGGATCTGGATGAAGCTTCAGAATTATCAGCCGAGCGAGGATGAGGGCGGGCTCTGGTGCAAGAAGCCCATGTCCATCAAGACAGCCCAGACGCTCCCCAAGGTGCAGACGGATGTCGGCACGGTCAACCTGTTTTTGTCCAACAAGAATTATAAGGCGGAATTCGTGGTGGATAAGAAGGATGTAAAGGCGCTGGGCGCTATCGAGTCCGTTACCTTTGATGAGAAGGATACCAATGCACTGGAATCCTTTGTGACAAAGCCTGACGGAATCATGGGCACAGAAGACAAGACGCAGCCGATCGAGATTACGTCAGAACAGCAGGAGGACGGCTCTTTGAAAGTGACGCTGCAGTTAAAGAAGACGGTAGCCTACAGCAGTAACTCGACTAACAAGGTCAAGATGTACGTAAGATTCGCAGGACAGGGGCCCAATACAGCGGGAACCGCAATCACAATGAACGTTAAGATCAATAAGTAAAATAAGTAAATGAATATGGCGGTCGGATCATCCGGCCGCCATACTGTTAAGGGCTTAGGGGGTCATTATGAAGAAGGTTTCCTATATGATATTAGCTTCGGTCATGGTACTGTCAGCAATCGTGCTGATCTATCTGTTGGCCGGCAAAGAGGGTATGCATGTCGATGAGTATTATACCTATGGTCTGGCGAACCATGAAGAGGACGGAGACATCTATATCACTACGGAATGCGGAGTGAAGCTGAATCCGAATGATGTGTTCGACCGATATTTTTATGCGGATTCTTTCAGTATCAGGAATGTCTGGCTGAATCAAAGCTACGATGTTCATCCGCCGTTATACTATCTGATCTTTCATATCTTTGGATTGCTCACCGGCAATTTTCTGGGGCTGAAGACAGGTGTGCTGCTAAATATCGTGTTTCATCTGTGTAATATAGGCCTGGTGTATGTCATCATTCAGAAATTGACTAAACGGGAATATGCCGCGCTTCTGGGAGCGGGAATCTACGCGTTTCTTCCGCCTGTTCTGGGTAAGGTTCTGTTCATCAGAATGTATGTCATGGTGACGATGATCGTTTTGCTGCTTACCCTGCTGTTTATTGAACGGATCAGTAAAGGTGAGGACATGCGCAGATTTTATCTGAAATTGGGAATCCTTTCTGCCGTGGGCGCTCTTACGCATTATTATTTTCTGCTCTATCTGTTCGCGTGCTGTGTCATTTGGGGGATCAGACTTCTGCTGATGCGCAAATGGAAAGAGACAGGTATCTTTGTGGGAACCATGGCGTTGTCCGGTCTGGCGAGCATAGCGATTTTTCCCTATATGCTGCGGCATATTTTTGTGGGTTACAGGGGAGAGGAAGCGTTCAGTGCAGCGGTGCACAATTCGGTGTCTTCGTGGTTTAAGCATGGAAAAGATTTCTGGGGCATGATCGATGAAGTGTGCGGCGGCATGGCAATCGCTTTTGTAGTCATTGCGGTATGTCTTGCGCTGCTGCATTTGTGTTATCATCAGTCCGACCGTGCAGAGTATAAGGAGAAGGCGGCTCAATGGATCATGGTGTTTGTTCCGTGTGCTTTCTATTTTCTTGCCTTGTCAAGATTCGCCCCGCAGTACAGCAGATATCTGACGCCTGTTTTTGGATCGGTCGTAATCCTTCTGACGGGTCTGGCTGTGGGGATAGGGCAGTTTTTGCGCAATGACAGGGCTGCGGTTGCAGTGGGTGTGATGATCGCGGCGCTGCTGATCAATAACGGATGGACAACCTATACGTGGCCGGAGCAGCACAAGGAAGCAAAGGATGCGGTCAAGACAGCGAGGGAATACGGAGTCAACCATGAATGCATCTATGTGTTTAACAGAATATGGCGCAGTATGCCAAGTTATCAGGAATTTATCCAGTATCAGAATATGAGCTTCATATCGGAAGATAACCTGGAGCTGCTTGACCAGGATCAGTATGAAAATTATGATTCCGTGGTAGTGTATCTGGATAAAGCGATAGGCGAGGATAAGATCAAAGAGATCATGGATCATTTTATCAAGATGAATCCTGATCTTACCGAGTACAGCGAACTATATGAGTACAGCTATAACATTGCTTACTATTGCTCATAGGAGCCGGCAACGGGGATCCGGGCGGCGGTTATGGCGCCGTGCAGCGCCTCGTTGCATATTATGTCCAAATAGGGTAAAATCTGTTATAGGGATCGGATAGTCTGCATGATTGCCGGGATCACAAATCGTTGAGATAGGAGATTCAGAGAATGAAAATAGCAGTCGCGGGAACGGGATACGTGGGATTGGTCGCGGGCGTGTGCTTTGCGGAGAAGGGACACGACGTTACGTGCGTCGATGTGGATGAGAAGAAGATCAAACTGATGGAGTCCGGTGTGTCTCCCATCTATGAGGACGGGCTCGAAGAGCTGATGCGGAAGAATAATGCTACGGGAAGACTGCATTATACAACGGATTACAGGAACGCTTACAAGGACGCGGAGGCTATTTTTATCGGCGTGGGAACGCCGGAGCAGCCGGACGGTTCCGCTAACCTCAGTTATATTGCGACGGTGTCCAGACAGATCGCGGAGTCGGTTGAGAGGGACTGCTTGGTCGTTGTCAAGTCTACGGTTCCGGTCGGAACCAACGATAAGGTCGAACAGTTTATCAGGGATTTTCTGGTGAGAGACGTAAAGATCGAGGTTGCATCCAACCCTGAGTTTCTGGCACAGGGCTCTGCGGTTCACGATACGCTCCACGCTGCCAGGATCATCATCGGCACGGAGAGCAGGGAAGCGGAAGCGACATTAAAGAAGATCTATGAGCCGTTCGGGCTGCCGATCGTATCCGTCAACAGAAGATCGGCGGAAATGATCAAGTACGCCTGCAATGATTTTCTGGCGCTCAAGATCTCCTATATGAACGATATCGCCAATCTGTGCGAGCTGGTAGGCGCGGATATAGACGCCGTGGCAGAAGGAATGAGCTATGACGCCCGTATCGGCGCGAAGTTCCTAAAGGCCGGCGTAGGATACGGCGGGAGCTGTTTTCCCAAGGATACAAAGGCGTTAAAATATATCGCGCGGCAGCACGGCTATCAGCTGCGTACGGTGGAGGCGGCAGTGGACGTCAATGCCGAACAGAAAACGAAGCTTTTCTACAAAGCGTGTAACCGGATGATCACCTTTCAGAATCTTAAAGTCGCGGTGCTGGGTCTTGCATTTAAGGCCGGAACCGATGATCTGCGGGAGGCTCCTTCATTAGACAACATTCAGCTTCTTTTGGAGAGCGGCGCGGATATCTATGCTTATGATCCCGTGGCTGCGGATAATTTTAAGAAAAGATTTCCTAAGGGAAAGCATGAGAAGGGCTCGATACAGTATGTGGCGAAGCCGGAGGATGCCCTTCGGGACGCCAGTATCTGTTTTATTTTTACGGAGTGGGGAGAGATCAAAGCGGTATCCCCCGAAACATATAAGGCGTGTATGAAGATACCGCTCGTGTATGACGGACGCAACCTTTACAGTCCGGCGGCGATGAAGGATGCGGGCGTAGAGTATTACAGCATCGGGCGATAGAAGGAGCGGCCGCCGGGAATGACAGCGCGGGGCGGCAAAAGAATGCGGGAGTAGATATGAATCCACTGAATGTCAGCAAGACTTATCTTGTAACGGGGGGAGCCGGGTTTATCGGCTTTCATCTTTCCGGAAGTCTCCTGGAAAAAGGCGCGCGGGTTATCGGCTTCGACAACCTGAACGATTATTACGATGTGCAGCTTAAGCAGGATCGTCTCGCGATCCTTCGGGAGTATGGGAATTATACTTTTGTCAAAGGGGATCTGGCCGACAAAGCTGCCGTGTCCGATCTTTTTAAGGAGTATGCGCCTCATATCGTGGTCAATCTGGGCGCCCAGGCAGGCGTCCGTTACAGTATCGATAACCCGGACGCCTATATACAGTCCAATATCGTAGGCTTTTACAATATTCTGGAGGCATGCCGGCACTGCACGGTGGAGCATTTGGTTTACGCATCTTCCAGCTCCGTGTACGGCGGTAACGTGAAGGTGCCGTTCTCCACGCAGGATCAGGTGGACGAGCCGGTGAGCCTGTATGCAGCCACCAAGAAATCCAATGAGCTGATGGCGCATGCATACAGCAAGCTGTATCAGATCCCGGTGACGGGTCTCAGGTTTTTTACCGTATACGGTCCTTATGGCAGGCCGGATATGGCATATTATAAATTCACGAAGAAGATCATGGCGGGAGAGCCGATCCAGATCTATAACAACGGCGATATGTACCGGGATTTCACTTATATAGACGATATTGTTACGGGAGTAGAGAATATCCTCTGCAACCCGCCCGCGCAGAATGCCGGGGGAGTAAGCTATAAGCTGTATAACATCGGCAATAATAAGCCGGTAAAGCTGATGGACTATATAGAGACGCTGGAGAGATGTCTCGGCAGGAAGGCCGTAAAAGAGTTCCTTCCCATGCAGCCGGGAGACGTCTATCAGACCTATGCGGATGTGTCGGATCTGATGCGGGATTATGGTTTTCAACCGGACACCGGGATCGAAGAGGGCCTGGAGAAATTTGTGCGGTGGTATCGTGAATACTACCGGGTATAGAGCGCCGGCCCGGGAACAGAAGAGGAACGGCAGAAGAAAGGCAGAACGGAAATAGGATGGAGAAGGAGCGGAAGATACCGGTTTTATATCTGGTAGTGCCCTGTTATAACGAAGAGGAAGTCATAGAAAGATCTGCGGAGATTCTGGGCGATAAAATGCGCCGCCTTGCGAAGGAAGGAAAGATCGCGCTCGGAAGCAAGGTTATGTTTGTCAATGACGGCAGCCGGGACAATACGTTGAGACTGCTGCACGGGATCGCGGAAGCGGACAGCCTGTTCTCCGTGGTCAGCCTGGCGGGCAATTACGGTCATCAGAGCGCGATCCTGGCGGGCATGATGACGGCCAGAAATTATGCCGATGCCGTGGTAACTGTCGATGCCGACCTGCAGCAGGATATAGAAGCGCTGGATCAGTTCCTTGCCTGTTATATGGCGGGCAGCGAGGTTGTGTACGGTGTGCGCAATGACCGGCATACCGACGGGTTCTTTAAGAAAAGCACGGCAACGCTGTATTATGGTCTGATGCATCTGTTGGGCAGCCGGGTTATCACCAACCATGCAGACTACCGGCTGATGTCGAAGAAAGCGCTCGACGCGCTGTCGGAATATGAGGAGGCCAATCTGTTCCTGCGCGGTCTGATCCCGACTATGGGGTTTTCCTCCGATGTGGTGTATTTTGACGTCAAAGAGCGAGAGGCGGGACATTCCAAATATACATTGAGTAAAATGATGACGCTTGCACTTGACGGGATTACGTCCATGAGCGTACGCCCGCTGCGGATGATCAGTGCGCTGGGTTTTATCGTGTTCCTGTTTAGCATCGGAATGGGTATTTTCAGTCTGGCGGACTGGGCGTCGGGAAGCACGGTACCCGGCTATACGACCACGTTAATCGTTTCTCTGCTGCTCGGCGGCGTTACGCTGCTGTCCCTCGGTATCATGGGCGAGTATATCGGCAAGATCTACATGGAGACGAAGCACAGGCCGAGGTACATTATAGATACGGTCGTCTGGAAAGAGGGAGAGGGGCCAAAACCGGCTGATGACCGGCAAACGGCAAAAGAGTCTCAATGAAACCTCTCCAGCTCGTCTACCTCATCCCATATGATATCCATGAAATATGCGGCTCCTGTCTCGTTGAGATGATCGGAATCCGCGAAATATTCCAGATTAGCGCCAAAGCGTTCATCGTGCGAATAGTCATAGTAATTCACACCGGTATCCGATGCGACCGCATCGATCGTCTCATAGAATTCCTTCATGAAATCCTGGCTTACCAGATCGTTGTAATAGGTGGAAAACGGCGTAGTGATCAATACCGGCGTGATCTGGCGCTCCTGACAGTATTCTATGATATGCCGCAGATCTTCGATGCGCTCCGGCAGGAACAATTCCTCCTTGTTATCAAAATGCCGGCTGTAGCGTTCCTGTGTCCTCCTTATGAATTCTTCCGTGTTTATCCCATTATCCGCAGCCTGCACCGTCAGAACGGTGTTCAGCTTTGGAAACAGCTGCAGGATATCTTCTCCGGCGGACAGGATGGGCAGCCTGTTGGTGACGATGTCAATGTACGGGTCGTAACCGGGTATATGATCCGGCGACAGAAAGCGGTAGTACCGCAGGCTCATCGCTTCGGCCTCCGTGCTGTTGATGACCTCGTTATTAAAAGAAAAATAGGATATGGGGATAAAAAGCACACTATCCTCCGTCAGATCCTGTCCGAATTCGGTCAGAACCGCATAATCATAGTTATAGCTCTGGCTTGTGTTGGCAAAATTGAAGCAGCTGTATCCCCTCCGGGTGATAGCGTCATACACGAAATCATACGCCCCGTGGGAGCTTCCCAGGTTGGCGATCTGTATCTGCTGCGGGTTATCCTTGAGCAGTGTGAATTTGACGGTATCCATGTATTTTTGGTCATTGATCTCCCGATAAGGTTCATTCAGTATCAGGATAATGATAACGGCGGCTGCAGGGATCAATATACACTTTAGAATAAACCGTATCACATCATATTTGTTTTTCATAGGATTCCGGTCCCTTTCTTCTGGCATTCTGATTCTGTTTTCCGTTTGATTTTATTTTCTGTTTTCTTTAAAACTGAAAATAGATAAATTCCGTTGCCACGCCCTTATGGGAAAACAGCGCTATCACGGCAAGAAACAGCACATACACGGGCCATCGGATGAAAAATTTCTGCCGCGAGAAAACGGTTATCACATCATAGTTCAGTGATAATGCGTCATACAGGGCGAGGACCGCCACAGACGCGAGCATGCCCAGTGCTGAGACGCGCGAAAGCTCCAGACAGATGATACAGGTCTGCAGATAGTTAAGAGGCCTCTCGATATCCCAGAACAGGCGTGAGATGATCCACAGTGCATCCTGCATCGTGTTCGCACGGAAAAAGATCCAGGTAAAGCATAGCAGGATAAAAGTCACGGGGAGCTGCCACAGATGTTTCCGGCGTCTGACGATAACCCCTTTTCTCGTTTTGGGGTACACCAGTGTCTCCAGGATCTGCAGCAGGCCGTGCAGGGCGCCCCATACGATATAGGTAAGGCTGCTGCCGTGCCAGAAGCCGCTCACCAGAAAGGTGATGAGCAGGTTTAAGCAGTGCCGCCATCTGGAGACTCTGCTGCCGCCTAAGGGAATATAGACATAGTCGCGGAACCATGTGGACAGCGATATGTGCCATCTGCTCCAGAATTCCCGGATGGAAAAAGAAAAATAGGGACTTTTAAAGTTCGTCATGAGGTCGATCCCGAACAGCTTCGCGCATCCGATCGCAATGTCGGAATAGCCGGAAAAATCGCAGTAGATCTCTATGGCAAACATGACCGTGACAACGATGAAGACCAGACCGACGTAGGAGCCCGACTGGTCGTATACTTTATTGACGACACCGGCGAATACGTCGGCGATCACCAGTTTCTTGAAATATCCCCAGGCCATCAGTTTAAGACCGTACGTCACGTTGTTGTAGTCGAAGGGGCGTTCCTTTTTGTACTGGGGCAGCAGATCGCCCGCCCTGCCGATCGGCCCGGCAAGGAGCTGGGGGAAAAATGATACGAAAAGCGCGTAGTAGCCGAAATGTCTCTCCGCCTTGATCTTACCCCGGTATACGTCGATCAGATACCCCATGGACTGGAAAAAATAGAAGGAGATGCCCGCCGGCAGCATGATCTTCACAGTGATGGGCTGCAGGGAAAGACGTCCCGCCCCGATCATGAGATTCAGGCGGTCGATCACGGGAGACGCCGTCTTGTAAAAGAGCAGTATCAGCACAAGCGGCAGGATGCCGGACAGCAGCAGTCTTTTTTTCTGTGAGGCGGTTCCGGCCCGTTCGAGCCCCAGCGCCAGAGCGTATGTCAGTACCGTCGATGTCAGGAGCAGCAGTCCGTAGCCGATGTGCAGATTCATATAGAATACATAGCTTGCGGTCAGCAGGAAGCACCATCTGTATCTGTGAGGCACCATATAATAGATCAGAAAAACGATTATAAGAAACACGCCAAAGGATATGGAGTTAAAAAGCATACTGAACCTTCCTTCCGTATGGACTATAGCAATTTTACTTTATTTGGGGAAATAATGCAAATTGTTATGCGGGGATGTACAAACCGGTTCCTTTTGGGGAATAGATATGGTATAATCGAAGCAGGCTCGGCAGCCTGCTTCCAGAGAATTGCTTCGCAATTCTCCCGGAATGATTTACGATACTGGCATCAGAGAATATGATATAATCGAAGCAGGCTCGGCAGCCTGCTTCCAGAGAATTGCTTCGCAATTCTCCCGGAATGATTTGCGATACTGGCATCAGAGAATATTTAGGCGCCGTGCTGTTGGGTGTGAATATGGGAATAACCTCGTTTTATTTTTTATGTTTTTTTGCCGGCATCCTGATATTGTATTATATCATCCCCCGGAAGCTCCAATGGGGGCTTTTGCTGCTGTGCAGCATAGCTTATTATCTGCTTTGCGGGAACGGTATGCTGATCTTATATCCCTTAGCTTCGGTGGCGGTCTGCTATACAGCTGTCCGGCTGCTTGCCGTGATCCCGCAGGATAACGCCCGGCGGCGCAAGGCGGTCCTTTTATTGACTGTTCTGGTCAATATCGGCATACTGGTCGTCCTGAAGTATGTCAATTTCGGAATTTATACGATCGACGGCATAGCAAGGCTGTTCGGAAGCTCCCGGGATCTGATACGGAGCGTGGATTTCCTGATCCCGTTAGGGGTATCCTTCTACACCTTCTCGCTGTTGGGTTATGTGGTTGACGTCTATTACGGGATCGCGGAGGTACAGAATAATTTTCTGAAGCTGATGCTGTACGGAATGTACTTTCCCGTGATCATATCGGGACCGATCCTTAAGTACAGGGAGCATGGAGAGCAGTTCTTTGAACCGCATGCGTTTGATTACCGGGGTGTGTCGCGCGGACTGCAGCGCATGGCATGGGGCTTTTTTAAGAAGCTGGTGATCGCCGAACGGCTCGGTATCCTGGTGGATACGGTTTATGGCTCGTATCATGATTATCCGGGCGCCTATATCTGGGTTGCCACCGTCTGTTATGCGTTCCAGCTGTATACGGATTTTTCGGGCTGCATGGATATTGTGCTGGGAATGTCGGAGAGCTTCGGCATCCTTCTGCCGGAGAATTTCAGGACGCCGTTTTTTTCCGCGAGCGTTGCCGAATACTGGCGCAGATGGCATATCACACTGGGGGTGTGGATGAAGGAATATGTGTTTTATCCCCTGCTCCGCACCGGTTTTTTCACCGGACTGAACCGATCATGGAAAGAAAGGTTCGGCAAGAAGCGGGGTAAGCAGTATGCGACCTTTGCGGCGATGTTTCTTCTGTGGCTGACGGTGGGTATCTGGCACGGGGGCGACTGGAAGTTTGTCATCGGCTCGGGCCTGCTGCACTGGTTTTATATCGTAATGGAAGAGCTTCTGGCTCCGCCGTGTGCACGGATCATGGACAGGTGCCATGTGAATGCGAAGGGAAGGCTGATCGGAGCGGTACGCATTATCAGAACCTTTTTTCTTGTGTGCATCGGCGATCTGTTCTTCCGTTCCGCATCGGTTGGCGATGCTTTTGCGATGCTCAGGGGAGCGGTCCGTGTGTGGAATCCGGCTATTCTGTGGAATGGGGCGTTATTCGGACTGGGACTGGAAGCGGACGAGCTCCTGATCGTGGCTGTGGCGCTGGCGCTTCTTCTGGCGGTATCCCTCTGCGAGCAGAAGGGCTCTGTCAGAGACAGGATCCTGACGCTGCCTTTGCCCGTGCGCTGGATCATCTGGTATGCGCTTCTGTTCGCCGTGATCCTGTTCGGGTGTTACGGACCCGGCTACAGTGCGAGTGAATTTATCTATCAGGGCTTCTGACGATCCGAAACCGGGCGGCGCTTTGGCCGGACAGAGGGCGGCGATGAAGAATATGCTTGCGGGTATTGGAATTTACGATTATGATAAAATAGATAGAGAATGATGAAAGGTATGTCGAAGATGGATAAAGTGGCTGTATTGATCCCGTGTTATAACGAGGAAAAGACGATAGCTAAGGTGGTGGCGGATGCGAAGGCAGCGCTGCCGGAAGCTGTGGTCTATGTCTATGACAACAATTCAACGGACCGTACCGTGGAACTGGCCGCAAAAGCAGGCGCTGTCATACGGCACGAATATCTGCAGGGCAAGGGCAACGTGATCAGGCGGATGTTTCGCGAGATCGAGGCGGAGTGTTATATCATGGTGGACGGGGACGACACTTATCCCATGGAATATGCCCGGGAGATGGCGGACAAGGTACTTTTCCACAATGCGGATATGGTGGTCGGCGACAGACTGTCCTCAACTTATTTTACGGAGAATAAGAGACCCTTTCATAATTTCGGCAATACCATCGTGCGCAGCAGCATCAACCGTCTGTTTCACTGTGAGATCAAGGATATCATGACAGGGTACAGAGCTTTCAGCTACGGCTTTGTCAAGACGTTTCCGGTGCTGTCTACAGGGTTTGAGATCGAGACGGAGATGACGATCCATGCCGTCTATAATAAGATGCAGATCGAGAATGTGATCGTAGAATACCGCGACAGGCCGGAGGGGAGCGAGTCCAAGCTCAATACGTTTTCCGACGGATTTAAGGTGCTCCACACGATCCTGAAGCTGTACAGGGACTATAAGCCGATGGAATTTTTCGGCCTGTGCGCCGTGGTTCTGGCGGCCGTTGCCGTGATCCTGTTTATCCCGATCCTGATCACTTATCTGGAGAGCGGATTGGTAGACAGGTTTCCTACGCTCTTTGTCTGCGGTTTTATCGGACTTGCTGCGATCCAGTCTCTTTTTACGGGGCTCATTCTGGCTAACATGGCGGTCAGAAACAGAAGGGATTTTGAATACCGTCTCACTCTGGTTACGCGTAAGGTCAATCATGTGGAATAGCTCTGACGTTCTGTCATAATTTTTTCATTTCACTATATACTATATAGAGGGAATATCGGGAGAAACGGCGCCCGGTCTTCCTGTATTCTGCAATTCTTAAGATTTATGGAATGTTTCTTTAATAAATGATTAGATGCATACACAAATGTTTTAAACAGTGCTATTGTAGTATTGAAATCCGGGGCAGATAGCGATCGGCCCCTGAAACAGGCTTGATATGCGCCGTCGCAGCATGATAAGAAAGGCGGGAGAAAAGATGAATGGCAATCAGAATAGGATAAAACGGTTCCGGCATGGAGGAAGCACATTGCTGATCGGGGTATTGGCTGCGTTTTGTATTATGGCGGTCATAGAGATCATCCACGGACAGAACCAGGTAAGAGCCGAGCGGGAAAAGCGCGCGCTCGCAGAGGAAAACCGGGAGCTGGCGGAGAAGATACAGGAGCTTACGGAAGCACAGGGGGATCTGAATGACGAAAATGCCGGGCAGAAGGATTCCGGCACAGACGGCGCTGCGGATCAGGGCGAAAATGCGGATCCGGTTTCCGATCATTCGGTATCGGCCAATTCCGCATCCGCTCAGGACGGTGATCACGAGACGGACGGAGACGGTGAGGACTCTGCCATGCAGATCGTGTTCATGGGTGACAGTATACTGGCGGACGAGAGCGAGAACGGCGGCGTGGCGGCATTAGTGGCGCAGGCCTGCAACGCCAGGGTGTACAACATGGCGATAGGCGGTACAACGGCGGCTCTTCTGCCGGACGAGGCTTTTGATTTTAACAACTGGACATCTGTCAGCTTTCTGGGCGTGGTGCAGGCGGCTCTCGGAAATATCGGCACCGATGTGTTTGAGGGGTACAAGGCGAAGGAGGTTATGGATGAATGCGATTTTTCCAAGACGGATTATTTCGTAGTCAACTATGGCATCAACGATTTCCTGTGCCGCCAGGTAGCAAGGAGCAAATATCTCGAAAACGGTGATGTATTGGATATTAAAAGCGAATACACCTATGTCGGAGCGCTGGAGATAGGCGTGGTAAATCTGCTTGATAATTTTCCGGATGCCAAGGTCATTCTGATATCGCCGCATTATTGCGAGATCTTTGAGGGCGACAAGTATATCGGCAATTCCTATACGCTGGATTACGGCTGCGGAACCCTGGTCGATTACTGCGGACTCTGCTCTTATGTGGCGCTGCAGCATGAAAAAGACGGCGTCATATTCTTTAACGGCATGGGAGAAGACTGCGGTATTGACGCCTATTCCGTGACGGATTATCTGGTGGACGGCATCCACTTATCGGCACAGGGGTGTCAGCGGTATTCTGACTGCATCAGCAGAAGGATCCTGGCGGATTTCTACCGGGAGGAATAGCGTCCGCGGCGATATGTTACCGGGCCGGGAAATACGGCCTGGAGAAGGCGGTGCGGGATCATCGGCAGATGACCCTGCGCCGCCTGTTTTTTGCCTTTCATGCGGAAGAGAAATATATTTTGCGGTATTGGTACAGAATATGTTATGATAGACGGGTAAGAGCATGGAGGTATAGATTGAAAAATAAGCTCGATAGCTTATTTTTCAATCGGGAATTTGTGCCAGAGCGTCACAAATTTCCCTGATGGCAGACGCGAATTTGAGATTCGCGTCGCCCCGTCGCATAAACGCTCCGGAATGGAGATTAGCGTGAAAGAACTCGAATATCCTTTTGACAGTGATTATATTTTGAAAAGCTCCAAAAAGATCAGACGCAGGCTGCTGGAAAGCGGGACGGGATTTTTGTCGAAAAAGATCGCCGTGCTGGGCGGCAGCACGACGCACGATATCGTCAGGGTGCTCGAGCTGTTTCTCTTAAACAGGGGTATACAGCCGGTATTCTATGAGTCGGAGTATGCGCAGTACTGGCAGGACGTGATGTTTGATGAACCGGAGCTTGTGCGTTTTGCCCCCGACCTGATCTATATCCATACCTCTAACCGCAACATTACGAGGTATCCTTCCGTGACGGACACCCCGCAGCAGGCTGACGCCATGCTGGAGGAGCAGTATGAGCATTTTCGTGTTATGTGGGAGAAGATAGAGGAGAAGTACGGCTGCCCCGTTGTTCAGAATAACTTTGAATATCCCTTTTATCGGATCCTGGGGAATCAGGACGCTGTGTACGCCCAGGGGCGCGTCAATTTCCTGAACAGGTTAAACGGGAGATTCTGTCAGTATGCCGCTGAACACGGGAACTTCTATATCAATGACATCAACTATATATCGGCATCGTACGGCCTGGACAAGTGGGCGGATCCGTTTTACTGGCATATGTACAAATACGCCATGTGTATGCAGGCGATCCCGGAGTTCGCTTATAATCTGTCCAATATTATCAAAGCGGTGTTTGGAAAAAATAAAAAATCCCTTGTGCTGGATCTGGATCAGACCCTGTGGGGCGGCGTCATAGGGGATGACGGCGTGGAGAAGATAGAGATCGGACAGGAAACTTCGATGGGACAGGTTTATTCGGAATTCCAGTCCTATCTCAAAGCGCAGAAGGATATCGGAGTGATGCTCAATGTCGCCTCCAAGAACGAGTATGAAAATGCCATAGCGGGATTAGAGCACCCCGAAGGGGTCCTGCGTCCGGAGGATTTCATCCTGATCAAGGCAAACTGGGAGCCTAAGAGCGGGAATGTCGCCGCGATAGCGGACGAGATGAATATTCTCCCGGACAGCATCGTGTTTGTTGACGACAATCCCGCAGAGCGCGATATTGTCGCCACGCAGGTGCCCGGCGTCCTGGCGCCGCAGATCGGTACGCCCGAGCAGTATATCAGGGTGCTGGACCACGCGGGCTTTTTTGAGGTTACAGACCTGTCGGAGGATGACAGAAAACGCAATGAGATGTACAAGGCCAATATCGAGAGACAGAAGCAGCAGCATAGCTTCGTCGATTACAGAGAGTATCTTCTGTCGCTTGAGATGAAGGCTGCGGTCAGACCCTTTGAAGCGGTCTACATGGCACGGATAGCCCAGCTGACCAACAAGAGCAACCAGTTTAATCTGACGACCAGAAGATATACGCAGAGCGATATTGAGCGGTTCGCGGCGGACGATCACTATATCACAAGGTACGGCAGGCTGGAGGATAAGTTCGGCGACAACGGCGTCGTGTCCGTGGTGATCGGCCGTAAGGACGGGCAGGAGAAAGCGCTTCATCTGGAGCTGTGGCTCATGAGCTGCCGTGTGCTGAAGCGGGACATGGAATATGCCATGATGGACAGCGTGGTTCACGCATGTCTTTCCTGCGGTATCGGAACCGTGTACGGTTATTACTATCCCACGGCCAAGAATGCCATGGTCCGAAATTTTTATGCGGATATGGGCTTTGAGAGGATCGAAGAGAAGGAAGACGGCAGTACGGTATGGAGGCTTGATATCACCCCCGATTATGAAGATAAAAATACGGTGATCAGGGTTGAAAAATAACAGCAAACCATTTATAGTACTTAATAGCATGGAAGGAATGGAGATTCGTATGGACAGACAGGAAGTATTTGAAAGACTGAATGAAGTATTCCGCGATGTATTTGATGACGACAGCATCACCGTGACGGACGCAACGACTGCCGATGATATCGAGGACTGGGATTCCCTGGAGCATATCAATCTGGTAGCGGCTGTGGAGCAGGAGTTCGGGATCAAGTTTAATATGGGCCAGGTCGTTTCCATGAAGAATGTGGGCGATATGGCGGATATCATCATCAGCCGGCTCTCCTAAGTCCGCGATCTTAGGAGGAGCCGTCAGGCTGCCGGATCAGTTCGATCATCCCCATGGAGGGGCTTGTCAGGAACACGACGTCGCGGCCCTGCAGCGCCGGGGCCGGAGTGGGAGCATCGATGGCCGTAAAGCCGCCGGATGTCAGACTGCGGTAGTCTTCATCGAAATCGTCTGTCTCATAGCAGATATGATAGGGGCAGTTCTTGTATTTTTTGAGTAAACCGTAGACGATGGAATCCTCAGATACAGGCGCGACCAGTTCGATGCGGTAGCCGTCTTTTTGAAGAAAGCAGATGTTTACCTTGCGGATATCGTCATATACGGTATCCTGAACGGTCTCGTATCCGATCTTCTGAAAGGAAAGGATCGCGGCGTCTATTTTTTTAACAAGATAACCGATATGATGTATTTTTAAATTGGGCATACGTTACTCCCTTCTGCGCGGAATGCTCTCTGCCGCCGGAATGATCGGCGATCGGACGATACCTCTGCGGCATCGTCTGTTATATTATTATATATAAGCTTTGCGTTTTTTACAAGGCGGATGCGGCCCGGCTTTACGAGGCCGGCCCGTGAAAGGAAAGCTCATGAAAAAAAGGTTTCGATATCTCGCTGTTATATCATGGGTATGCTTTGGCATCCTGATGCTGCCGGTTGTGTATCTTACCTTTGTCAACAGGGCAAGCGGCGATGATTACGGATATGGCATTCTTACCAGAAGGGCATGGATGGGTACGCATTCCCCGGCGGCGGTGGCCAGGGCGGTGTTTGGCACAGTGGTACGCTATTATTACAGCTGGCAGGGAACATGGTTTGATGTGGCGCTCTTTTCTCTTCAGCCGGAGGTCTTTCACGACAGGGCATATGTTATTGTTGCGGTCTTGATGCTGTTTCTGTGGATCGGCAGTACACTTTACCTGTTTAAGGAGATATTATGCAGGACCCTGCGGTTTGACAGATGGAGCTATCTGCTGCTTTCCGTTTGCTTTCTGGCAGTCAGCATAGAATTTATTCCCAGCCCCAAATCGTCCATTTACTGGTTTAACGGGTGCGCGCACTATATGATCCCTTTTGCGATGTGTCAGATGACGGCGGCATGGCTTATCAGATACAGCGCGGAATATAAGAAGAGTACCTTTGCCGGGATCCTGATCTTTATGACATTGCTTGGAGGAGCAAATTATCAGGCGGCGCTATTTGCGCTGGTGGCTGCCTGTTACGTGGGTATATCCGCATGGCTGCTTCGGAAGGACAAGCGCATTCTGCTGCTTGCGGTTCCTGTTGTGTGTGAAATGGCCGGGCTTGTTGTCAGCGCCACAGCACCGGGCAATAAGTGCCGTGCGGGAGAGGAGTTTAGCTTTTCCGTGCCGGCTGTATTTACGACTATCGGCAGATCGTTTCTCTGTGGGATTAAGGATATCGGTGTCTATGTGAAAGAAAGACCTCTGATATTTGTCGGACTTTTGTTCCTTTTTGTCCTTCTGACCGCAGTGTACTGTACAGAGGAAAAAGTATACAGATTCAGGCATCCCATTCTGCTTTCGCTTATGCTTTTCTGTCTGTACAGCGCCATGCAGGCGCCCGCGATCTATGCCGGAGTGGAGGTTTCCAGAGGTGTCCTGAATACCAATTATCAGGTCTTTTTGCTGACGGCATCGGGAATCCTGCTTGTGGCGGCGCAAAAGACGGCGGAAAGGATCGGGAGGGGTCTGGCGCGGCATGGCAATATTGACACGGCGGTCTGGCATAGGATCGTTCTTCCGGGGATATTGGTCTGTGCCGTTTTGGTCCTGATCGGGCGCAGTTATATCAAGACCGGCACCTCTTATGTTTCGCTTGATTATATTGTAAGCGGCCAGGCGCGGGATTACAAGGAACAGATGGATCTGCAGACGAAGCTGATGGAGAGCGGTGACGGGGAGGATATCGTGGTTCCGGGTATCAATGATGTGCAGGGGCCGCTGATGCATATGCCGGTCACGAACGATAAAGCTGCGTGGACGAACACGGTGACGGCAGATTTCTACGGAAAGAACAGCGTGATCTCCATAGACCGCCCGGAATGGATGGCTCTGTACGGTGACTGACCCGGTATAACCATAACGGTAGAAAAGGAAGATACATGAAAAAGCTTGCAGAACTTTATCATACGCACAGGACCTTTATCATGGAAGTCATTCATTTTGGTATGGTGGGCGTTATCAATACGTTTATGGGATGGGTGATCATGGCGGTGCTGTATAACTTTATTCATATAAATTACTGGCTTTCTACGGGAATTTCCTATTTTGTCGGAAGCGTTTTTTCCTATCATGCCAATGCGAAGGTTACTTTTAAGGTGGAGAACAGGGATAAATGGCTTCCGTGGCGGTTTGCCGTAAATATCATAGTATGCTATCTGATCGCCTATGGTACGGCGCAGCCCCTTGTCAGGCGCCTGCTGTCTTCACAGCCGAAGGTGATCGTGGATAATGTGGCAATGCTCTTCGGTATGTGCTTCTTTGTTGTCATGAATTTCTTCGGGCAGAAATTATTTGTGTTTCGTAAGAACGGTGAGGCGGCTGTAAGAGAAAGTAAAGATAAGTAAAGCGGATCATGATGGAGAGACGGATGAAACGGCTGACGGAACAAAAATGGTTCATATGGCTGACGAAATACTGGTTTATCTTTCCGGTCGCAGGTTTTCTTCTGCTGACGGCGGCGGTGTTCTTTGGGTACGGAGAACGCAGCTATATAGGGGTCCATGACAACCTGGATCTGTTTCTGCCGCAGTTTCAGATGCTCAAGGATACGGGAAGTTTTTTTCAGCATGGCGTGGATGTGCCGTTCCTGGGAGGGATCAGCAGGGATGTCCTGCCCTCCGAGTTTTCCCTGTACAGTGTGCTGTATATGCTGTTTCCGGCTTACACGGCGTATGTGCTCGGTATCATCGGTAAGATTCTGCTGGGTATCGTTTCCTTTCGGCTGCTTGCAAAGGAATTGTTTGCGGATCAATATATGCTGTACCGTCCCATTATCTGTATGACGGGATTTGCATACGGTATTCTATGGTTTTTCCCGGCATTCGGCTTCGCCTTTGCCTCGATCCCGCTGTGCGTGTATCTGCTCGTCAGGATCTACCGCAGCGGCAGGGCGGGATGGTACGCGGCGCTCTTTTTCTATCCGGTCGTATCTTATTTTTCCTATCACGGGCTGTTTATTCTGGGATATCTGCTGATCGCCCTTGTGTGGCTGTCCATACGGGACAGGAAACCGGCGTGGAGGCTTGCGGCGGCATTTGCTGTGCTGTCGCTGGGATATGCGGTATGCGAGTACAGACTGTTTGGACAGATGCTTTTGAACAGTGAGGTGACGATCCGCTCCACGATGGTCAATTCCAGCCTCTCCGGCGGGGAGATCCTTCGAGAGATCTTCACGGTCTGGAGAGAAGGGATCTTTCATGCGGACAGCGTCCACGGCAAGGTCGTGCTGCCGGTCTGCGCTGTGTATTTTGTGGTCAATAACGCTTTGTATCTTCGCAGGGGACAGGCCGGGAGGATCTTCCGTGACCCGTTCAATCTTATCATGCTGTTTCTTCTGTTTAACAGTGTGGTCTATGCCCTGTATGACTGCGAGCCCCTGCGGTCGTTTGTCGAGACGCTTGTTCCGCCCCTTAAGGGATGGCAGTTTAACCGGACGGTATTTTTCAATCCGTTTTTGTGGTACGCGGCGCTGCTTCTCGTATTGATGCGGCTCTATGATGCGGGAATATGGCAGATGTGGGCCGCGAATATCATTGCCTGTGCGGCGGTGCTTGTGATCATCCTGACGCCGGGCCGGTATAACGATCTGTATGCCACATGCCGCAACAGAGCGTATGAGTATTATCACGGCTCTGAGGTGGACGAGCTGGATTATGAGCAGTTCTTTGCAGAGGAGCTTTTTGATGAGATCAAGCAGGATATCGGTTATCGGGGCGAGTGGTCCGCCGCCTACGGGTTATACCCGGCGGTGCTGGAATATAACGGGATCGCTACGCTGGACGGTTATCTCGGATATTATTCACAGCAGTACAAGGACGATTTCCGCAGGGTGATCGCCCCGGCGCTTGACCGGATGGAAGCGACGCGTATTTATTATGACGACTGGGGCGCGAGGGCTTATCTGTATTCGGGAACGGATTTAAGTATTGTCAGTGCGACGAAAACAGTGTATGCTACAGATTATGATATCTATATTGATACAGAGGCTTTCAAAGCGCTCGGCGGCAAATATATTTTTTCAAGGCTTAAGCTGACGAACGCGGAGGAAGCCGGGCTCAGTCTGATCCATGAGCATACGGCGGATGACGGCAGCTATACGGTTTACGTCTATCAGGCAAACTGACCGGGTCTGACAGCAGGCGCTGTACTGCATGCAGACCGGATAGATCATATGTAGGAGGAGAAAAGAATATGCCGATCAGAGTACACAATTTCGGAGGGGTGATTGGGTGGAACGCAAGAAAATACTTGCCTAAGCTGTCCAGTCAGAGTTATTTAAAGCTGCAGTTTGCATACAGGAGAAGGCAGCAGAAGAGATATATTGAATATTTTTTTGCACAGGAAGAGCTGCCGCAGCCTATCGTGGTCAATCTGGAGACGGTGAACAGATGTAACAGTACCTGTGAGTTCTGCACTGCGAACATTCACGCCGAGAAACGCCCGTATATGAAAATGGAAGACGAGATCTACTATTCCGTTATCGATCAGCTTCACGACTGGGGGTACAAAGGCCACCTGACGCTATACGGGAACAACGAACCCTGGCTGGATACCCGTATTGTTGAATTTCATAAGTATGCGCGAAAGCAGCTGCCTGATGCGTTCATCTTCATGTCCACTAACGGGCTTCTGCTGGATATTGATAAAGTAAAGACGATCGTTCCGTATGTGAACCAGCTTATCATTAATAACTACTGTCTCGATATGAAAATGCATGACAATATCAAAGAGATCTATGACTATGTCAAAGCGCATCCCGATGAATTTAAGGATGTTGATATCCTGATCCAGATGCGTTACCTCAAGGAGGTCCTGACGAACAGGGCCGGCAGCGCGCCGAATAAGCAGAGCAAGGGAGAGGTGATCCGTGAGACATGTCTGATGCCGTATACGGATATGTGGATCATGCCAAACGGTAAGATGGGTATCTGCTGCTGCGACAACTTTGAAGTGACTGATCTGGCGGATCTGCACAAGGTGTCCTTGAAAGAGGGATGGAACAGCGAACCGTACCGCAAGCTGCGCGAGGCGATCCGGGACGGAAGACAGAATTATCCGTTCTGTAAAAACTGTGACTTTATAGATGCCGGGCTTCGTATGGATGCGGTGACGGATGTCCTGAAGCATCACGAACAGCTGCACGGCGCCAGACAGTCCGTTTTTAAACGGTAATGGCAGACAGTATTTCACTGACAAATGATGAGGGGTTACGGTATGGTGAAAAAAAACGGGATAATATGCGCATCGTGCCTTCTGCTTTCGGTTATGTGTATGGCAGGATGCGGCGGCGCGGTTCAGGACGGCACGGCAGACAGCGCTGCAGAAAATGATGTCACAATCGACAGCGTTGAAACTGCAATCGACAGTGTTGAAACAAATGATACGGAAACAGGTGTTTACACGGATCAGGCGGTTGACGCAGATACAGGCGCAGATACAGACGCCGACAAGGATACAGAAGCTGATGACGTTAATGCGGAGCAGCCGTTAAGCCTGTCGATCCTGGGTGACAGCATCTCCACTTATACAGGGTGGATACCGGAGGACTGTTCTATCTTTTACCCGGAGAGCGGAGAAGTGACAGATGTGTCACAAACCTGGTGGATGCAGGTTCTGGAGCAGACGGGTATGGAGCTGTGTGTCAACGGCTCAAGCGCCGGCTGTACGTGCGTCGGTGACTCCTTATCCCTGGACGATCCTTTAAACGGCTGCAGCGAGTACAGGATCTCCCAGCTGGTAGGCAGTCAGGGCAGAATGCCGGATGTGATCATCGTCTACATGGGAACAAACGACCTGCTGAAGGGCATTCCTCTTGGCGACAATGACGGAACAAGATGCGTTGAGCCCGGAGTGGTCGAAGATTTCAGCGACGCCTATACCCTGATTCTTGACGAGCTGGAGAGCAATTATCCGGGTGCGCAGATTTATTGCTGTACGCTGCTTCCGGCAGGCGACTGGGGGACCGAGCCGTCTCAGCCGTTTGTAACGTTTGTAAACGATCTGGATCTGACGTCGGAGGACTATTCCGCCCGGATCAGAGTGATCGCGGACAACAGGGGAATCCCGGTTATTGAACTGGCTGACTGCGGCATCAGCATCGATAACCTGCACGAATATGTGACTGACGGCGTTCATCCTAAGCCTGCCGGGATGGAGCTTGTGGCGAAGGCGGTATTGGACGCGTTAGAGTAAAAAGACGGATAAGAATAGAAATATATAAATCCCTTTTTGTAAAAGTGTCCCTAATGTCTTAGGCGAATAATAAGCTTTATTATAATGATGGCAATCGAAAGAGCAACCGTGACTATTCCATAAGGGACTTTGAAAATTTGCAAATTGTTTTCTTTAACTCAAAATAAATTTTTCCTTTTTTCATATCTTTAATTGCTTGTTCTGTTTCTTCTTCTAAGAATAATATTGTTCTGCTATATTGTTTCAGGCGTGGCCGCAAATTATTAGCCCAATTATTCATTACTTCCGCTGAAAAAAATTCATACTTTTCTCGATTATTTGTTAAAGATATTGTAAATGATAAAGTTAGATTTTATATCTAACTCAAATTTCATGAAAACACATGCAATTGAAAATCCCCATAATTCAAATAAATCTTCTACACTGAAAATTTGAATATATTCTAACTTCTTTTTTCTCTTTTCATACGACATTAGTATATTGTCTATTAAATTTGTTGCAGCGACCGCATCAGCATCCATTTCTAAAGTTCTTCTATCTAAATACATGTTTTCCTGTATATATCGCATTTCTTTCTTCATTTGGATTACCAAATCTGCATAATATGTTTCTTTGTGCAAACGCAGTTTTTATCAGCGCAAAGATTTCAATTAATGTTCCCGTATTTATCGTTAAAAAATCACAATCGCTTTTTTTATCATAATATGCCGTTGCATTCATTTCACTATCATCACGAAAATTATTATTATAGAAAACTTTGCTAACAAATGCCTTTTTGTTTCGCTAATATAATACCATAGCAACACGCAATTGCAAGGAGATTTTGTATCTTGCATGATAGAAATGCATA
>CANQIJ010000006.1 GCA_947624025.1 uncultured Lachnospiraceae bacterium | reverse complement strand
TCAAGAAAACAGGTCTAAGGTCATTTTCCTTTAGGAACAATCTTTTTCATATCAACTGACAATTCGTTTACTTCATCTTTAATAAAATATGACTTTTCTTTCCGGTTCAAATGTATTAAAATAGGAAAAGTGTACGGCTTCCTGCGCTGCGGATGCGGCAGGCGGAAAAGTGTGCGGCTCTCTGCATTGCAG
Source organism: uncultured Lachnospiraceae bacterium (assembly GCA_947624025.1). Lineage (GTDB taxonomy): Bacteria > Bacillota > Clostridia > Lachnospirales > Lachnospiraceae > UBA3282. The sequence continues at coordinate 33,172 of CANQIJ010000006.1, read as the reverse complement.
ACGGGGCAGGCCGGAACAGACGGCATACGCGGAAGCGTGCCGCCGGACAGAAGAGGACACGGAGGTCTGTGGCAATGAAAGTGATAGAAGGCGGCGTTACCGCGGCGATCGGTTTTGAGGCGGCGGGCGTAGAAGCCGCAGTCAAATATCAGAACAGAAAAGATATGGCGCTGGTGTACAGCGCTGCGCCCTGTACGGCGGCGGGCGTATTTACGAGCAATGTTGTGAAGGCGGCTCCCGTCCGCTGGGACAAAGAGGTGGTGGAGCATTCGGCATGCGTACATGCCATCGTCGCAAATTCCGGCATCGCCAATGCCGCTACCGGGAAACAGGGTTATGACAGCTGCAAGCAGACTGCCGAAAAAGCTGCGCAGCTGCTGGGGATCTCTTCGGATTCGGTGCTTGTGGCATCCACCGGTGTGATCGGCAACCAGCTCCCTATGGATAAGGTCCTTTCGGGGGTAGAGAAGCTGGCGGCAGCCAAATCAGATACGCTTGACGCGGGAACGCTCGCGGCGGAAGCCATCATGACTACGGACACGGTATCCAAGCAGGCGGCGGTTCAGATAGAGATAGACGGCAGGACCGTCACGGTCGGCGGCATGTGCAAGGGCTCCGGCATGATCCATCCGAATATGTGCACGATGCTTGGGTTTATCACCACGGATATCGCGATCTCCAGGGAGCTTCTTGCCGAGGCTCTGCGGGAAGATGTAACCGATACCTTTAACATGATCTCCGTGGACGGCGACACCTCCACCAACGATACGCTGGTGGTGCTTGCCAACGGTATGGCGGGCAATAACGAGATAACGGTAAAGAACGAAGCTTATCATAAATTCAGGGAAGCGTTAAACTATATCGACACCACGCTGGCCAAAAAGATGGCGGGCGACGGTGAAGGCGCAACAGCGCTTTTTGAGACGAAGGTGATCCATGCGGCGACCAAACAGGAAGCGCGGATCTTAAGCCGCAGCGTGATCTCGTCCAGTCTGTGCAAGGCGGCAGTCTATGGGCATGACGCCAACTTCGGAAGATTCCTGTGCGCACTCGGTTATTCCGGCGTACAGTTTGACCCGGATAAGGTGGAGCTGTATTTTGAAAATGACGAGAAGAGCATCCTGATCTTTAAGGACGGCGCAGCCGTGCCCTACAGCGAGGAAGAGGCGACACAGGTGTTGTCCTCGCCGGAAGTCAGAGTGCTTGTCGATATGCATAGGGGGGACGCGGAGGCGACCGCCTGGGGCTGTGACTTAAGCTATGATTATGTGAAGATCAATGCGGATTATCGGAGTTAAAGTGGGCGCCACGGTATGACATTACCGCTGCAGACGCGCTTTCGCTCCGTTTCAGCCATAGCGGTACTAAGCTCGAGAGCTGCATGACAGTTCTTTACCTCGCTAAGTACCGATGGCTTCAAAGGGTCTGCATCTGGTAATGTCATACCGTGGTCTGCATCAGGATACACGGCAATATACTCCGACTATTTAAAAAAGTGATAGAAGGTAGACAGCATGGAACAGAATGAAATGGACAAGATACTGAGCAAGGCGGAGGTGCTGATCGAGGCGCTTCCCTATATTCAGAAATTCAACCGCAAGATCATCGTTGTCAAGTACGGCGGCAGCGCCATGAGCAACGAGGAGCTGCAGAGGAATGTCATTAAGGATGTGACGCTTCTTAAGCTGGTCGGCTTTAAGCCGATCATCGTTCACGGCGGCGGTAAGGAGATCAGCCGCTGGGTCGGCAAGGTCGGCAAGGAAGCCAGATTCGTGAACGGGCTGCGTGTGACGGATGACGAGACGATGGAGATCGCCGAGATGGTCTTAAACAAGGTCAACAAAAACCTTGTCAGGATGGTGGAGGAGCTGGGTGTGCGCGCGGTCGGCATCAGCGGTAAGGACGGCGGCCTCTTACAGTGCGTAAAGAAGTGTCCGGGCGGCGAGGACATCGGTTATGTGGGCGAGATCGAGAGCGTCGATCCCAAGGTGCTCTATGATCTTCTGGAAAAGGATTTTCTGCCGATCGTAGCTCCGGTGGGCCTTGATCGGGATTATGTGACCTACAACATCAACGCGGACGATGCGGCGTGTGCTATCGCCAAGGCGTTGGGCGCCGATAAGCTCGTATTTTTGACTGATATCGAGGGGTTGTACAGAGATATCAACGATAAGGAAAGCTTTATCTCCAGGCTGACGGCGTCCCAGGCGGACGAGCTGATAGGCAGCGGATGCATTGGCGGCGGGATGCTGCCGAAGCTCAGTAATTGCACGGACGCCATTAAACAGGGCGTCAACAGGGTGCATATCCTGGACGGCAGGATCGCGCACTGCCTGCTTTTGGAGATCTTTACGGATAAGGGTATCGGCACCGCCATCATAGCGGACGAGGACCGGGCTTCTATGATGGGGTGACGGTACAGCAAAAAAGAAAGTCAGGGACAGATTATGAGTCAGACGATGCAGCGTTATATTGATGAGGCGGAGCAGGCGCTGCTCCACACCTACAACCGTTATCAGGTCGTATTTGAGAGGGGCGAAGGGGTGCACCTCTATGATATGGACGGGAAAAAGTATCTGGATTTCGTGTCCGGTATTGCGGTGTTTGCGCTGGGATATCAGAACAGGGAATACAACGATGCGTTAAAAGAGCAGATCGATAAGATCATCCACACATCGAATTATTACTATAATATACCTGCCATCGAAGCGGCTAAGAGTTTAAAGCGCATTTCCGGAATGGACAGAGTGTTTTTTACCAACAGCGGCGCCGAGGCGGTGGAGGGCGCGATCAAGACCGCGAGGAAATATGGATTTTTGAAGGACGGCAGGACAGATCATGAGATCATTGCCATGGAGCACTCTTTCCACGGCAGGACCATGGGAGCGCTGTCCGTTACAGGCAACAGGCATTACCGCGAGCCCTTTGAACCCATGATCGGCAACATCAGATTCGCGCAGCTGAACGATCTGGAAAGTGTGAAGGAACAGATTACGGATAAGACCTGCGCGATCCTTTTTGAAACCGTACAGGGCGAGGGCGGCCTGTATCCGGCAACGGAGGAATTTATGCGGGGGATCCGCGCACTCTGCGATGAGAGGGATATCCTGATGATACTGGACGAGATCCAGTGCGGCATGGGGCGCACCGGTGAAATGTTTGCATGGCAGAGGTACGGTGTGAAGCCGGATGTGATGACAACGGCAAAGGCTCTTGGCTGCGGCGTACCTGTAGGCGCTTTTCTGATGACGGAAAAGGTCGGAGCCCATTCGCTCACGGCGGGCGACCACGGCACTACCTACGGCGGCAATCCGCTTGCCTGTGCTGCGGTCTGTAAAGTGATCGAGCTGTTTGAAAAAGAAAATGTGCTCGAAAACGTGCGCACGGTGGGCGCGTATCTGGAGCAATGCCTGGACAGCGTGGCGGCGGATTATGGCTGTGTGCTGACAAGGCGCGGCGCCGGTCTGATGCAGGGGCTGGTCTTCGACAGACCTGTGGGCGATATCATCAGCGCGGCCATGGATAAGGGGCTGGTGCTCATCAATGCGGGAGCGGATATTATCAGGTTTGTGCCGCCGCTTGTGATCACGAAGGATCATGTGGATGAGATGGTCGATATACTTCGCAGAAGCATAGATGAGGTGTGCGGCGGGAAGAATGGTTGACAGAGAGAACGTGACCAGACAGTATAGAATGCGGTGATAGAAGGAGTACGGAAGTGACCCTGAGAAAAAGATTGATCATGATCCTGGCCGTTGCGCTGTGTGCGGCCGGCATATACGGGATCGGGATGCTGGGGATCGGCGTGACCCATAATGAGGAAGAAGAGGTTGAGGATGATTCCCTTTTCGGACATAGAGAGACTCTGTATCTGTGGTACACGGATGAAGCCCTGACGGATTATCTGAACAGCGTGGCGGTATCCTACGGAGAATATCAGAGCGAGGTTCGCGTGATCCCGGTCTATACATCGGGACTGGAATACCTGGAAACATTGAATCAGGCTTCCCTGAATGAGGAGGAGGCCCCCGATCTGTATATCGTGAGCAACGATTCCCTGGAAAAGGCTTATCTGGCTGGACTGGCATCCGAGGTGCGTCTGCCGGAAGACGTCCGGCCGATGGAGGAGATCTTTCCTGAGACGGCTGTCAGGGCGGTGACTTATCATGACAAGCGCATCGGCTATCCCTTTTACTTTGAAACAAGCTGTCTCTTATATAACGAAACGTACTTAGAAGACTGGGTCAAAGCACAGATCGAGGCGGAGAGAGATGCCGCTGCGGGCATGGAAGCGCAGGAGGATCTGGACAACGGCGGCGAACCCGAGGAAAGCGTAGACGGCGCACAGGAGGCTGAAGCATCGGACAGTGCGATCTCTGTGGAGGATGTGGCGCAGAGAGTGGAGCAGGCTCTTCCCGAGGCGATAGACGATATCCTGGAGTTCGCCGATGTGTATGATGCGCCGGATCAGGTGGAGGCAGTCTTTAAGTGGGATGTGTCCGATATCTTCTACAATTATTTCTTCGTGGGCGATTCGATCGATGTGGGCGGCGTAAACGGCGACCGTTCGGATTCCATCCATATCTATAATGAGGATGCGATCCGCTGTCTGAGAGTGTATCAGAACCTGAACCAGTTCTTTTCCATCGATACGACAGAGATCAGCTACGACGGCGTTCTGCAGGATTTTATGGACGGTAAGATCGTGTATACGGTGGCGACGACCGATGCGCTCAGCAAGATCGAGGCGGCCGTGTCGGAAGGAACCTTTACCTACGACTACGGTTTTTCCAAGGTGCCGGATGTGAGTGGAGAGTTGGGGTCAGCTTCTCTCTCTGTGACACAGTGCGTTGTCGTGAACGGCTTTTCCGAAAAAAAGGAAATGGCAAACGACTTTGCCGTATATCTGACAGAGCATGCCACGGATACTCTCTACGAGAGGACGGGAAAGCTGCCCGTGTATGACAGCGGGGATACGTACAGCGACCCGGATAAGGAGGCCTTCCTGCAGGAATATATGTGTTCTGTTCCGATGCCGAAGATGATCGAGACGAGCAATTTCTGGGTAGAAATGGAGATCACCTTCGCCAGGATATGGGACGGCGAGGACGCTAACAGGGATCTGAAGGCGTTGTCCGAGAAGATCATGTCGCAGGTGGTCGGCGGGCAATATGAGGAAGAATATATCGATGTGCCGCAGGAGACCACCGGAGAAGAAGAGACCGAAGAAGGCATGGAAGACGGCGGCAGCACAGAAGACGGGGAAAACGGCGGAGAAGAAACGCAGGGGTAAGGCCGCTGCGGGCACACCGTAAGCTGTGCCGGGACCGCGGAAAAATGTATATTTACAGAGGGTAATGGATATGATAAGGGAGAACGGATCAACCGTTCTCTTTTTGTATGTGAAGGAAAGGGGTATATTATGTTTGGATTTCTGATCGCACTTCTGTCGGGTGCGCTTATGAGCATTCAGGGAGTCTTTAATACGCAGGTGACGAAAGCGTCCGGCATCTGGGTTGCCAATGCTTTTGTACAGTTTACGGCATTGCTGGTCTGTCTGGCGGCATGGCTTGTCACGGACCGGTCTTCTTTTACAACGCTTTGGAAGGTGGAACCGAAGTACATGCTTCTTGGCGGGGCGATCGGCGCCTTTATCACCTACACGGTCATCAAGAGCATGGAGATGCTCGGACCCGCCAGGGCGGTCATGCTGATCGTGATCGCACAGCTTATCGTTGCGTATGTGATCGAGCTGTTCGGCATGTTCGGCGTGGAGAAGCAGCCGCTTGAAATACGCAAGATCGTCGGCATGGGTGTAGCCATCGCCGGAATTGTGATTTTTAAGTGGACATAGAGCCCAATTTATTTTACAATGGTAATGCAGTGCATGGCGGGAACTTCCTTGAAGAGCATAACAGGTTCGGAAAGGAAGCTATGTGTAGAAAAATAGAAACGACGATACTTTTGATCTGTGTTTTACTGTGCGGGTGTACCCGGAGAGAGCAGCTTGTACTGGGCGGTGACGCGTCCTATGAGGCGTCTGGCGCAGCAGATACCGGGAGCGGCGGACAGGGCGGGGAAGCTGTAAATGATGAACCGCCGCAGGCGGAAGCTGCCGCAGAAGAAGGGGCACAGGAAACCCCGCAGGACGGGACTGTGCAGGATACGGCTCAGAGAGAGAAGGCGTCTCCCGAAGAAGAAGACGGGCCGCAGGTGATCTATGTGCATGTATGCGGGGCGGTGAAGGATCCCGATGTGTATGAGCTGCCAGCAGGCAGCAGAGTATATGAGGCGGTACAGGCTGCCGGAAGGTTTGCGGAGGATGCTGACGAGAGTTATGTAAACCAAGCCGGACTGTTGTACGACGGCGTAAAGCTGGTCATTCCCACGCTTGAGCAGGCGCAGGCCGCAGGAGAGAGCGGGCAGGAGATGATAGGGATCACAGGAGACGCGGTCGATGCGTCTGACCCGGCTGCCCAGGGTCCGGGCGCGGCGGACGGTAAAAGCCAGGCGTCTGACGGCAGGATCAACATCAATACCGCCTCGGAAGCAGAGCTGTGCAATATACCCGGGATCGGCGCCGTAAGAGCGGCGGCTATCGTGGCGTACAGGCAGGCAAACGGAGAGTTCTCATCAGTCGATGAGATCAAGAACGTGAGCGGTATCAAGGAAGGAACATACGAGAAAATAAAAGACAGTATTAAAATAAATTAGGTGGTATGAGGGATGGGACAGAGAATACTGGTGGTTGATGATGAGAAGCTGATCGTAAAAGGGATACGGTTCAGCTTGGAGCAGGACGGTATGGAAGTAGACAGCGCTTATGACGGTGAGGAGGCGGTTGAGCTTGCACGGCAGAATCACTATGATATGGTCCTGCTTGACGTGATGCTCCCTAAGATGACAGGCTTTGAAGTGTGTCAGCAGATCAGAGGATTTTCCAATGTCCCAATTATTATGTTAACCGCAAAGGGCGACGATATGGATAAGATCCTGGGCCTGGACTACGGCGCGGACGATTATATCACCAAACCCTTTAATATACTGGAGGTGAAGGCCCGCATCAAGGCGATCATACGCCGGACAGCCAGAAAAGCGGAGCCGAAGGAAGCTTCCAACGTGGTGGAAAAGGGAAGCGTACGGCTGGATTGCGACGGCAGGCGGGTGAATATCAACGGCAGGGAGATCGATCTGACCGCCAAAGAGTTTGAAGTGCTGGAATTATTGATGAAGAACCCGGGCAAGGTATACAGCCGGGAGAAATTATTGAAGCTTGTGTGGGGCAGCGATTATCCGGGAGATGTCAGAACGGTAGACGTACATATCAGAAGACTGCGGGAGAAGATCGAAAGCATACCTTCGGAGCCGGTGTATGTACGGACCAAATGGGGTGTTGGCTATTACTTTGCTTAAAAAGATACTGCATAAATTAACATTCTTAAGAAGTCTGAAAACGAGGATCTTTCTGCTCCTGCTTGTGGTCGGATTGGTTCCCTGTGTCATTATGCGCTATGCGATCCTGCAGAATTACGAGCAGCGGGCGGTTGGTATCAGAACATCCGGTATCGCCATACAGCTGCGTATCCTGGCGGATCATCTGATCACTTACCACTACCTGCAGGACACCTCGTCCGAGGTGATCAATGCTGAGATCAATCAGCTGTCGGTTCTTTACGACGGGCGTGTCATGATCATCAACAGTGACCTGCGTATTGTTAAGGATACCTATGGGATCAGTGAGAATAAGACGATCATCTCCGAGGAAGTGGTGCGCTGCGTCAAGGGAGAGACCACCAGCAAATATGACCGCGATAACGGCTACATAGAACTGACGATCCCGATCACCGAGACCGTCGCGTCAGACGAATCCGAAGCACAGCCCAAAACGGAGATCGTAAGGGGCGTTATGCTCGTAAGCGCCTCGACGGACAGTATTGTGGCGACGCTTGATACCCTGAGCCGTCAGGCGCTGATCATCGAGGCGATCGTTATACTGGTGATCGTTGTGGCGTCCGTTCTGGGCGCGCGTGTGCTGATCAGACCTTTTGAGAAGATAACGCTTGCCCTGGACAAGGCTCAGGAAGGATATACCGATGATTTTATCTGCGTGACCGACTGCATTGAGACGGAGCACATCGGCGATGCCTTTAACAGAGTGCTGGGAAGGATGAAGGTGCTGGACGATTCCAGACAGGAGTTTGTCTCCAACGTATCCCATGAGCTGAAGACTCCGCTCACTTCCATGAAGGTACTGGCGGATTCCCTGATCAGCCAGAAGGACGCCCCGGTAGAGATGTATCAGGAATTTATGGAAGATATCGCGAATGAGATCGACCGCGAGAATGAGATCATCACGGATCTTCTCGCCCTTGTCAAGATGGATCGTACCGCAGCGGATATGAATATCACTGAGGTGGATATCAATGTGCTGGTGGAGCTGATCATGCGCAGGCTGCGTCCTATCGCGCAGAAGCGGGACGTGGAGCTGGTGTTCGAGAGCGTCAGGCCTGTCAGCGCCGCAGTGGATGAAGTGAAGATCACGCTCGTCATATCTAATCTGGTAGAGAATGCGATCAAGTATAACAAAGAGCACGGCTGGGTCAAGGTTACGCTGGACGCCGATCATCAGTTCTTTACCGTGACGGTGGCCGATTCCGGCATCGGGATTCCTGAAGATTCCCTGGATCACATTTACGAGCGGTTTTACCGCGTTGACAAGTCGCGGTCGCGGGAGATCGGCGGTACGGGGCTGGGGCTTGCGATCACCAGGAATGCCGTGCTGATGCACCACGGCTCTATCAAGGTGGAGAGTACGGAGGGCGAAGGCACTACTTTTACGGTAAGGATCCCGTTGTCCTATATCGGAGAGTGAAGAAAGAATGTTTTGGAAGTGATACTATGAAATGGAGCAGATTTATCAACAAAGGAATATCAGGGAAACTCATGTGGCTGTGCGTTCTGCCGGTATTGCTCTGCATCGCCTGCGGCAAAGGCGGACAGACCGGGGACGGAAAAAGGTACACCATATATTATGTAAACAATGACGAAACAGGAACCGTCACAGGAGACTATGTCAGCGCCGAACAGGATACGGAGAGTCTGATCGAGGAACTGCTTGCACAGCTGGCGGCCGTGCCGTCCAAGCTGGAATACAAGCCGCCTCTTGCCGGGAATTTTGAACTGCTCGGCTATACCTTGGATAACGGCCAGCTGACCATGAATTTTGACGGGCGTTACAGAGAGATGGATCATATCAGGGAGGTGCTCACAAGAGCGGCGATCGTCAGGACGCTGACCCAGATCGACGGTGTGGATTACGTATCCTTTACCGTACAGGGAGAAATGCTGGCGGACAGTAACGGTATTGCGATCGGTACGATGTCGCCGGATATGTTTATTGACAATGCGGGCAATGAGATCAATGCCTACGAGCAGACGAACCTTCTTCTTTATTTTGCCAATGAGGACGGGACCGGACTGGTGACGGAGAATCGCAGAAATGTGGTTTACAGCAGCAATATTGCCCTGGAAAAGCTGGTCGTTGAGAAGCTGGTGGAGGGGCCGGTTTCCGAAGGGGCATATCCTACGGTGAATCCCGAGACAAAGATCATCAATGTGACGGTCAATGACGGAATATGTTATGTAAACTTAGGGGAAGGCTTTTTGACGCAGCCGTACAATGCCAGCGGAGAGGTGACGATCTATTCCATCACGAATTCACTGGTAGAGCTGCCCAATGTCAATAAGGTTCAGATCAGTATCAACGGAGAGACCAATATCGCCTATCGGGAGAAGTTTAATCTGAGCGATGTGTTTGAGAGAAATCTGGACCTGCTTTCTGCGGAAGGAGGAGATTAGGATCGGTTTATTTCACATCAGAAGGCCGCTGTGTTTTGTGGGACTGATTTATGTGGCAGTCATCGCGGCCTTTGCTTCGCGCATCGCAAGGGGCGCTCCGGTCTATGAACAGCTGGACCGCGAGAAGATCCCGGTAGCGGGATATGTGCAGTATATAGAATATAAAGAGACGGCAAACGGTACGACGCCGCTTGTCACATTATCTGAGACAGCAGTTCTGAAGGAAGATCATATTTCAAGTCTGAAGCAATTCCTGGCAGATTCCGACCGGTTCTCACGGCACAGACTTCATGATTTTTGGAAAAATAACAGAATACAGCTCCAAAGAGAAGGCACAGAGGGCATCGACGGCATCCTGTGCTATATCGACACAGAACAGACAAAAGAGCTGCCCCGCATAGGCAGTCTTGTGATCATGCAGGGCAGTTACCGTTCTTTTGCCCATGCGTCCAATCCGGGCGAATTTGACGCCGCCGACTACTATCGCATCATGGGGCAGCAGGGCAGGCTGATGAACTGCCGATGCACCGCATACAGCAGCGCATATGATCCCTTCGGGGATACCCTGTATCAGATCAGGGAATATCTGTCCCTCCTTGCGGACGCCTGCTTTGAACAGACGGATGCTTCGGTCATAAAGGCGATGCTCCTGGGAGAAAAGGGGACTCTGGACGGCGATATCAAGGAGCTCTACAGACAGAACGGCATTGTTCATATCCTGGCGATCAGCGGGCTTCACCTGTCTGTGATCGGTATGGGGCTGTATGGGGTGTTTGGACGGATGCGTCTCCCCAAAGCGGTTAACATAATATTGACAGTCGGCATCATGTACTGCTATGGAAGCATGACGGGCATGGGAATATCCATGCTCAGGGCATATATCATGTTTGGACTGCATCTGGCTGCCGGCCTGATCGGAAGGACGTACGATCTGCTGACTGCCGTGACGGCGGCGGCGCTTGTGGCCCTGACCGGACAGCCTTTATACATACAGCACAGCGGTTTCCTGTTTTCTTTTGGCGCCATATGCGGTATCGGTATTTTTCTGCCGGCGGTACAGGAGAATCTGTTCGGAGAAAGCCGCCTGGAAAAAGCGGTTATGTCGGGCGCGGCGGTATCCCTGTCCACCCTGCCGGTGTATCTGTGCTTTTATTATGAGTTTCCGCCCTATTCCATCCTGCTGAATCTGATCGTCATTCCCTGTATGACGTTCGTTCTGGCGGGCGGTATTCTGGTGCTTATCGGTGCGGCGTGTTATCTGCCTGTCGGCGCGGCGGCGGCGTTCCCTGTGCATTGGATCCTGCTCTTTTATGAAAAGTGCTGCAGCCTCTGTTTGAAGCTGCCCGGCCACCTGTGGGTGACGGGATGCCCCAAGACCTGGCAGGTCCTTGCATTTCTGGCGATCCTGGCGGGAGCCGTGGCGCTGAACCGGTATCTGCCGAAGCTGCTGTTCTGGCAGAGCGTTCTGTGCGCGCTTTTCCTTTTGACGGTCAGGTTCTCCGCAGGCTTGCAGATCACCATGGTGGACGTCGGGCAGGGCGACTGCATCTATGTGTCGGGAGAAGGGGTACGCCTTCTGATAGACGGAGGCAGCACGGATAAAAGCGATGTGGCGCAGTATCAGATCATGCCATATCTGAAGCAGGAAGGCGTGTCGTATCTGGATGCCGTGATCGTCACCCATCCCGACAGCGATCATATAAACGGGATCAGCGAACTGCTGAAAGAGACGGATACAAACGGTATCGCCGTGGGAGCCCTGTATCTGCCGGATGTGGGCGAGGCAGGCAGAAACGAGGCGTATCATGAGCTGGAAGATCTCGCAGCAGCGGCGTCTGTGGCGGTGCGGTACCTGAGCGCCGGTGATGCGCTGCAGTGCGGCGATGTTATGTTAACCTGCCTGCACCCGCAGTCCGGGTGGAACACAGAGGATGTCAACGCCTATTCCACGGTGCTGTACCTGCGTTATGGGAAGTTTACGGCACTGTTTACGGGGATCTGGAAGGAGCGGGCGAGGATATGGTGACGGCTGCGATACAGGCTTCCGACGAACAAGGTTTACATAATATAACTCTCCTGAAGGTGGCGCACCACGGCTCGGGCAATTCCACGGACGAGGCCTTCCTGGAAGCGGTTTGTCCGCAGATTGCCCTGATCTCGTCCGGGCACAACAACCGCTACGGCCATCCCCACAAGGAGCTGCTTAAGCGGCTTGAAAACGCGGGATGCCGCATATACGGCACACAGGAGTGCGGCGCGGTGACGGTAAGGGTGAAAGGCGACAGAGTATGGGTGGAAGAGTATCTGGGCAGCAGGTGACATTCGGAGAGAAAGATTTGATTTCTTGCCCAAACTGCTCTATACTAAGGCTATGGGAAAAACGTTTAAAAAGAGCGAGGAAGAACAGGAGCAGCTCAAACAGATCTATCAACTGTCCGAGGAGATCGGAACGGGGCAGCTGAAACAGGTCTACATCCTCTATGGCGTGGAAGCGTACCTGAGAAATCAGTATAAGGATAAGCTGAAAGACGCGCTGCTTGACGGCGGCGATCTTATGAATTTCCATTATTTTGAGGGAAAAGACGTCAGGACGGAGGAAGTGATCGACCTGGCCCAGACGATGCCCTTTCTTGCGCAGCGCAGGGTGCTTATGCTGGAAAACAGCGGTCTTTTTGCACATGGAGGAGAAGCGCTGGCGGAATATCTTGGCGATCCGTGCGAGACGGCATATTTTGTATTCGTTGAGACGGATGTGGATAAGCGCAGCAAGCTGTATAAAGCCGCAGCTGCCAGGGGCCGGGCGGTCGAGTTTCGGGAGATGGATAAGCCGACGCTGGAACGCTGGATATATGGCCGCCTGAAGCAGGATAACAAGAAGATCTCGGGGCGCGATCTGGACCTGCTTCTGGACAGAACGGGCTTCGATATGTCCAATATCGCGATGGAGCTGGAAAAGCTGGTCTGCTACTGTATGGACCGGGATGTCATCACTGCCGGGGATATCGAAGCGATATGTACCAAACAGGTGAACAACCGGATCTTTGATATGATCAATGCGCTGGCAGAGAGAAGGCAGGAGGCGGCAATGAAGCTGTATTACGATCTTTTGATGCTGAAAGAGCCCCCTATGCGGATCCTGTTTCTGATCGCCAGACAGTTCAATCTGCTGCTTCGGGTCAAGGAGCTTAAGAAGAAAGGCTATGGGGCGGATGCCATCGGAAAGGAAGTCGGTCTGGCAGGCTTTATAGCAAGAAAGTATGTAACACAGGCGGCAAAGTTTAAGGAGAGCGATCTGCGCAGAGCGGTGGAAGACTGCGTGGAGACGGAGGAAGCGGTCAAGACGGGCAGGATGGGCGATGTGATGAGCGTGGAGCTTCTGATCGTAAAATGTAGCGCTGCGGCGAGGGAGGAATACAATGCTTGAGGTTATCATTATTATCATCATAAGTGTTACGATCTATAGGAGAGTACAGCGAAGAAAACAGGAAGGCGAAAGCGGCGGTTCACAGCCCGCTGTCACAACGGCGGCCCGCCCGCAGCAGAGGATGCGCAACACGCCGGCGAAGAATGCGATACAGGAAGCTAGAGAGGACGGCAACAACACAACCGCCTACCTGATGGAAAAGGCGGCAGCGGACGCGAAAGAACATGCAAGGGAAAAGCGCGAGGAACAGAAAAGACTGTACGAGACGAGGGGCGGACTGGCTGTGGCGGAGCGCTATCTGCCCGAGAATGAGATCCCTCGTGGGAAAAAGTGCGTTATCTGCGGTTACTGCGGAGCGGAAAATCTGATACCGGTATCGCCGGGGACAAGATACAGCTGCTATTTCTGCAGGGAGCCGCTGTAAGAGAAGGAAGAAGACGGATCGGCGGTCGCGGCGAAGCGGCCGGGAAACATACCGTATGGACGGTGAAAAGGAGGTAAAACATGACAGAAGGCAAAATGACAGAAATAAAATATCTGTTTCCGGAATGGAAGGACAAGGCGCTGACATTCAGCTATGATGATGCACAGATCTATGACAGGAGGCTGGTCAGTATCTTTAACCGATATGATGTCAAGGGCACGTTCCACTTAAACAGCGGCACGTTGGACCAGGACGGGTTTATCACTTCGGCAGAGGTGAAGGAGCTCTATGCCGGTCATGAGGTTGCCTGTCATGGAGTGACGCACCCTTTCTTTAACCAGCTCTCCCCGGCGCAGACGGCAGCGCAGCTCTATGAGGACAGGATGGCGCTCGAACGTTACAGCGGTCAGATCGTGAGGGGCTTTTCCTATCCCTTCGGAGAGTACAGCGACAGACTGATCGAATCGGCGTCGAAGCTCGGTATCGTGTACAGCCGTACGGTAGAGAGTACCATGAATTTCTTCCTGCCGTCCGATTTTATGCGCTGGCACCCCACCTGCCATCATGATCAGGCGACGGATGATCTGCTGGAGGATTTCCTGCACCCGCAGGGATACCGTAATATGTCGATGCTGTATATCTGGGGGCACAGCTTTGAATTTGAGAGAAACGATAACTGGGAGCATATCGCGCATGTGTGTGATGTCCTGCATGGGCGGAAGGATGTGTGGTATGCCACAAACATAAAGATCTTCGAGTATGTGACGGCGATGCGTTCCCTGGTCGCGTCCGTGGACGGTACGCTTGTCTATAATCCGACCGCAGTGCCGCTGTATCTGTGCGTGAACGGCCGGAATATCCTGCTGGATGCGGGAGGGCTCGTCAGCCTTCGTACATGTTCCTGAACTCCGTGGGAGTGCAGTCCTTGATCAGCTTAAACATTCTGATAAATGCGGAGAGGCTGGAGAACCCCGATTGAAGAGCGGCCTCCGTGATGGAGATCTGCGGGTCCACCAGCAGCATCTCCGCATGTTCTATCCTGTTCTTGTTCAGATACTTATAGAACGATACGCCGGTGAAACGCTTGAACAATCTTGTAAAGTGATATTTGGAAAATCCGGCCATGGCGGCGGCATCGTCCAGGCTCAGGTCTTCGGTGCAGTGCTCGTGTATGTAGTTGCAGACCGCCATGAATTTTTCGGTGTATTCCTTCTGCTTTGTGCGGGTGGTATCGAAAGCACTGCCGTTGGCGGTGCGGTCCCGCCCGATCAATACGAGCATTTCGATCAGCTTCGCATAGATGGAAGCGCTTATGAGGATGGAATCGCTGAAATATTCGGTGCAGATCTCGCACATCAGATTTTTGAGCCGCTCGTGTATGGCGGGGTCGCTCTCGGGAGTGATGAGCAGGGCTGGCGGAAGATTCGTCAGGATGGATTCGATGTCAGCCATGTTGTGCAGCAGGGAAAAGTCCGCCTGAAAAATAAGGCGTTCTCCGCGCATGGCGGGCATACTGTGAATGACGCCGGAGTTGATAAACAGCAGATCGCCCTCCTGCATCAGATAATCGCCGTCCCGGCAGGAAACCTTGTACGGGTTTTCTAACGGCATGATGATCTCGATAGGCGTATGCCAGTGGTCGGGATACGCTTCGTAATCCGTGTTGTCAAAAAGCATAAACTTTGCTATTTCTTTATATACAACTGTTTCTTTGATACCGTTTAATACTTCGATCATTTCAGCAGCATCCCCCTCTTACAGCGATTGACCGTAAAGCTTCCTTAATATCGTACTGTGCGGTTGTTATAATGCATCCTTTCTAATTATTGCTATTTCAATGCGCATCATTACTAAAAATTGCTTTTTTATAAATATGATAATACCACAAAAAATAAAAAATGCAACTTAAAATAAGCACAAAAGTGATAAAAAGCCGAAGCGCGATCCGGGGGAAATGGAGAAAATGACAGTAAAATGCTGGTAAAAGACAATGAAATTATGCAAATCACCAAAGCAAATCCTAGAAAGAAAGCAATTATTTGCACACAAAAAGCAATTATTCAAATGATGGATCGGGCAAAGTCTGCTACACTGCAATTGTAACAAGGTGGCAGATTCTTTCGGTAAACCGAATGAATCCGTACAGGGAATGGAGGGTAATATGAAAAGAAAAAAATTGTTATCGCTGGTGCTGGCAGCATCGATGCTGGCGTCCATGATCGTTGGATGTGGCGGCGGATCAGGTGCCGCAGGATCATCTTCCTCTGATTCCGGCAGCAGTGCCGCATCAGGAGAAGTGGAAGAGATCACATGGATGTTCTGGGATGACCTGAACGCTACGGAGGATCTTATCTCTAAGGGATATAAGGATGTAATCGACAGATTCAATGCAGATTATGAGGGACAGTATCATTGTACGCCGGTCACGACGAACCTGGAAGAATACTATACCAAGCTCAATGCGCTCGTTGCATCGGGCGAGACACCGGACCTGTTTATCGTAAGTCCCGGACCTAACCTGACAGATTATGTAACACCCGGTGTTGCGGCTGATCTGACAGACATTCTGAAGACGGAGAATCCGGACTGGTACGCAAGCTTCAACGGCGGTATGTTTGATAAGCAGACATATGACGGCAAGATCTATGCGGTGCCTACCAATCTTGCGGCTGCATGCGTATTCTACAATACGGAGATCTTTGAGGAAGCAGGTGCGGCGGTTCCCACTACATACGATGAGCTGTTGGATGCCTGCGATAAGATTCAGGCGGCAGGCTATACGCCGATCTCCATCAGTGCAGGTACGGCGTGGTGCTTATCCATGCTGGTAGGTTATCTGTGCGACAGAGAGGGCGGTCCGGACAATCTGGATGCGATCACGAACGGCACAGGCAGCTGGACGGATCCGACATTTATCAATGCGGGCAATAAGATGGTAGAGCTTTCCCAGTACTTCCAGAAGACTGCGGCGGGCGATACGAACGATGTGGCTACGGCAGCTTTCTATAACGGTGAAGCGGCTATGCTGATCCAGGGTTCATGGGTAATCGGGCAGATCAACGGTGCAAATCCCGAGTTTGAGGACAAGTGCGGTGTGTTCCAGTTCCCGGCTATCGAGGGCGGCGCTGATCCCAACAGGATCATTGCCAAGACAGACTCTCTTGCCATGAGCTCCAAGACAGAGCACAAGGATGCAGTCGTTGCACTGATGAAGTACTTTACCGATGACACGGCACAGAAGTACACGGCGGAAGTGGGCGGCAAGATCCCGGTTACGAGCGTTGAGGTAGATTATGACAAGGCTCCTAAGCAGTTGAAATATGTTATGGATATTCTTGCCAACACGACAGGTACTCTCGGATTCTACAACGAGTCTCTTGCTACGACGGAGGCGGGTTCTGAGTTCGATAACCAGATGGTTTCCGTATATCTGGGCGACCAGACGGTTGAAGAAGGTTTCCAGAAGGTACAGGATTACTATGAGGAGAATATTTGGAATAAATAATCAGTAAAGAGATACACATGCGGGATTGACACATCGTGCTGATCCCGCATGTTGTGTATCTGCGCAGGCTTGGCTCTGTATTGGGAAGGGAACGGTGGTATCTATGAATAAAATGCTGCGGGATAAGAAAGCGATAGCGCTTTTTATGGCACCAGCCCTCATTTTGTTTACTCTGGTGCTTTTTATACCGATCTGTCAGTCGGTCTATTATTCGTTCTGCGAATATGACGCGCTGACGCCGCCTCGGTTCGTGGGACTTAAGAATTATACGAAGCTCATCAAAGACGAAACAATGAGGATCGCGCTGAAGAACTCTGTGTTCTTCATGGTCTTTTCCATTGTTTCCCAATTGCTGTTCGGTCTGCTGCTGGCCGGCTTACTGACGAATATCAAGAGGGGAAGGAACCTCTTTAAGAATATATATTATCTGCCCTGTGTTCTGTCTTCCGCAGCGCTGGGTCTTCTGTGGATGTTTATCTTCAGCCCGAAGCTCGGCATCAACCAGATCCTTGCGATGGCCGGGATCGAAGGACCGCTGTGGCTGATGGATACCAAGGGCGCGATCATACTTCCCATGTGGGTCATCGCTTTTGTGGCGTTGTGGCAGTATGTGGGGCAGTCCATGATGTTATATATGGCGCAGATATCGGGCGTGAGCACATCCCTGTACGAAGCGTCTTATATCGATGGCTGCACCAGGGCTAAGACATTCCGCTATATCACACTGCCGCTGCTGCGTCCGATGATGGCGACGGCCATGTCGCTTAACGCCATCGGGTCGCTTAAGTTCTTCGACCTGGTATTTAATATGACGGAGGGCGGTCCCAATCACAAGACGGAGGTGCTGGCAACCCATTTGTATACGCAGGGATTTAAGTTTTTCAAATACGGCTATGCCAGCGCGATCGGCGTCGTGCTCCTTATCCTCTGCCTGATCGTGACGTTTTTGATCAACAAGTTTGTCAAAGTGGACAATTATGAGATGTAGGAGGTGGAAGGATGGGAGGAAAGAAAGTCGGAAGTACAAAGAGTAAGATCATAAATGTGATCATCTATATTTTTCTGGTGCTGATGGCGCTGCTGTATCTGCTGCCGCTCGTGTGGGTGGTGCTGACATCCGTGAAGGATGACAAGGTTTTGTTCATCTCGCCTTTTGCAATGCCGGAGAAGCTGATGTTTGAGAATTATTCCTTTGCATGGACTGCGGGCTATCTGGGAAGGGCAACGCTCAACTCTGCGATCGTATGTATCGTTACGCTCGCGCTCAGTATGCTGGTCGGTTCCATGGCGGCTTTTGCGATCGGCCGTATGCGCTGGAAATTCTCGGGGATCGCCATGACCTATTTTCTGACGGGCATGATGATCCCGGTGCACTGTGTGCTGATCCCGCTTTTTACCAAATTTGCCAAGGTGGGATTATCCAATAATCTGTGGGGACTGATACTGCCGTATCTGACGTTCTCGCTGCCGGTCACGATCTTTATCATGACGGGATTCTTTCAGGGACTGCCCAATGAGCTGTTTGAGTCGGCATGTATCGACGGCTGCTCTATCTATAAGGCTTTTACCCACATAGCGCTGCCGCTGTCCAGAACGGGACTGTTCGTGACGGGTCTCATGACCTTTGTGGCGAACTGGAATGAACTGCTGCTCGCGATGGTATTTATCTCGGACGATACCAAGAAGACGCTGCCGGTGTCTCTGTCCAAGTTCGTCGGGCCGTACAACACAAATTATTCACAGATGTTTGCGGCGATAGTTATTGCCATAGTACCTACCATTATAGTATACTGTATGTTTAGTAACCAGATCGTTGACGGCCTTACCGCAGGTGCGGTAAAGGGTTAAGACTACCTGAAAGGAAAAGTGAATATGGGTATAAGAAGTGAAGCCAGAAAAACGGCAGCCGCGAAGGCAAAAGAATTGGTAAGTAAGATGACTCTTGAGGAAAAAGCGTCGCAGCTGCGCTATGATGCGCCGGCGATCGAGCGGCTGAACGTTCCGGCTTACAACTGGTGGAATGAGACGCTGCACGGGGTAGCGCGGGCAGGTGTGGCGACCAGCTTTCCCCAGGCGATCGGCATGGCGGCGGCGTTTGATCCCGACCTGCTTGAAAGGGCGGGAGATGTGGCGGCAACTGAGGGAAGAGCGAAATATAACGCATATTCCGGTGAGAATGACAGGGATATCTACAAGGGGCTGACTTTCTGGTCCCCCAATGTGAATATTTTCCGCGATCCCAGGTGGGGGCGCGGCCACGAGACTTACGGAGAGGATCCTTATCTGACAAGCAGGCTCGGCGTGGCTTATGTCATGGGACTCCAGGGTGACGGCGATACGCTTAAAAGCGCAGCCTGTGCCAAGCATTTTGCGGTGCATTCCGGACCGGAGGCGGTGCGTCATGAGTTCGATGCCAGGGCGACCAGAAAGGATATGGCGGAGACTTATCTGCCGGCGTTCAAGGCCTGCGTTCAGGAGGCGGATGTGGAGTCTGTGATGGGCGCTTATAACAGAACGAACGGCGAACCCTGCTGCGGCAGCAATACGCTGATACGCGACATCCTGCGCGGCGAATGGGGATTTGAAGGTCATTTTGTGTCGGACTGCTGGGCGATCAGAGATTTTCATGAGCATCATATGGTGACGAAATCCTTTGAGGAATCTGCGGCAATGGCGCTGAAAGCGGGATGCGACATCAACTGCGGTGTGACGTATCTGCATCTGCTCAAGGCTTACGAGGAAGGTCTTGTGACCGAGGAGGAGATCACGGCGGCGGCGGAGAGAGCCTTTACGACCAGATACTTGCTTGGACTTATGGACGGCTGCGAATATGATGACATTCCCTATGAAAAGGTGGAATGCGAAGAACATCTTAAGGTGGCGGATCAGCTTACAAGGGAGTCGGTGGTGCTCCTTAAAAATAACGGTATACTGCCGCTTGATGCGAATGCCGGTCAGACGATCGGCGTGATCGGGCCCAATGCCAACAGCAGGGTGGCGCTGATTGGAAATTATCACGGAACTTCTTCCAGATACATAACAGTGTTGGAGGGAATACAGGATAAAGTCGGACATAATGGTAGAGTTTTGTATTCAGAGGGCGCTCATCTCTATAAGGACAGAGTGGAGGGCCTTGCGTGGAAAAACGACAGGATCTCGGAGGCGGTCACGGTGGCGAAGCACAGCGATGTGGTGATCCTCTGCGTAGGTCTGGATGAGACGCTGGAAGGGGAAGAGGGAGATACCGGAAACAGCTATGCATCCGGTGACAAAGTTGACCTGCAGCTTCCCGAATCCCAGAGGGATCTGATGGATGCGGTACTGGCTGTCGGCAAGCCGGTGATTGTGTGCCTGATGGCAGGCAGCTCGATCGATCTTTCCGCAGCGCAGGATAGGGCGGACGCGGTGCTGCAGCTGTGGTATCCCGGCGCGCGTGGCGGTAAACCCGTGGCAGATATATTGTTCGGCGACTGTTCGCCTTCGGGCAAGCTTCCCGTAACGTTTTATCAGACGCTGGATGAGCTTCCCGACTTTGAAGACTACGGCATGAAGGGGCGTACCTACAGATATATGAAGAATGATGCGCTCTATCCCTTTGGATACGGGCTTACGTACGGCGATGTGGTCGTGGAGAGCGCTAAGATCGCGCAGACGGACCGGGATGCGAGAAAAGCGGTGATCAAAGCGGTGGCAGTCAACCGCGGCAGTGTGGCGACGGACGATGTCATTCAGGTGTATGTGAAGGATACGCAGTCTTCGTTTGCCGTGCCGAATCACAGCCTGTGTGCTTTCGTCAGAGTATCGCTTCAGGCCGGTGAGAGCCGGGAGATACAGCTGACGGTGGCGGGCAATGCCTTCTATGTGGTCAACGACAACGGTGAGTTTGTGGCTGATTCGGACAAATATACGCTCTATGTGGGAACGGGACAGCCCGACAGACGCACGAGGGAGCTTACAGGTAAAGAGTGCATAAAACTGGAAGTGGCTTTTTAAGAGGATATGGGCGCAGCGGTCCGATGGACCGCTGCGTTTTTTACGGTTGCGGATGCCGTAAGGGTAGGGTATAATAGACTCCAGAATCCGGTTGCTGCGATGTTCTCTAAAAGAGAAACAGTGCGTCAGAACAATATACAGACGGAGGAACGGTACATGGGAATGAATATTGTGTGTTTGGATCTGGAGGGGGTGCTCGTGCCGGAGATCTGGATCGCTTTTGCCAAGGCCAGCGGTATCCCGGAGCTTACGAGGACGACCAGGGACGAGCCTGATTACAATAAGCTGATGAACTGGCGGATCGGGATCCTGAAAGAGCACGGACTCGGGTTAAAGGAGATACAGGACACGATCTCGACCATTGATCCGATGCCAGGAGCAAAGGAATTTCTGGATGAGTTAAGGAGTATCACGCAGGTTATCATCATCAGTGATACGTTTACGCAGTTTGCGGGCCCGCTCATGAAGAAGCTCGGTTATCCGACTATTTTCTGTAACTCTCTGGAGACGGCGCCCGACGGCGAGATCACCGGATTTAAGATGCGTATCGAGAACTCAAAGCTGACTACCGTGAAGGCGCTTCAGTCCATCGGATATGATACGATCGCCAGCGGCGACAGCCACAACGATATGGGAATGATCAGGGCGAGCAAGGCAGGTTTTTTGTTTAAGAGCACAGAGCAGATCAAGAAAGACAACCCGGATATACCTGCATATGAGACGTACGGGGAACTGATGGCGGCGATCAGGAGAGCGCTTGCGGACTGATCCCGAACGGTGATATGACGGGAAGACGGTGTGTACGAATGCATGACGGAGCACGAGGAGGATACAGCTATGAAGTGTACAAGGGTGCCGCTTGAGGCGGATGTTGAGAAGTATGAGACAGGTAAGGGACTGGAGGACGGTTTTGAACCGTTATCGGATGTGATAACCAAGGGATGGATCGTTACCGATGCGCTTGTTAAGGTCAAACGGGACAACGGTACGATCGTATGTCCTTATGTCATGCATCGCAGAGGCCGTACTTTTATTGCGGAGGGCGATTATGTGATCACCGATGCGGACGGCACTAAGCATGTATGCGGCGAGGATAAGATCTTTAAGAGGTATCGGAAGGCGGAGTGACAGGACGCCGGAGATGCCGTATGAGACACACAGATACCGGAGCATATGAAAAGTCAGGTCTGGGGACCTGACTTTTTGAGGGGATACTTCATGGATAAAAAAAGAAAGACGATCTGGCAGATCGGTTCGCTGCTTTTGGTGCTGATCGCCATGACGATTCTGTTTTACTGGTATACGGGAGAGAACCGGGAACGGATGGAGGAACGCAATAAGAACTATGCGTCGGATTCGGCGCGTGTGACGGCTTACCGTATCGACGAAGAACTGACGAGCGGGCTCAGTCATATCAACGCTTATGCCTACTATCTTGGTCAGAGTCTGAAAAGTCCGGTCGTAGACGTTTCCATGCTTCAGAAGATGGAAGAGAACGTTCTGTTTGACGCCATGCTGTTTGCGGAAAAGGACGGCACGGATCATACGTCGAGCGGACTCACATCGGACGCAACGGAGAGAAAATTCTACATCAACGGCATGGAGGGCAGAAGCGGGATCACCATTGTTTTCCATTCCCCCTACTATGACGAGACAATGGTTTGCTTCTATGCGCCCGTATATTTTGAAGGCGAGATCATCGGCGTACTCAGAGGCGCTTTTCTGGCGGAGGAATATCTGCAGGATATGCTGTCGACCACATATTTCGGCGAGGAAGCGGGCACGTTCCTGTGTATGCCGGACGGCCGGATCATTGCCAGCTCCGGCGGAGAGCCTTACAGCGGCACGATTACGGAAGCGCTGGTCGAAAATGGCGTGATCGATCCCGATACCGCGCAAAAAGTCCAGGAGGTGTTCGATAACGGCAAGGAGGGCGCTTTTATATGCGATGAGGCAAGCCTGACGGACAATATATGCGTCAGATATCTTCCGAGCAACGGTTATGTGCTGGTGCAGACCTTTCCCAAGAGCGTGACGCAGCAGATGATCAGGGACGAGAATCTGGTGGGGATCCGTCTGGAGGCGGCGCTGATCGTGCTGTTTGTTATCTATATTATTGTGCTCCTTATCCGGGAGGGATATGAGAGAAGGAAGCTGGAACGGGAAAACCTTGAGATGAGTTATATCATAAGCGGTGTCAACACTCTGTTCTCCCGTTATGCGCTGATCGATTTTGAAGACGGCACTTACCGATATCTGGCGGGGACGCGCCCCGAGGACAGCAGACTTCCGGTGGAAGGAACGTATGAGGAGCTGCGCGCATATTTAAGCTCGCTGCTGTCGGACGAGGGCGAACGTCAGAGATTCGCGGGACAGATCAGCAAAGAGGCTATCATCATCGCAATGGAAAAACACAATAACCTCCGGTTTGAGCTTCATGTGACGAGCAGGGATACAGAGACCTGGGAGCATGTGAACGTTATCTGTCTGGAGAAGAAGAACGGCAGGGCGAGCAAGGCGCTCTTTGTCCGTCAGGATATCACCGAGGTCAAGGAACGTGAGCTGCGCAGCCAGGCACAGCTGTCGGTTGCCGACCGTAAGGAAAGACAGTACCGTATCGCGCTGACGGCTTCCGCGATCTGTACGTTTGAGTTTAATCTGACACAGGACCTTATGGAGGAAGATATCGTCCGTACCATAGACGGACAGCCGGTCTCTCTGTTAAAGCAGGTGGGCCTGGAAGCGCCCTGCAGGGCGTCCGAAGTATTTGAGAAGTGGAAGGATTTTATAGCGGATGAGTCTCTGCAGGAGTATTCGTATGCATCCGATTTCTCCAGACTGACGAAACGGTTTGAGAACGGTGAGGCGGAGGTGACGACCGAATACTGGAGCAAGGACGTGGGGACCTCCGTATCTGCGGAGGATATCTGCGTCAGCCAGTCCTATCTGATGACGCGCGATTACGATACGGGCGACATTATGGTTATGGTAGTGACCAAGGACGTGACCGAGATGGTCAAAAAACGCCGGGCGCAGACGCGGGCGCTTCAGGACGCGTTAGTGCAGGCACAGCATGCAAACCGCGCCAAGACTACGTTCCTGTCCAATATGTCCCATGATATCCGTACGCCCATGAATGCCATTATCGGATTTACCACGATCGCGGCGAGTCATCTCGACAATCGTGAGCAGGTGAAGGACTGCCTTCAGAAGGTGCTTTCCTCCAGCAATCATCTGTTGAGCCTCATCAACGATATCCTGGACATGAGCAGGATCGAGAGCGGCAAGATCCAGATCAAGGAGCAGCCCTGCAATCTGGCGGAGCTGATGCATAATCTGGTCAATATCATACAGCCCCAGGTGAAGGCAAAGCAGATCAAGCTGGACATCGAAACCTATGACGTGCAGAATGAGGACATCATAGCCGATCCGCTGAAGCTCAATCAGGTGTTTATCAATCTTTTGAGCAATGCGGTGAAATATACGCCGGCGGACGGCTGTATTTCCTTCCGCATCATGCAGAAGCGGGCGGTGCGGGAAGGATACGGAGAATATGTATTTACCGTCAGAGATAACGGTATCGGTATGTCGCCTGAGTTTGTGAAGCATATCTTTGAGCCCTTTGAACGCGAGACGACGGTGACGCAGTCGGGTATTCAGGGTACGGGACTGGGCATGGCGATCACCAAAAATATCGTGGAGATGATGGATGGGAAGATCAGCGTTGAGAGCAAGCCGGGCGTGGGCAGTACCTTCAGTGTGGAATTCAGTCTGAAGCTTCAGAATGTGGAGGAAACAGAGAAGCAGATCAAGGAGATGCAGGGCTGCAGGACTCTTGTGGTGGATGATGATCTGAATATCTGTGACAGCGTCAGCCGGATGCTTAAGGATATCGGGATGCGTTCCGAGTGGACGACGTCCGGGCGGGAAGCCGTATATCGCGCCCGGCTTGCCGATGAGGAAAATGACCCGTATCACATTTATATCATCGACTGGCAGATGCCGGAGACGAACGGCGTGGAGACGGCAAGACTGATCCGTGAGGCGGTAGGCCCGCATGCGCCCGTGATCATCATGACGGCGTATGACTGGTCGGATATTGAGGAGGAGGCGCGGAAGGCGGGCGTAACGGCGTTCTGCGCAAAGCCGCTCTTTATGTCCAACTTAAAAGCCGCGCTGCTTGCGGCGAACGAACAGGAAGAAGAGGAAGAGGTCCGGGCGTGGACGAAGGAGGATTTCGGCGGCAGGAGAGTCCTTCTGGTGGAGGATATCGAGATGAACCGCGAGATCGCCGAGATGATACTGACGGAATCGGGATTCGTGGTGGAATCGGCGCCTGACGGAACAGATGCCGTGGAGATGGTCAAGGCGTCGGCAGAGCATTATTATGACGTTATCCTGATGGATATCCAGATGCCGACCATGAACGGCTATGAGGCGACCCGGACGATCCGTGCGCTCCCCAGAGAGGATGTCAACACGATCCCGATCATCGCCATGACCGCAAATGCGCTTGAGGAGGATAAGGAGGAAGCTCTCAAGAACGGTATGAACGCGCATATCGCAAAGCCGCTTGATATGGAGATCTTTATGAGTGTGCTCCGACAGTTTTTGCAGTGATTCTTATCGGTTTATTTTCGGGTTATAAAAACAGCAGGCTGCCAATTGACAGCCTGCTGCTATTGTGCTTGCAAAAAGATACTGGAAATCATAAGCCGTATGTAATACTTGGGTAATACTTAGGGCTCAACTATAAAAGCGAATGTGCCCATGCTTGTCAGATCGGCTACTACATGATCCGCTCTGATCTCGGTAACATTGAGGTCTGTCCATGTACCGTCAGTATACTGAAGAACGTGGATATTCTCTGTTCCCGTGATACCAGGCATATAGAAATTAACGTTTGCTGTGCCAAATCCTACATGCGTACCAATCTTTACTACGTTCAGAACCGTGCCGCCAACGGACTTTGCATAATCCTTTGCGGAATATACGCGGGACAGCTCAGGCTTCTGAAGAACAAAGGTAACGTTGGTCTGCTTGCCGTCAAGGATGATGTCGCCGCCCTGTGCAACAGGAACTACCTTGTCCATTGCCCAGATTCCCGTAATCGCATTCGCCGTATACTCGCTAACCAGCTTATCCTGGTCGATCGCTGCAACCGTTACCGCAGGATCTCCTACGTCAGAAGAAGGCTCCAGATATACTGCAACAGGAGCGCCTACCTCTTTTGCCATAGCAGGCATGGAAAATACCATTGCGCCAACCAGTACCAATGACGCAAATTTTGTAATCTTTCTCATTTCGATGATCTCCTTTTTGGTTTTTCAGCCTTAATCTCCAGCATCTGTTTGCAATCGCAATACTTTCTTCCGTCCTTTCTAAATTTTTTTCCTGTCTTTTTTCTAAATTGATTTACAAACTTCAACTAGTAGTATATAATTTTTTTTTTTTTTTTTCAATAGGTTTTTGCGTTGCATCTGCGCATATTATCGATATTTTGCATTTAGTCTATAAAAAGACTTAAAACCGTGTAAAATTGCGCGGCTGACGGCAAAGTGCTGTTATTTTCATTGTGCCGGCGGGTCTTAGAGTCCTGTTTATCGTACACAGATCATGCTATCCTTATATCATTCCGGCCGGGCATGATCCTGGAAGCGGATACGACGGAGCATGTAGGCGGCCGGGGCGAAGGGAGGATGCGCATATGAGAGGAAGGACATTTGGTATCTTAACGGTGATGCTTGTTCTTGTCATTGTTTTCTGTATCAAAGGGACCGTGATGAGCAGAGGAAAGGAACAGGATGAACGGAACAATCATTATTATGCATCATTGGAGCGGGAGTACCGTGAGAAGCTGCGTGATGTGCTGGACAGCCGGGGCCTGCAGAACTGCGGCGTCAATATCAGGTGGGTCGCAGACGGAGCGGAAAGTCGTGAATATACAGTCTTTCTCAATCATCAAAGGCTCAGCCGCATGACGCAGGAGGATAAAACGGCGCTTGAGGATATGCTGTCCGGGGCGGAGTTCGCGGACGACTCATGCAGCTTCACCTATGTGATAGGATGACTGCTGCGGCAGTAAATGCCGGTCCGCAGCCGTAAAAACATATTGACAGGATCGAACGTATGTTTTACATTATAAATACAAACATATGTTCGCACATAACTTATTTTAAACTTTTTCGTATAGAGAAAGGAATGACATTTTCAGGATTTGGGATTATACTGTTATAGACGGAAAGACAGGCACAGGCAGTGCGTCTTTCTTCAATAAAACAGATTGGAGCTAGTGTATGAGACCGAATCCCAAACCTCAGGAAATGTACAGGCATTTTAAAGGAAATATATATCAGATCCGCTGTCTTGCAAAGCACAGTGAAACGGGTGAGACAATGGTGGTCTATCAGGCGATGTACGATACGTTTCAGATCTATGTCAGACCTCTTGCGATGTTTATGGAAGAGGTAGACCGCACGAAGTATCCGGAAGCCAGGCAGAGATACCGTTTTGAGCTGCTGCAGGATATGGATGGCACTGAGCTGTCAGAGCCCGCCGCGCAGCAGGCCTTGGAGCTGCCGGAAGACCCGGTGCGTACGCAGACTGCCGCACAACAACAGACTCCGGTACGGCCCGGTCCGCAGACTGCCGCACAGCCGCAGACTCCGGTACAGACAGCGGATAGCGAAGAAGTAAATATCGATCCTCTGGTGATGGAATTTCTTGACGCCGACACTTATGAACAAAGGCTTAATGTGCTGGCGGCGCTTCGCCACAGAATAACCGATGACATGATCAATACGATGGCGGCAGCCGTTGATCTGGAGATCAAAGACGGTGATGTGGAAGAAAGGTACGAAGAGCTTAAGAACTGTCTCCTTACTTTGGAAAAGTATGAGTGTAACAGGCTGAGGTAGGATGCAGGCCGTCTCCGGAGGATCATGACAGAACAGAAAATGCCGTGATCTGTGTCAGGAGGTGGCTTATGGCTTATGATCTGGAGAACAGACTGGTTGTGGGAGTATCTTCCAGGGCGCTGTTCGACCTTACTTATGAGAATACGATATTTGAGTCGGAAGGGGTAGAAGCATATTGCCGATATCAGATTGAGCACGAGGATGATATCCTTCGTCCGGGACCGGGGTTTCCTCTGATCAGGGCGCTGCTTGCGCTGAATGATCTGCCCAACCACGAAGGCAGCGTAGAAGTTATCATCATGTCGAGAAACAGTCCGGATTCTTCTCTGCGGGTCTTTAAGGCGATCGAACATTACGGGCTTAACATCACCAGAGCGGTGCTGGCCAGCGGCGCGTCCCTGGCCCCTTATCTGTCGGCATTTAAGACGGATCTTTTTCTGTCGGCTTATGAGGACGATGTTCAGAGCGCCATAGATTCCAATATTGCGGCGGGGATCATCTGCACGGACGGACTGTGCACATACGACTGCGAACACCGGATCAAACAGATCAGGATCGCCTTTGACGGAGATGCGGTGCTTTTTTCCGATGAATCGGAGCAGATCTATCAGTCGCAGGGGTTAGAGGCCTTTGAGGAAAATGAGAAGCGTAATGCCGACAACCCGCTTCAGGCCGGGCCTTTTGCCAAATTTCTGAAGACTCTCTCTGAACTGCAGAAGGATTTTGTACAGGAGGATGCGCCTATCAGGACCGCCCTTGTTACGACCAGATGCGCGCCGGCTCATGAGAGGGTTATCCGTACGCTGCGAGCGTGGAACGTGCGGATCGATGAGGTATTTTTCCTTGGCGGTGTGCGCAAGAAGGATGTGCTGCAGGCCTTTGGCGCCCATATTTTCTTTGATGACCAGTCGGTGCATACCGGACCGGCATCGGAGGTTGTGCCTGCCGCAAGGGTTCCTTACAGGAGCAGGCTTTCCGGGGACGGATCCGGCCGGGAGCCGGACAGCAGTTAATATGAAATATAACAATATTATTACAGCCAATTTCATAGAAAGACAAAACCGCTTTATCGCCTATGTTGATATAGAGGGAGAGAAGACCAGGGTACATGTGAAGAATACCGGCAGATGCAGGGAGCTTCTGACCGATCGGGCGACGGTATATCTTACTAAAAGCGACAATCCCGACCGTTCCACTGCCTATGACCTGGTGGCGGCAGAGAAAGCCGGAAGACTGATCAATATGGATTCCGGTGCGCCCAATAAGGTTGTGGGCGAATGGCTTGCGGCGGGCGGGTTGTATCAGGATGTCGGTCTGATACGCCCGGAGACGGTTTACGGCAATTCCAGATTTGACTTCTATGTTGAGAGCGAAAACGGTGAGAAAGCGTTTATCGAGGTCAAGGGCGTTACGCTTGAGCACGGCAATATCGCATCGTTTCCGGATGCTCCCTCCGAACGGGCGCTTAAGCATGTGTATGAACTGATCGAAGCGCATGAACAGGGATATGAGGCATATCTTATCTTTGTCGTTCAGATGGATGATATCAGCCGGGTGGAACCTAACTGGGATACGCAGCCGGCTTTCGGAGAAGCGCTGCGAAGAGCAAGGAGCGCGGGGGTACATCTGCTTGCCTGCGACTGCCGGGTGAGCCCGGATGAGATGTCGGTCGGCAGCCGGGTTCCGGTTGTTGTGGATGCGCTTGATCTGATTGCAGAGCCGCTCCTTACATGGTATGATAGCTGTAGACGTATTCTGCCGTGGAGGGAAGATCCCACGCCCTATCATGTCTGGCTGTCGGAGATCATGCTGCAGCAGACAAGGGTGGAAGCCGTGAAGCCTTATTATGAACGATTTCTGCGGGAATTGCCGGATATCGCAAGTCTGGCGGAAGCAGATGACGAGAGGCTCCTGAAGCTCTGGGAAGGACTTGGATACTATAACAGAGTCAGAAACCTGAAGAGCGCCGCCCGGACGGTCATGAGCAAATACGGCGGCAGGATGCCCGCAGATTATAATGAGCTGTTGACTCTGAGCGGAGTGGGAAGCTATACGGCGGGCGCTGTTGCGTCGATCGCTTTCGGGATCCCCGTTCCGGCGGTGGACGGGAATGTCCTCCGGGTGCTGGCCAGACTGAGGGCGGATGACAGGAATATCCATGATGCGAGAGTCAAAAAGGATGTGGAGGATGAGCTTCGGGGTATTATTCCCGGAGACAGGCCGGGAGATTTTAATCAGGCCCTGATGGAGCTTGGCGCCTTGGTCTGCATACCGAACGGGGAGCCGAAGTGCGGCTGCTGTCCCTGGAGAGGATTGTGTGAGGCCGAAAAGAACGGGACAGCGGCGCTGTATCCGGGGAAGAATTCCAGGAAACCGCGTATAACAGAGAAAAAGACGATCCTGCTCATACAGTACGGACATCTGGTCGCACTGCAGAAGCGCCCCGATACGGGCATGCTGGCGGGAATGTATGAGTTTCCGTCCCTGGAAGGACATCAGAGTCAGGATAAGGTGATCGCGTATTTGCGCCGATTCGGCGTCTCTCCGCTTAGGATATGCAGACTACAGCCGTCCAGACATGTTTTCACACACAAAGAATGGGATATGACGGGATATCTGGTCCGCGTGGATGATCTGGCCGGTATGGGAGAGTTTGTGTTCGTGGAGCCGGATAAGATGACAGATGAGTACCCGGTTCCGTCAGCATATGCCGCGTACAGGAAGCTGCTCTGAGCGAGACTGCTTTGTGCGGCCGTATGAGCGGAGGCTGCCTTAAGAGGAGTTGTTTTGTGCGGGCGGCCCAAGAAAGAATAATTGTATTTTGGAGGTCTTCTATGAAATTATTATCGGTGGCAATACCCTGCTATAATTCGCAGGATTATATGCGAAAGTGCATTGACTCGCTCCTCGTAGGCGGAGAGGATGTGGAGATCCTGATCGTGGACGACGGCTCTGCGGATGATACGGCGGCGATTGCGGACGAGTACGTGTCAAAGTATCCGTCCATCGTCAAAGCGATCCACAAGGAGAACGGCGGTCACGGCTCTGCGGTCAATGCAGGACTTGAGCAGGCGACCGGGCTGTATTTTAAGGTGGTTGACAGCGATGACTGGGTGAAAGAGACCGCATATCTTAAGATTCTTGAAGCCTTGAGAGATCTTACTGCAGGGGATACTACGCTGGATATGCTCATCAGCAATTTTGTATATGAGAAAGCGGGAGAAGAGAAGCATAAGGTTATGAAATACCGCCATGCGCTTCCCCAGGACAGGATCTTTACATGGAACGATGTCAGGCATTTCCATAAGGGGCAGTATATCCTGATGCATTCGGTTATCTTCAGGACGAGGCTTTTGCGGGAATGTGGACTGAAGCTGCCGGACAATACATTCTATGTGGATAATCTGTTCGTATTCGAGCCGCTTCCTTATGTGCGGAATATGTATTATCTGGATGTGAATTTTTACCGTTACTATATCGGCA
This sequence comes from uncultured Lachnospiraceae bacterium, assembly GCA_947624025.1. Lineage (GTDB taxonomy): Bacteria > Bacillota > Clostridia > Lachnospirales > Lachnospiraceae > UBA3282. The sequence continues at coordinate 1,568 of CANQIJ010000006.1, read as the reverse complement.
GAGAAGGGCAGTCCGTCAATGAAGAGATCATGATCTCCAGAATAGACCAGCAGATCAAGGTCAATAAGATCATGATGGATTATATGGCTGACAATATGGACAGATTGTGCAATCGCCGTAAACTCAGGAATTATATGCTCAATTATCTTGAGATCATTACGGTCATTTCTTCTATATTATTGATCCGTTCCGGCACGGAAGAGAATCTGGATAAGAAACAGGAACTGTGGAATTATATCAAGAAAAAAGATCTGCGCATCTACATGCGTCTGCGTTACGGAGTACTCGGCAGCTCTATGAATCTGCCCGGCAGGGGCGGAAGGAAGATATCGGTGGAGGGATACAAGATCTGCCGGAGATTTTTCAAATTCAACTGACCATAGGCTTGCGCCTGCGGTGGTTTTGTGCGCTGCTGCGGAGATTGAACAGCAGGTCGGACTGATAGACCAGGCCGTACATGATCGCAGCTGCGATGAAGGCGGTAGTCACATCGAACACGGAGTGCTGCTTGATAAACATGGTTGACATAATAATGGAGACACACAGGATAAAGGAACCGGTGCGTACAGCCTTATGCTTCTTTAAGCGTTCGCTGTTCATAACCGCGATATGGCAGCCGAGCGAATTATAGACATGGATGCTGGGCCACAGGTTGGTAGGAGTGTCTGTCCTGTAGAGCGCTGCGACCATATGTGTGAATACGTTATCTCTGGGCATGGTAAACGGCCTTAGGTTATGGCCGTTGGGCCACAGGGTCGATATCAGCAGAAACAGGGTCATGCCCGTACTCAGGAAAATAAATATCCGGATATATCCGTCTCTGTCGCGCAGGAAAAAATAGGCTACAGTGACGGCAACATACAGAAACCACAGCATATAGGGGATCACAAAGATCTCACAAAAAGGGATCTTGTCATCAAGCGATACGTGGATGATGTGATAGGGCTTGACGACTGTTTTTTCCAGATAAGCAAACCAGACGAGGTATATGATCCCGTAGATGATGAGCGGGACAGCATGCCTGTATCTGCGGGCAAGCTGAAGCGGTGTGTTTTGCTTTTTCTCAGATTCCTTCATTTCAATGCACCTCATTGCATTTCAACCGATTTTGCACAGACTTTCTGCCGGTCTTTTTCGAACGTTGCCTTTTGCTTCCTATGATATAAAAGTAATCATAGCAGATATTATTGAAAAGTCAAAATAAGATTTCCATAAAAATTTCTTAAGAATTGCCGAAAAAATGTATATTATGTTCATGAAAAGGTTTCGGCGGCCTCTTCAGAATAGTATGTGAGCCGGTCACTGCTTTATGCAAAAGACATTCATTATTTTTGTTCCTTGTTTTTGTGCAAAAGATGCAGTTGCACCACAAACCTACTGTGTGGTATACTTATAGCGATTTTATTTTAGAAAGGCAGGAACAAGGAATGTATTCATTGGACGAGGTGAAGCAGACAGATCCCGAGATAGCACAGGCAATCGTTGACGAGCAGAACCGTCAGAATTCCCATATTGAACTGATCGCATCCGAGAACTGGGTGAGCAAGGCGGTTATGGCGGCAATGGGC
>CANQIJ010000005.1 GCA_947624025.1 uncultured Lachnospiraceae bacterium | reverse complement strand
GTCTGCTGCGGCTTCCGGTTACGGCATGGATCTTTTTTATGTCAGGCTGTTGACGGCGGCGCTTGCCTTCCTGGGTGACAAGCCCGCATCCGCTGTTTTTCTGCAGATTCTTCTGCAGACAGCTGCCCTGATCCTGGCGTTTTGGGTGACAAGGATGCTGGCCGGACGCCTGCCGGCATGTATGGCCTGCCTGTATCTTGCCTGTTCGGCAGCCTGCCTGGAGGATCTTTTTGTGTTTACGCCGGAATGGCTGTTCTTTGTCTGCTGGCTGTTCGTTATGCTGATCACAGCGTCCTTTGTCAGGGCATACTGCGAGGCGCGTCTCGCAGTGCCGGCGGCGGTCCTGTGGGCTGTGGCATCCGGCGCGGCGATGGGATTTTTGGCTTATCTTGCGGTTCCGGCAGCCTTGCTGCTCATTGTGACGCTGTCGACGGTGTTCGGCGTCAAAAAACGACTGGAGGATCGGCCGGGGCGTAACGGCAGAGGTATGACGGCAGCTGTAATGGCGGCGGCATTGCTGTCATGTGCCGCACTGTGGGCGGCCGCAGCGGTATGGGCGCCTTTTGACGGCGGTTTTGTTAAAGATCTGGCCTTTTTGCGTACAATGTCCGGAAACCTGTCGGGCAGCGCCTTGCTTCCGGCGATTCCGGCGGGCCCGGAGAGCGCTTTTTTCCTGGGAGCGACGGTGTTTTCTTCTTTTTTGGTATTTGAATATTTCAGAAGCGGCAGAGAACAGAATTATATGCCCTGGATCGTGATGGGGCTGATCGCAGTGCCCGCGTCACTGTGCGGTGTACAGGGATGCGCTGCACCTGCGCTGTATCTGTGGGCTGTCCTGGGCGGGCTTGGATTACAGAACTGCCTGTTCGGCGATCAGGCGAAGGTGATACAGGCGGCGATAGAGGAGATCAATCTGGGCGCGGAGACGAAAGGCGGAACCAACTATATCGAGAATCCGCTCCCGCTTCCTAAGAAGCATGTGAAAAAGGAAATGGATTATCAGTATGATGTGGCGCAGGAGGATATGAAGTACGATGTCGAGGTGCCGGAGAATGATGATTTTGATCTGCCCTGACTGGTAAAGCATGTCTGTATGTATAAATATCCGTATATAACGCAAACTAAGAGAGAATCGCAGAAGCACAGACCTGTGATTCTCTTTTTGGTTCCAGCAGTGGAATGCATATGACGGTCATGCTTAAGTCGGAGGGTGCAATGGGAAATAAAAACAGCAAAAACGGACAGAACAAAAATACAGACGGAGAAAAGCGCGAGGATCAGGATCAACAGGAGAAACAGAGGGATAAAGAGAAGCATCAGGACGAACGTATCGGGGACATGGGCCAGATCACACTGGATGAGAATGAGGCGAATCACAAGATCCACCTGATCAGTATCATCGGAGAGATCGAGGGACATGATAATCTGAGCAGTACATCCAAAACAACCAAATATGAACATGTTCTGCCGCAGCTTGCCGCGATAGAAGACAGCAAGGATATTGACGGCGTTCTGATCCTGCTAAATACGATGGGCGGAGATGTGGAGGCGGGGCTGGCGATCGCGGAGATGATCGCATCGTTAAGCAAGCCTACGGTTTCGCTCGTGCTTGGCGGCAGTCATTCCATCGGCGTACCGATCGCTGTGAGTACGGATTATTCTTATATCGTGCCCACGGGAACCATGGTGATCCATCCGGTGAGACTCACCGGGATGGTGATCGGTGTGCAGCAGACTTTTGATTATTTCAGACAGATACAGAACCGGATCACGGGTTTCGTGTGTTCCCACTGCAGGATATCCAAATCCCGGCTGGAGGAAATGATGATGGAGACAGGGGTGCTGACAAAGGACGTGGGAACGATTCTTGTCGGAAGTGAAGCCGTGGACGAAGGAATCATATGCCAGGTCGGCGGTATCAAGGACGCCGTCGCAAAACTCCACCATATAGTAGAACAAAGAAGGTCAGATACAAAATAAGGGATGACAAGACAAAATGAAAATGCTATACTATAGTGAGTCATATTATCGGATGAGAGTATGCTCAGGAGGCATTTATCATGGCATCAGGCAAAGGCGGCAGCCGATCTTCCGCGAAGAGGAGCTCGGCGTCTTCCAATAAGAATACAGGCGGCGGGCGCGGCCGATCGGAGCGTCAGAGCAGGGGAAAGCGTCCGGCTCAGGCAGAACCGATGGATACCGCGATCCGCAACGAGATCCTGCTGATCGTCTTTTTCGCGCTTGCGATCGTGCTGTTTCTTTGTAATTTCGGCATTGTCGGCAGCGTAGGAAATGCAGTCAGCAATTTTATGTTCGGCATTTTCGGCCTGACGGCATATATTGCGCCGATTATTGTTTTTCTTGCGATCGCTTTCGGCATGTCCAATACGGGCAATCATATTGCGGCCAGAAAACTGGCTGCGGGCATTGTCCTGTTCCTGCTGATCGGTATGGTCTGCGAACTGTTCAGCGTGGATATGGCAGGCATGGAGCGTTATCAGGTCGGGGAGATTTATGCCAGATGCAGTGAAGCTCACAGCGGCGGCGGCGTTCTTTCGGGCTCGTTAGTCTTTCTTTCCCATAAGCTGTTAGGAACCGTTGGTACAGTCATCTTAATACTGGTACTGGCTATCATCTGTATGGTGATCATCACGGAGAGATCTTTTATCGGCGGTGTGAAGAGGCAGGGCGAGAAAATGCTCAGGCGCTCCGAAGAAGACGCGGAATACCGCAGGGAGCGGGCGAGAAAGCGGCAGCTTGCCATGGAGGAGAAGAGAGACAGGGACAAACAGCTGCGTCAGCAGAAGGAGGAGGAGCTTGAAAACGAGAAGATTCTCCGTATGGATAAAAAAGTGTCAGGCGTGATGCTGGACACGGCACTTGAAAAAAGCAGCGAGGGAGAGCGGGAAGAAGCTCGGAAGGTACGTGACGACATCCATGAGATCATGCTGAACGTATCGGAGGACAATGAGTATGAAACACAGGATTACCGCCCGGTACAGGAAGCGCACTCACGCCATTACATAGAAAACGGATCGGATGCACTCAATGAGATACGGATACGCGGCGCGGCGGACGAGCCGGAAGAACAGAAAGAGCAGAAAGAGCAGAAAGAACAGGAGATCATAGAAACGCCGGAGCCGCATGAGAGCAGGCCGTATCAGCTTCCTCCGATCAATCTTCTGAAAAAGGGAACAGGCAAAACCGGAGGCAGCTCGTCAAAGGAACTGAAGGAGACGGCGGAACGGTTGAGAAGGACGCTTGAAACGTTCGGCGTGAAGGTGACGGTGACGGATATCAGCCAGGGACCTGCCGTCACCCGCTATGAGCTTCAGCCCGAGCTGGGGGTTAAGGTGAGCAAGATCGTGGGGCTCGCCGATGATATCAAGTTAAATCTTGCCGCTACGGATATCCGGATCGAGGCGCCCATTCCCGGCAAAGCGGCGGTGGGCATCGAGGTTCCCAATAAGGAGAACAGTGCGGTAGCGTTCCGGGATATGGTAGAGTCACGGGAATTTCAGGATTTCGAATCCCGTCTGGTGTTTGCGGTAGGGAAAGATATCGGCGGCAAGATCGTTATGGCGGATATCGCCAAGATGCCGCATATGCTCATTGCGGGCGCTACCGGCTCGGGTAAGTCGGTCTGTATCAACACGATCATTATGGGGATCCTGTATAAAGCGAAGCCCGAGGATGTCAAGATGATCATGATCGATCCCAAGGTCGTTGAGCTGAGCGTTTATAACGGGATCCCCCACCTGCTGATCCCCGTCGTGACGGATCCCAAGAAAGCGGCGGCGGCCCTTCACTGGGGCGTTGCCGAGATGACGGAGCGCTATAAGAAATTTGCGGACTATAATGTCCGTGATCTTAAGGGATATAACAAAAAGGTGGAAAGTATGCGGGCGCAGGGGGATCCTGAAGCCCCGGAGGTCCTGCCGCAGATCCTTATTATCGTGGACGAGCTCGCGGATCTGATGATGGTTGCGCCGGGGGAGGTGGAGGAATCCATCTGCCGTCTGGCACAGCTTGCGAGAGCCTGCGGTATTCATCTGATCATAGCGACGCAGAGACCCTCTGTCGATGTCATCACGGGACTGATCAAGGCCAATATGCCCAGCCGTGTTGCCTTTGCGGTATCGAGCGGCGTGGATTCACGGACGATCCTCGATATGGTCGGCGCCGAGAAGCTGCTCGGCAAGGGCGATATGCTCTTTTATCCGCAGGGATATCCGAAACCGGCACGTATTCAGGGCGCTTTTGTCTCGGACAAGGAAGTCGCGGATGTCGTAAACTTCCTGAAGAATCAGAATATCGGCAATGTCTATGATGATGACGTGGAAAGTCAGATCAAGAGTATGGGGAACGGCTCGGGCGCAGGGGCTTCGGCATCCGAGAACGGTTCCGGGTACGATCAGTATTTTGCCGAGGCGGGCAGATTTATCATCGAGAAGGACAAGGCCTCCATCGGGATGCTGCAGAGGGTCTTTAAGATCGGCTTCAACAGGGCGGCCCGCATCATGGACCAGCTGTGCGAGGCGGGTGTCGTCGGTGAAGAGGAGGGAACAAAACCCCGCAAGGTACTGATGACAGAGGAAGAGTTTGAACAGCTTGTGGAAGAGACACTGTGATCTTTCGCAGGCCGGTTTACCGGAGCAGACAGATACAGAGGAAAGGAAGGATATAGCTTGAAGACAGATATTGAGATCGCACAGGAAGCAGTGCTTGACAATATTACGGATGTGGCCGGGAGAATCGGGATAGGGCCGGATGATTTGGAATTATACGGTAAGTATAAAGCCAAGCTTTCCGACGAATACATAAACCGGATCAGCGACGGCCCGGACGGGAAGCTTATCCTGATAACCGCCATCAATCCTACGCCGGCAGGAGAAGGCAAGACGACCACGAGCGTCGGGCTGGGGCAGGCTTTCGGCAGACTGGGGAAGAAAGCTGTCATTGCGCTTAGAGAGCCGTCGCTGGGGCCGTGCTTTGGCATTAAGGGAGGCGCAGCGGGAGGCGGTTATGCGCAGGTGGTCCCGATGGAGGATCTGAATCTTCATTTTACAGGAGATTTCCATGCGATCACATCGGCCAATAATCTTCTGGCAGCGCTGTTGGACAATCATATCCAACAGGGCAATGAGCTGGGGATCGATCCCAGGCAGGTCGTGTGGAAGAGATGTCTTGATATGAACGACAGGGCGCTGAGGAATATCGTTATAGGTATGGGCGGCAGAACCGACGGCGTTGTCCGCGAAGATCATTTCGTGATCACGGTTGCCTCGGAGATCATGGCGATTCTCTGTCTGGCATCGGACATGAACGATCTGAAGGAAAGACTCGGCAGGATCATTGTTGCGTACAGTTATTCGGGTGAGCCTGTGACGGCGGCGGATTTAAATGCCGTGGGAGCTATGGCGGCGCTTTTGAAGGACGCCATGAAGCCGAACCTGATACAGACGCTGGAGCATACACCGGCGATCGTGCACGGCGGACCGTTCGCGAATATCGCTCATGGCTGCAATTCCATCCGGGCCACCAAAACGGCCTTAAAAATAGCGGATTATGTCATTACGGAGGCGGGATTCGGCGCCGATCTGGGAGCGGAAAAGTTCTTTGATATCAAGTGCAGGATGGCGGGACTAAAACCGGACGCCGTCGTACTGGTAGCGACCATACGCGCCCTGAAATATAACGGCGGTGTTGCCAAAGCCGACTTGGCAGTGGAAAATATAGCGGCTCTTAAGGCCGGCATTGCCAATCTTGAGAAGCATATTGAGAATCTGCACAAGTACGGCGTCCCGATCGTCGTAACGCTCAATTCTTTTGTCACCGACACAGAGGATGAGATCGCGTATGTCCGCAGCTTCTGTCAGGAAAGAGACTGTGAGTTTGCGCTATCCGAAGTATGGGCCAAAGGCGGCGAAGGCGGCGAGGAGCTTGCCCGTAAAGTCATCGAAACGCTGGAGACGAAGGAAAGCCGCTTTCAAGTGCTCTATGATGACAGCCTCAGCCTGAAGGCGAAAATAGAGACGGTGGCGTCAGAAATATATGGCGCCGATGGCGTATCCTATGCGCCCGCGGCCGAGAAGCAGCTGAAGAAGCTGGAGGAGCTGGGCTTTGGACATCTGCCGGTCTGCATGGCGAAAACGCAGTATTCGCTTTCGGACGATCCTGCGCTTCTTGGAAGACCGACAGGGTTTACGGTGAATGTGAGAGAGGTCTATGTGTCCGCCGGTGCCGGCTTCGTTGTGGTGATCACGGGAGCGATCATGACCATGCCGGGGCTGCCGAAAAAACCGGCGGCGTACGGGATCGATGTAAACGAGAACGGGGTTATTACCGGACTGTTCTAGCTGATGCTGTTCCGGTAAAGGAAAGGAGTTGGAGGTATGCCGCAGATCATTGACGGGAAAGCAATTTCCGGTGCCATCAAGGACGAACTGAAAAATAAAGTCGAAGAATTGAAAGCAGAGGGGATCCACATCTGTCTTGCCGTTATCCAGGTGGGAAGCGATCCCGCCTCTTCCGTGTATGTGGGAAACAAAAAGAAGGCATGCGCATATATCGGTATTGATTCACTGGCGTATGAACTGCCCGCAGAGACCACGCAGGAGGAACTGCTTGCCTTGGTCGGTGAGCTGAATGCCAGAAAGGATGTGAACGGTATTCTGGTGCAGCTGCCGTTACCGAAGCATATCAATGAGGATGAGGTGATCCGCGCTATCGACCCGAGAAAGGATGTGGACGGCTTCCATCCGCAGAGCGTCGGCGCGCTGTGCATCGGACAGCCGGGATTTGTGTCCTGCACACCGGCAGGTATCATCCAGCTGCTGAAACGTTCCGGGATAGAGATCGCGGGCAGAGAGTGCGTGGTGATCGGCAGGAGCAATATCGTAGGCAAGCCCATGGCGCTTCTTCTGCTGCGGGAAAACGGCACGGTGACAGTCACTCATTCCAGAACAAAGGATCTTAAGGAAGTGACAAGGAGAGCGGATATCCTGGTCGTGGCGATCGGAAGACCAAAGATGATCACAAGGGAATATGTCAAAGAAGGAGCGGTGGTGATCGATGTGGGGATCCATCGCGATGAGAATAATAAACTGTGCGGTGATGTGGATTATGACGATGTAGCGCCGGTATGCAGCGCTATTACGCCCGTGCCGGGCGGCGTCGGCCCGATGACGGTAGCAATGCTGATGTATAATTGTGTTGAGTCTGTCCTGCTGCAATAGCTGCGGCGGCAGACATGAGAGAGGGAGCTGTTTTATGAAGTGCCCCAATTGCGGTAATGAGTTGGAAGAGGGACATCTGATCTGTGAACAGTGCGGAGAAGAGATCCGGATCGTTCCCGATTTTGAACCGGAAATAGAAAACAGCATAACAGAAACTATGTCCACACTCGCGGCGCTGCAGGACGGCGGGGAAGCCGCAGACAGTTTTGCAGACGGCAGCGGGAACGGAGCGGGCGAACAGAGTACGGACGATGACGAGCCGGAGACGGGCAGAAGATTCTGGATGGCTGCAAGTATTTTTGTTTTTCTGGCTGTGGCGTTTATCTCCTTTGGCGCATACGCATATTATACGAGAACGGTAGATTACCGGATCGAAAGGGCCAGGGCATATGCTGCGGAGGGCTCTTACGAAGAGGCGATAGCCTGTCTGGAAAATGCGTATCAGGATCATCCCGATGTGGCGCAGCTGCTGTTCATGGAAGCGGATTATTACTATTTGCAGAACGATAATGTCCTTGCGATCCAGGCGCTGTACAGGATTATAGAACAGGAAGACTATTCCCGGGAAGACCTGGAGAAGGCATATGATAAGATCATAACGATCTATGCCAATCAGGGGATGTACGATGATATCAATGAGCTGTTAAGAGGATGTCCGGATCAGGAGATCGTCAATCTGTTCCAGAATTACCTTGCACTGGAGCCGGACTTTAGTTATGTTGAGGGAAGCTATGACGAGGTGATCCCGCTAAAGCTGAGCGCAAACACATCGGGAACGATTTATTATACGATGGATGGAACGCAGCCCACGAAAGACAGTCCGGTCTATACCGCGCCGATCTTTCTGGAGTCGGGAGAATACACTATCAGCGCTTTTTTCGTAAATGATTACGGGATCGAGAGCGATACCGTCAGTAAGACATATGTAGTCAGTCTCTCTGTGCCGAGCGCTCCCGAGATAGAGCTGTACAGCGGGGAATATACCGAACCTACGATGATCACGGTGGACGAGATCGAGGGATGCAGAGTTTATTATACGACTGATGAATCAGAGCCTACGGCTGACAGTGTGCCGTATACCGGGCCGATACCGATGCCTCTCGGAAAGACCCTGTTTAAGTTTGTCAATATCAGTGAAGACGGGGTATCCAGCGAGGTAACGACAAGAACCTATACGCTGAAGCTCAGAAATGCCATTCCTGCGTCGCAGGCGGTTTCCAGCCTGATCGCGCGTCTGGTCGAGACAGGATATCTGGAAGATGAAGCCGGACACAGCAGCCGGCAGAACGGCATATTCAGTTATCGTTTCAGTTCCGTACTGCGGATCGGGGAAGCGGATGATTATTACACCGTCAACGAGTATTATGATGATGGCACCGGCATACAGAACCGTACCGACAAGGTGTTTCTCGTCAATATACATACGGGGGAAGCGGCACAGCTCGGATACGACGATAACGGCGAATTTACGGCCGTGATGTTATGACGGCGGGTTTTGTGAAAAAGGCAGTTTCTCATAGGACCGGTTCGGTAATTCATGGAAAGTGGTTGCAAAAACAGATAAGTTCCGATATCATTAACTAGATGCATGTCGATACGTGTACATTCATGTTCTGTATCTGCATAGATGCAGATGATCGGGGATATCAGTTTAGGAGGATAAGCAGAGATGTACAAGATAGTAAGAGCCGAAGAACTTGCAGCGAACATTTACCTGATGGACGTTGAAGCGCCGAGAGTGGCAAAATCCTGTGATCCGGGTCAGTTTTTGATCGTGAGGAAGGATGAGGACAGCGAACGTATTCCGCTGACCATATGCGATTATGACAGAGCAGCCGGCACGGTCACGATAGTGGTCCAGGTGGTCGGTGCCGCGACAGAGATGATGAGGGGAATGAAGGCAGGAGACAGCTTCCATGATGTTGTCGGACCGCTCGGGTGCCCATCGGAATTTGTGAACGAGGACCTCGGCAGTCTGCGCAGTAAGAAAATGCTGTTCGTGGCGGGAGGACTCGGCACGGCGCCGGTCTATCCGCAGGTGAAATGGTTGCATGAGCGGGGCATTGACGCCGATGTGATCATCGGCGCAAAGACCAAGGATCTGGTCATTATGGAGGATGAGATGAAGGCTGTGGCCGGGAATCTCTATGTGACGACTGACGACGGTTCCTACGGCAGAAGCGGTATGGTGACAAAGGTGATCGACGATCTGATCGGTGAGGAGGGCAAAAGCTATGATGTCTGCGTTGCCATCGGTCCTATGATCATGATGAAATTCGTCTGTCTGACTACGAAGAAATACGATCTGCCCACGATCGTCAGCATGAATCCGATCATGGTGGACGGTACGGGAATGTGCGGCGCCTGCCGCCTGACGGTGGACGGAGAAGTGAAATTCGCGTGTGTTGACGGGCCGGAGTTTGACGGTCATAAGGTTGACTTCGACCAGGCGATGAAACGCCAGCAGATCTATAAGACAGAAGAAGGACGAGCATTCTTAAAAGCGCAAGAGGGGAATACCCATCACGGCGGATGCGGAAATTGTGGAGGTAATGACTGATGCAGACGGATGTATTAAAAAAAGTACCGGTCCGTGAACAGGATGCAAAGGTACGTGCGGCAAATTTTGAGGAAGTATGTCTGGGATATGATAAGGAAGAGGCGATGTGCGAGGCGGCGCGCTGTATCAACTGCAAGAATGCACAGTGCATAAAAGGCTGTCCGGTAGCTATCAACATTCCCGGTTTTATCGAGAAAGTAAAGGACGGCGATATTGAGGCGGCATATCAGATCATCAGCGAGTCGTCTGCGCTCCCTGCAGTCTGCGGCCGCGTATGCCCGCAGGAGAGCCAGTGTGAGGGCAAATGTATCCGGGGTATCAAAGGAGAGCCGATCTCCATCGGCAAGCTTGAGAGATTTGTGGCGGACTGGGCGAGAGAGAATGGCATCAAACCCGAAGGCGCCAAGGAGAAGAACGGCAAGAAGGTCGCCGTGATCGGCTCCGGCCCTTCCGGATTGACCTGTGCGGGTGATCTGGCTAAGATGGGGTATGACGTAACGATCTTTGAAGCGCTTCACGAGCCGGGCGGTGTGCTCGTATATGGCATTCCCGAGTTCCGTCTCCCCAAGCAGGACGTAGTTGCCAAGGAGATTGAGAATGTGCGCTCTCTTGGCGTTAAGATCGAGACAAATGTGGTGGTCGGCAAATCCGTAACGATAGACGAGCTCTTGAATGAGGAAGGCTTTAGTGCCGTATATATCGGCTCGGGAGCAGGCCTTCCGAAATTCATGGGGATTCCCGGCGAGCAGGCAAACGGCGTTTTTTCCGCCAATGAATATCTGACAAGAAGCAACCTGATGAAAGCGTTTGATGAAGGATCCAATACGCCGATCATGAGAGGAAAGAAGGTTGCGGTCGTCGGCGGCGGTAACGTGGCGATGGATGCCGCGAGAACGGCGCTCAGGCTCGGCGCAGAGGTGCATATCGTATACCGGAGAAGCGAGGAAGAGCTTCCGGCCCGTGTGGAGGAAGTACATCATGCAAAGGAAGAGGGCATTATCTTTGATCTTCTGACCAATCCGGTAGAGATCCTGGAGGACGAAAACGGCTGGGTATGCGGGATCAAATGCGTGAGAATGGAGTTGGGAGAACCGGATGCTTCCGGCAGAAGACGCCCTGTGGTGATCGAAGGCTCTGAGTTTACTATGGATGTGGATACCGTTATCATGTCGCTCGGCACATCGCCCAATCCGCTGATCTCATCAACGACCGAGGGGCTGGAGGTTGACAGGCATCACTGTATCGTTGCGGATGAGGAGCTTGGCAAAACGACCAAGGAAGGCGTCTATGCCGGCGGTGATGCGGTGACGGGTGCAGCTACCGTGATACTGGCGATGGGAGCCGGCAAGGCGGCGGCCAAAGGAATAGACGAATTTCTTTCCGCGAAATAGGCCAGGAGGTGCCAAAACCGCGCCGATAAGGATAAAGGATAAGAAAGTCTGTCGTAACGGCGGACTTTTTTATATAAATCTTAATAATTTATGCAGTTGTTTATTAAGGAATGTCGGTTATCATCATGATAAAGCTGATCGACCGCATTATCCTGAAGAAACAGGCATAAGAGCAGGAGGATGAGCATATGGTACATCATATTGTATTATGGAGCCTGAAAGAGGAATTATCAGAGCAGGAAAGAAAGGACGCTGCCGAACGCATCAGGAGGGAACTGGAAGCCGTTAAGGAACAGGTATCCGGCGTGATCTCGCTTAAAGTGGTGATCTCACCGCTGTCTTCCAGCAACAGAGATATCGGATTGATCTCCGCCTTCGAGAATGAAGAGGCGCTGCAGGCGTATCAGAAATCTCCGGCACATGTGAAGGCGGCGGGCTATGTCGGCTCCGTGACGGAGCAAAGGACCTGTCTGGATTACGAGGCGTAACAGCCGGAACATTCCGGATAAAGCCCTGTACCCTGCGCGTCAGGACATGGAACGGCATTCATGGGAACGAAAGCGGTATCGGGAAAGGTAAGGAAAGAATATGAATCTGACGGAACGAAATACTCATAAGGAAGAACAGGAGCATCACAGAGACGAAAAAGAAAACGGACGGGAGCTTTGGCACAAGCCGTATATAACAGTATTGCTTGTGGCGATCATCGTGATACTTCTTATCTGTATCGTGCTGCTTCTGATGCTGTTATCCGACCGCAGCCGGGAGTCTGAGGCTGTTATCGACAGCAAGGTACAGCAGAGCATCACCGATTACGCGCAGGAGCAGAAGCAGAGGGACCGGGTGCCGGAGCTGTCCGGCGAGACGGTTTCGATAGAGCCTGCGGATGAGAAAGAGAAGCAGAGTGTAAGCGGACAGGAGCTTGACGATGATGCGGATGCAGCACAGGACGGTGACGTCAGTCCGGTGGCGGAGGATAACGGCAAAGAAGCGGTTGTCATCGCCAAGGAGGATGGGAATGATGTGTCTTACAGCAAAGAGTATATTCTGAACGAAGCGCTTCCGTATTTTGCCGATAATAATCAGGAAGCGATCAGTGACCTCGCGCATTTGAAGCGTTATGTGAAGCTGTCGGCGGAACTGAAGGGCACAAACCAATATTATTATATAGGCGATGTCAACCGTGGCGGACAGCCGGACGGAGTCGGACTGGCCATCTATGAAGACAACAGCTATTATTACGGCGACTGGGCCAATGGCGTAAGAAGCGGAACAGGAAGATGGTTTCGATTCTATATCAATGAAAAGACCAGGAGAAACGCCATGGGAAAATATACGTGCCACAGCTATGCGGGCGAATGGGCGGATAATCTTCCTGACGGCGGCGGCGCGGAGCACTTTGATGTAGATATTGCCAAGCTCGATCTGGGAGAACGGATCTTGCAAAACGTAGTCGGCGATTTTCATGCCGGTCTGTATGACGGGGAAATGTTTGCCAATACCGTGAATTCATATGGGAGCATAGAAGAATGGGACGGCTCTGCAGCGGAGGGCATATTCACGCTGTGGCGGGATATGAGCGCTATAGGGGAGTGTTCCGTGTGGCGCAGCAGACAGGATGATACCTTGTACATGGACATCGATAAATCCGAAAATAAGAATCAGGGGATCAGGGAGCTGATGAAAGCGGTTCAGAAATCGGATAAAAAGTAAAGCTGTAAAATAGAAAGTGTTGCAATTCGTGCAAAATGATAATAAAATATAGCTGTGAACTGGATTATTTTGGCAATATTTTAGACTTTTTGCGATAAGGAGTGTGACAGTATGCCCTGGTGCCCAATATGCAGGAATGAGTACAGAGAAGGCATTAAGCTCTGTGCGGAATGTCAGGTCGAGCTGGTGGACAGCTTAGAGGAGGAAGCCGAGCTCCCGGCAGAGCAGCAGACCGTGCAGGAAGCGGATATGCTTCCTGAAGAACAGGAGGAGGAGACAGCCGGGCAGGAAGACGCCGGGGAAGAGGCTCCTGTTTATCATGCGTATCAGAACAGTGCAGTCAAGGCCGAGGATAACCGCACATCGGCTTATACGCTTTTTTTGGTGGGTATACTGGGTTTTGCTCTGGATGTGCTCGTATTTACCGATGTGATCGGCGTGTTTCATAATGACGGCATGAACAAATATCTGATATGCGGCGTCATGGGTGCGCTGTTTATCCTGTTTATCGTATTCGGCGTCGTGTCCATGCGGGCGTCCAGGATCCTGCTCGTTCAGGCGCAGTCGGAGGATTCCCTCGTTTCCGAGTTGACCAAATGGTGTGATGAGAACCTGAGCGCGGAACAGATCGACAGCGGCCTCTTTGATGAAGATCTGCCTGAGGAACAGAAATATTTCAAGAGAACCGATAAAATGCAAAAGGTCATCAATGATAAATTTATGAATCTGGATCAGGGGCTGCTGGAGCATTTTGTAGATGAATATTATCAGGGGTTGTTTGGAAAAGAATGAGGATAACGGTCGTAGCAGTCGGTAAGATCAAAGAAAAATTTTATTCGGACGCTGTTGCAGAGTATGGCAAAAGGCTGGGCCGCTACTGTAAGCTTGAGATTGTACAGGTGGAGGATGAGAAGACGCCGGATAAAGCGGGCGCGGCTGTCGAGGATGCCATCAGGCAAAAAGAAGGCGAACGTATCCTGAAGTATCTCAGGAAAGACGCCTATACGGTCATTCTGGATATACGGGGCAGAATGTATGACTCCGTGGAATTTGCGGAATGTATCGACAAGCTGGCGACGGAGGGAAAAAGCCATATACAGTTTGTGATCGGGGGTTCCCTGGGACTTCACGAGGAAGTGAGCAAAAAAGCTGACCTGACGGTCAGCTTTTCTAAAATGACTTTTCCGCACCAGCTGATGCGCGTGATCCTGTTAGAGCAGATCTACCGGGCATACCGCATCATCAACGGCGAACCATACCACAAGTAAGATACCGGGCGACAGAACAGACAGGAGGCGTATGATATGAGAATGTATGATCTTATTATGAAAAAGAGAAACGGCAGCGCACTCTGCCGCGAAGAGATACAGTACATGATCGAAGGATATACGGCGGGCCGTATTCCGGATTATCAGATGTCGGCTATGATGATGGCGATCTATTTTACGGGAATGAACAAGGATGAGACGGCTGCGCTTACGATGGCAATGGCACACAGCGGAGACATGGTGGACTTAAGCGCGATACCGGGGATCAAAGTAGACAAACATTCCACGGGCGGCGTCGGCGATAAAACCTCGATCGCATTACTGCCTATGGCGGCGGCCTGTGGAGTCAGGATCGCCAAGATGAGCGGAAGAGGGCTCGGCCATACGGGAGGAACGATCGATAAGCTGGAAAGCTTTCCGGGATTTATTACGGGGATGAGCTCCGAACAGTTTACAAAGCAGGTAAATGAGATCGGCCTGGCGGTCATGGGACAGACGGCGGATATCGCCCCTGCGGACAAGAAATTGTATGCTCTGCGCGATGTAACGGCGACGGTGGATAATATGTCGCTGATCGCAAGCTCCATTATGAGTAAGAAGCTGGCCTCCGGCGCCGATGCGATCGTACTGGATGTGAAGACCGGGAGCGGGGCTTTCATGAAAAAGGAGCAGGATGCCCGCGCGCTGGCGCAGGAGATGGTCACGCTGGGAACGCTGGCGGGCAGAAAGACGATCGCCGTAGTGTCCGATATGGATCAGCCGCTTGGGAATGCGGTAGGCAACGCCCTGGAGGTGAAGGAAGCCATAGCGACGCTGCGGGGCGAGGGGCCGGATGATTTTACCAGGCTGTGTCTGACGCTGGGCACCTATATGCTGATCGCGGGCGGTATTGTCTCCGATGAGAAGGAAGCGGAAGCAAGGCTCACACAGGCGATCCGGGACGGCAGCGCGCTCCGTAAGCTCGCAGAGCTTGTCCGGGCACAGGGAGGAAACCCCGAGGCAGTATATGACACATCGTTATTGCCCGGAGCGTCTATTGTGGAAGAGATCGTTTCTTCGCAAAGCGGATATGTCAGTAAGATCGACTGCGACGAGATCGGAATGTGTTCGCTGATCCTCGGAGGGGGACGTGAAACGAAGGATAGCAAGGTAGACCTCTCGGTGGGACTTGTCCTGCATAAGAAGACCGGCGATCCGGTATCAAAAGGCGATGTGCTGGCTGTGATCCATGCCAATGACAGCGACAGGCTTAAAGCGGCCAGAGAACGGTTTCTGGCTGCGTACCATTTCTCGGATACAGTTACGGACGCAGGGCCTATGATAAAATGCGTCGTGCGCGAATCATGAGGCATGATTTTTTCATCTGCCACATATAGTTTACTATGAAAAGAAATAGTAAAAAGCTGCCGTTACCGGCCCTGACAGGCTCTAAGGAGCTGATCGTGGAATCGCTCAAGCTTCCCAAGGACACGATGCTGGGCGCGGTCATCGTCACGATCACGGGCAATCGGGAAGCCTTCATAGAAAATTATAAAGGGATCATCGAATATACCACGGAGTCCATTGTGCTTCAGGGCAGAAGCTGTAAGATCTGTCTGGAGGGAAAAGGACTGGCGATCGATTATTATACCAATGAAGATATGAAAATAAGCGGCAGTATCGATGCTGTCAGGTATATTTAACGGAGACGGACCTATGCTTCACTGGATACAATATATCAGAGGGTATGTAACGATCAGGGTATGGGGGTATTCCGTTGAAAGATTTCTCAATCTTTGCGGAAATCACAATATTCTTGTGTGGAATATCGTTGATCACGGCGAATATAACACTATGAACATCAGTGTGAAGGGTTATTTCGCGCTAAAACCCCTTCTTAAGAAGACCGGAACCAGGGCATCCGTTTTAAAAAGGTATGGACTGCCTTTTTTTATGTCCAAAATGCAAAGCCGGAAAATATTTGTCGCCGGGTTTTTGTGCTGTATGGTATTCTGGATCCTGATGTCGCGGTTCATATGGAATATCAGGATAGAAGGAAACTATGCCATCACAGAGGATGTGCTGCTCGATTATCTGGAGGATCATGATATCCGCGTGTCCATGAAAAAGAGCGGCCTGGATATCCCTGAGCTGGAGCGGGATCTCAGAGAAGATTTTAACGTGATCACATGGACCTCCGCACAGCTGAAGGGGACGACGCTGCTGATCAGTATCAAGGAAAATGAAATGCCGGATTATGACCGGATGAGTCAATCTTCACGGGAGGAGGCGGGCGTCGATCTGATCGCGTCAAGGGACGGCACCGTCTCTTATATCATTACGCGCAGCGGTGTACCCCAGGCGGCTGTGGGAGACGCCGTGAAGAAGGGCGCGGTGTTAGTGAGCGGCGCAGTGCCGGTCTACAATGACGATGCTACGGTGAGAAAATATCAGTTTGTAGAGTCTGATGCGGATATCAGGATCCGTTACGATGAATCGATTTCCGTCAAAAGGGATATTCTGTATGAAGAAAAGCAGTATTCGGGCAGACAGAAGAAAATGCTCGTGCTGGGAATAAAGGACAGGGAGTGGGACCTGAAATGGGGAGCGATCGATTATGATCATTATGACATAAGCGGAGAGAAGAAGCAGATAAAGCTTTTGGATCATCTGTACCTTCCGATCTATTACGGTGAAAAGACGGTTCAGGAGTACGAGATGATACGCTGTGAGCATTCGGAAGACGAGATGAATGAGATCATGCAGCAGGAGTGGAATAAAATTATATCAACTTTAGAGGAAAAAGGGGTACAAATTATAGAAAAAAATGTTACAATAAAAAAGAATGAGACAAATTGGGTATTAAATGCCGGGATGCAGCTGGAGGAATCGGCAGTGTTATCCGTACCGACCCGGACCGGGCAGATCGCTGAAGGAAACGGAGCCGATGGGGCCGCATCAGGAGAAGATGGCAATACTGCGGAATAAAATGGCAGGACAGCAAGCGCATGGAAGAATATACCGTCAGCATAGATGCGCCGGCAGAGCATTTGCAGAATCTGTTCGGCAGTCATGATGCCTATATCAAAAAAATTGAAGATGATTTTCACGTGACGATCGTGAACCGTGACGGGGCCGTCAGGCTCTCCGGGGATCAGAACGGCGTCGCGAAGGCTTCCCATGTCGTGCGTGAGCTTCTTGCGCTGTCGGAGCGGGGAAACACACTGGAGGAGCAGAATGTGAATTATGCCATTGAGATGGAAAGCGAGAATGAGGACGGAGTCCTCCTGGAAATAGATGAAGACTGTATCTGCCATACGATAAACGGTAAACCGATCAAACCGAAGACGCTGGGACAGAAACAGTATGTGGATGCCATCAGGGATCATATGATCGTGTTCGGACTTGGGCCTGCCGGAACGGGCAAGACCTATCTGGCTATGGCTATGGCGATCACAGCATTTAAGAATAATGAAGTCGGGCGTATCATACTGACCAGACCGGCCATCGAGGCGGGAGAAAAGCTCGGATTCCTCCCCGGGGATCTGCAGAGCAAGGTGGATCCGTATCTGCGGCCTCTCTATGACGCACTGTATCAGATCATGGGCGCGGAAAGCTTTGCCAAAAATATGGAGAAGGGCCTGATCGAAGTGGCGCCGCTCGCCTATATGAGAGGGCGGACGCTCGATAATGCCTATATCATCCTGGATGAAGCGCAGAACACGACACCGGCGCAGATGAAGATGTTTTTGACCCGTATCGGGTTCGGGTCAAAGGTGGTGGTGACAGGAGACGCTTCCCAGAAGGATCTCATGCCGGGTACAACGTCCGGTCTGGATATTGCCGTCAAGGTACTGTCTAAGATCGATGATATAGCTTTTTGCAAATTGACCAGCAGGGATGTTGTACGGCATCCTCTTGTACAAAAGATCGTCAGGGCATACGAGGCCTATGAGGCCGGAGAGAAAAAGCGCAGTGAATCAAAGTCAAGAAGCAGGAACTACGAACGTGGGAAAAAATAAGAAACAGACATTAAAAAGAATAATCTTTTTCGGACTGATGTTTGCCGCTTCCGGCATGATCGCCGTGGTCAGCAGCCTGCTCTACGGGAAAAGCACGGAATTGTTGATCCGCAATGCGGTCATGATCCTGGCGGCGTCGGGTATCGTCATCTTTTCCTATACGATGGAGGAGGTCAGTCATCGTTTTATCTATCGGAATGAAGGGAAATATTCAAGATTCGCGCTGATGTATCTGATCAGTCTGGCGGCGGCTGTTTTTTTGCCGTTCCTTCCGGTGACGGGGTGGCCGTTCCTTGTTATCTTTGTACTGTTAGGCGTGTTCAGCGACGGTGTCACCGGGCTGGTGGCGGGCAGCGCCTGCCTGCTTCTGTCGGTCAATCTCGCGGGCGGTTCGTTTTCCGTGTTCTGGCTGTATTTTATCAGCGGCGCGGCGGGGATACTTGTCTTCAGCATGCTGAACGATGAGTTCCGGGTCGGGATCCCTATGTTTATCTCACTGTCCATCCTCATGCTCTGCCTGACGGCCAATGTGATCCTGCTGTCGCAGGGGCAGCTGTCGATAGCGCAGTTCATGATCCCGGCCATCAATCTGATCGTGTGCTGCATTCTGCTGCTGGTCAGCCTTAAGCTGTTCAGTACTGCGGTCATTCACAGAAACCGGGAAAAATATATGGAGATCAACGATCCTGAGTTCCCGCTTCTGGTACAGCTGAAGGATCTGTCAAAGGAAGAGTATTATCATGCGATACATACGGCTTACCTGAGCGATCGGATCGCCAGGAGGCTGGGGGCGGATGACGCGGCGGCGAAGGCCTGTGCTTATTATCACAGGATCGGCATACTGAAGGGTGAGAATACCTGGGAGAATGTTGCATCCATCTGCAGCGAATACCATTTCCCGGCGAACACCAGGAAAATATTGAAGGAGTATGTGGACGATACGGAGAAGATCATCTCAAAGGAAACGATGATCGTACTGTTTGCGGACACCATTGTTTCATCGATCCTGTATCTTCTTGAGAAGGATCCTGCGGCGGAGTTAGACTATGAGCAGATCATAGATACGGTATTTCAGAAAAAGCTTGAGACGGACGAGCTGTGGGAGAATGAGATCTCGCTGGCGCAGATCCGCGCCATGAAGAAAATATTTGTTGAGGAGAAGCTGTATTATGACTTCTTACGTTGAAAATGAAACGGAAGTCACGCTGCCGTTCGATATGCGCGTAATACTGGAACAGATCATGGAAGCGGTAACAGAGATGGAAAACTGCCCGTATGAAACATCGGTGAGCCTTCTTGTGACGGACAATGAGGGGATCAGACGGTATAACAGGGATTATCGCAATATTGACCGTGAAACGGATGTGCTCTCCTTTCCCAATATTTCATTTGAACATGCCGGCGATTTCTCGGCCGCAGAGTCGTGCGAGGCGGATTGCTTTGACCCTGACAGCGGGGAACTGGTCTTAGGCGACATTATCATCTCTGTAGACCGCGTCCTGTCGCAGGCGGAAGAGTACGGGCACAGTGTACTCAGGGAGTTTGCGTTTCTTACGGCGCACAGTATGCTGCATCTGTGCGGATATGACCACATGGAAGAGCAGGAGGCGGCTGTTATGGAGGCAAAGCAGGAGGCTGTTCTTGCGCAGCTGGGGATCACAAGGGATCCCGGGTGATGATGATCTGATCGAGCAATAAAAGGATATGGTATGATGATGAAGCTACAAAAGAGAGAAAAAATACAGGGCGGCCTGTTTGACAGAATGGTCAGGAATCCTCTGGTACAGTTTGCAGGGGTATTGTCCTATGTCCTGATACTTGGGATGAGAGTTCCCCTGATCAGGGAGATCGGCAGCGCGGGCGTGGGAATGTTTGCCCCGGCGTTTGAACTCTTTTTCCTGATCACACTTTTTACATCCTACAGTATTACGGGCGCAATGACGGGCATCATTCGTTACAGAGTCAAAAGAGAACAGTACCGCAGCGCCAAGAAGGTGTTTAAGACGGCGTTCGTTTTAAATTTGTCGTTTGGTGTACTGGCCGCCATCCTGCTTGTCGTATTTTCATCGAAGATCGCAGGGATCCTTGTGCTGGAGCCCCTTGCCCGCATGGCTGTCATAGCGGCGGCTCCGGTGGTCCTGCTGTCGGCTTTCATCGGTACGTTCCGGGGGTATTTTAACGGGTACGGACTGGGGAGAATGACGGCTCATTCCCAGTATATAGAGGCGGTCTCGATGATCGCTGCCGTTTTATCCTGTTCCGGGCTGTTATATGCTTACGGCTCAAAGGCGGCGGCTTTAAAACAGAACAGCCCGCTTGCCTGTGCCTATGGCGCGCTGGGAGCGATGCTTGGCGTCATGGTCTCCCAGATCGTTACCGTGCTTCATCTTCTGGTGGTATATGTGATCTATTCCGGTACGCTTCGCGGGAAGCTTGGGATGGACGGAAGCAGACGTATGGAAACGCAGTATACGATACAGAGAATGCTGTTGGATAACAGTGTGCCGGTCGCGGTCACGGCTATCCTGTGCAATCTGTTTATGCTGATCGACCAGCGTATGCTGAATTACTGCATGAGCAGGCTTGAGCTGGAACCGGAAAGGACCGCGCTGTGGGGCGACTACTACGGGAAGTGTGCTGTGGTCCTTGGAATTGGTTCCGCTTTTGCGATACTTAGCGTTTATTCGCTGACCGGCAGGATCAGCAGCGCCTATGAGAGAGAGGAATACCGTGTGATGAGGGACAGGATCGGCCGTGCGGTCCGCAGACTGTGCATTGCGTCTTTCCCGATCGCGATCTATCTGGCGGTGCTGGCTAAGGCGCTGCTGTCCTGCCTGTTTACGGGCGATATTGACGCCGTGGCGGGCTGGGTACAGAAGGGAGCTGCGGTGATCGTGCTGTACGCTTTCGCCTTTCTGTTCGGACAGCTCATGTATAAAATGCATATGATGCGGGAGCTGGTGATCACAACGGCGGTGTCACTGACCGTTCATGTGATATGTGCATACGCGCTTGTACAGAGGGCGCTTTTGGGCATCGACGGGGTCATGTATTCGCTGATCATCTTCACGGCGGTGTATGCGGGCCTCAATTTTTTCCTGATGAGCAGAAGCCTGAAATACAGGCAGGAATGGCTGGGCGGTATCGTCTTTCCGGCTGCGGCTGCGGGCGTGTCCGGAATCATCGTGGGGCTTGTCAATCGTCTGCTCTTAGAGCCTCTGGGATGTCTTCCCACGATTTTGATCGGCATTGTCGCGGGGCTGTTCTTCTATGTGACACTGCTCATGATCCTGAGGGTGATCGGAGAGGCCGAGCTGTCAAAGATACCCTTTGGATTTTTCTTTATCATGCTCGGCAGAAATATAGGCGTTCTCTGAAAGGAATCGTGAAAAACACACAACGTCTGCATATTTTTTGTAAAATGACTGATACTGATTACAGAAGACCGTAAGGAAGGGTTGATGTAAGAATGAAAGCTTTAAGACGTATCAGTCTTTTTCTTGTAATGTCAGGCGTTATGCTGGGGCTCGGCGGTTACGGCGCGTTGAAGGCGGAGCAGTTCTTCTATCCGAACAGATATCAGCCGGACCGGGCAGACGGGCGGACGCAGGCGGCGCAGCCGGACACTATAGAGAGCCCCGCGGAAGAACAGATCATAGAAACGGCAGTTGGACAGGCTCCCGTCGTGACGGCGGACACGACATATCTGCTGGAGGAGGTTAACCTGAATGACGGTACGATCCGGGAGAAGGAGGAGAGCGTACCTGTCAAATATATAGGGTTAGACAGAGAAGGGCTGCTGGAAGAATTGGAAATATACGATGATAATCCGCCCTTGTCGGAGCTGGAGCAGGGCTTTGAGACGATCGAGCTCACCGCGTTTTCAAAAGACAGGGTGGTCATCTGTAAATATTACAAACCGGAAATTCAGGGATTCTATCTCATGGTGGCGGATCATTTTGTAGTGGTATGCCGCGGGGATGACAGACGGACGCCCTATATCAGTACGGAGATCGTTCTGGAGGATCTTAGCGACGCATTGCAGGCAGAGATCATTCAGGGAAAATATATGGAGAATGAGGATGAGGTATACACCTTCCTTGAGTCCTATTCCAGTTAGAGCCTGTTTGGGCCGCGGCTTGGGCGGCTTATAAGGAGCGGATTATGAGCAGAAAAATTGCCGTGATCGGCGGCGGTGCGGCCGGAATGACGGCGGCCATAGCGGCTGCGCGGGCAGGCGCCCGGGTGACGGTCTACGAGAAAAACGACAGAGTCGGAAAGAAAATATTGTCTACCGGCAATGGGAAATGCAACTTCAGCAATGAAAGGATGGACGGCAGCCACTACCACGGAAGCGGTGCGGAGCTGATAGACGGGATCTATCATCATTTTGGCGCGGCACAGACCAGACGGTTTTTTGAGGGACTCGGCATGAGGATCAAGAGCCGCGACGGGTATCTTTACCCGGCGAGCGGCCAGGCGTCTACCGTGCTGGCTGTCCTGCGCTATGAGATGGATCGTCTTTCGATCAATGTACATACAGGGCAGCGTGTAACCGGGGTTTTCGTGAAGCGGGATACGGATCCGGACCGTTATCCCGGCGGTGAGCCCGGGGCTTCGAGGCTCGTTGTGGAGACGGGTGGCCGTGCAAAAGACGAATACGATGCGGTTATCATTACCTGCGGCGGGAAAGCGGCCGGCGGGAGCGGATCGGACGGAGACGGATATATGCTGGCCGAGAGACTCGGTCATCGGATCATACCCGTTGTTCCGGCGCTGACAGCGCTTCGCTGCAGTGAAGATTTCTATAAGCGTGTGTCGGGTGTGCGCTGTGACGCGAACCTCACCCTGTGCATAGACGGCCGGCCTGCAGGGTCCGACAGAGGCGAATTACAGTGGACGGATTACGGGATCTCAGGCATACCGGTTTTTCAGCTCAGCAGGGATGCGGCATATGCGCTGAGAGAGGGGAGAAGCGTAACGGTCATGATCGATCTGATGCCGGACGGTGCTGCGGCAGGGAATAAGGCGGATCCCGGTGCCAAATCGGCTCCTGACCGGACGGCGCTGACGGAAGAGGCATACTGGCGGGATAGATGGGACAGGCAGGGCGGTCAGACCATGGAACAGTTTGTGACCGGATTGGTCAATAAAAAACTCGGCCTGCTGCTGTTGAAGCTGGCGGGTTTGAAGGAAACCGAGAAAGCATGTAATATCGCCCCCAATGACAAAAAAAATTTGACAAAGCTTTTCCGCTCACTTATTGTGTCTGTTAAGGGGACCAATTCCTTTGATCAGGCGCAGGTATGTGCGGGCGGAGTAGACTGTGCCGAAGTGACTTTGAAGCTGGAATCGCGCATTGTGCCCGGCGTTTATTTTGCGGGAGAGGTCCTGGATATAGACGGCGCCTGCGGCGGTTATAACCTGCAGTGGGCGTGGAGCAGCGGATATACGGCAGGACGGGCAGCCGCAGGCAGTCCGGCAGAGTAGAGCAGACAGAAAGGTTATTGGTATTTGCATATGGAAGTCACACTGAAGAATCTGACTAAGAAATTTCCGGGCCGTGATAAGAAGGATCGCAGTGAGGTGATCGCGGTCAGCGATCTGAACTATACGATCCCGGACGGCAAGCTGATCGGCCTGCTGGGACCGTCGGGCTGCGGTAAGAGCACGGTGCTCAATCTGATCAGCGGGCTTTTGAAACCGACTGAGGGCAGGATCTTTTTTGGGGATGACGATGTGACAGAGCTCCCGCCGGAAAACAGAGGGATCGGCCTTGTATTCCAGAATTATGCGCTGTATCCGCATCTGACCGTCAGGCAGAACATTATGTTCCCGTTAGAGAACCTGAAAGGAAAAGATAAGCTGACCAAAGGGGAAATGCGGGAAAAAGCTGACGAGACCGCAAAGCTCGTCCAGATCGACGGACTGATGGACAGAAAGCCGCGCGAATTGTCGGGCGGACAGCAGCAGCGCGTCGCCATAGCAAGGGCACTCGTGAAGCGTCCCGGCGTACTTCTGCTAGACGAGCCGCTCTCCAATCTTGATGCGAGACTGAGACTTAGGACGAGGGAAGAGATCAGGCGCATTCAGAGCGAGACGAAGATCACGACGATCTTCGTGACCCATGACCAGGAGGAGGCAATGAGCATCTCCGACAGGATCATCGTCATGAAGGACGGCGTCGTGCAGCAGACCGGGGAGCCCCAGGATGTGTATGACAGCCCGGACAACCTGTTCGTTGCCAAATTCCTCGGTACGCCTCCCATTAACATATTTACAGGGCACATCAGAGACAATACGCTGTACATTGGCGGCGACGCCGTCCTCCGTGTCGGGGAGATGCCCGACCGGGAGGTCATAGTCGGGATCAGGCCGGAAGGCTTTGTCCTAAATGAGCGCGGTGCGCTTACCTGTATGCTGAACGGGGTGGAGGTGATGGGACGCGACATCAGCGTAGTTTCCGTCAACGACGCGTCCCAGGATCCGACAGTGCGTTCCATTATCGGTGCAGAGAATGAGATGAGCGACGCCGCCATGCATAAGCCCCGGGGAAGTACGGTGTGCTTTGACCTGATACCCCGCAAGGTCTTTTTGTTTGATCACCGGACGCAGGAAAGGATCGTCTGTAAATTGCAGCAGATCACGGCGAAGTAAGCAGCAGCGGGATGGCGGCTGTGGGAAAGGGCACGGTTGACGGTATGGTTAAAAAAATATTAAACAGCGGCGTAAAAGGGTGGCTGTATCTGCTGCCGGCGCTTATATTCTTAGGGGTTTTTATGGTATATCCGCTGATCGATGTTCTGATCTATTCCTTGGAAGAAGGATATAATTCCGCTTCACAGACCTATCAGGGGATGGGAGGCTACAATTATTCCTATGTGCTGCATGATCCGTATTTTCTTCAGGCCGTGAAGAATACGTTCCTTCTGGTGATCATCACCGTGCCGCTGTCTACGGGGATCGCGCTGCTTATCGCACTCGGGCTTCATTCGATCAGGCCGCTTCGGGAGCTTTTGCAGACAGTATACTTCCTGCCTTATGTGACCAATACGCTGGCGGTAGGTATGGTGTTTATGATCCTGTTTAAGAAAACCGAATATTCCGATGGGTTCATCAACCTGCTCATTACATGGTTCGGCGGGAACAGCGTGGATTTTATCGACGGCCCGTACTGGGCCAAGATGGTTGTGCTGTGCCTATATACGATATGGGTCGTCATGCCGTTTAAGATCCTGATATTGACGAGCGCGCTTGCCTCCGTGAATCCTGACTATTACCGTGCCGCGCGGGTGGACGGAACATCCGGATTCAGGATATTTGTGCGGATCACCCTGCCGATGATCTCGCCGATGATCTTCTATCTGGTCATCACGGGCTTTATCGGGGCGTTCAAGGCATACAGCGATGTGGTGGCGCTGTTTGGAACGGATCTGAACGCTGCGGGTATGAATACGATCGTAGGGTATGTATACGATATGCTCTACGGTGACAGCGGCGGCTATCCTTCTTTTGCGTCAGCGGCGGCGGTTATCTTATTTGCCATCGTATTCACCATTACCTGTATCAACCTTCTTGTCAGCGACAGGAAGCTGCGCTATTGATCGGAGAGTCGGCAATACGGCGTATGGACGGCCGGAAAACGAGGCGGCGGTATGGAGCGGAAGACTGATTACGAGAAAATTGAAAAAACGGCGAAGACGCGCGCTGCGGCTGTACGCATCATTACTTATGCGTTCCTGGCGGTATGGGCGCTTATCGTCTTGTTCCCTTTTTACTGGATGATACTGACGTCGCTTAAGAGCTACGGCGCATATAACTCAGAGTTTATCCCGAAGCTGTACACGCTCTCGCCCACGCTGGAGAATTATGCGGATGCCTTTACGGCGGTATCGCTTGGGAGATACCTGCTCAACACTCTGCTTTTTACCGTGGCGACGACGGCGGTCATGCTGATCGTCATCACGCTTGCGGCGTTTGCCTTTGCCCGTCTGGAGTTTAAGGGAAAAAATGCGGCGTTTGTACTGTTCCTGTCTATGATGATGATCCCGAATGAACTGGTGATCATCACCAATTATATCACGATCACAAATCTTAATATGCGCAATACCTTTGCGGGTCTGATCCTTCCGTCCGTCACCTCGGTATTTTATCTGTATCTGCTCAAGGAGAATTTTGAGCAGATACCGGACAATCTCTACTATGCGGCCAAGGTGGATGGAACCTCCGATTTCAAATACCTGATGCGCGTTATGATACCGATCTCGAAACCGACGCTTGTTACCGTGACGATCCTCAAGGTGATCGAGTGCTGGAATTCCTATGTATGGCCGAGGCTGATCACCGACGATCCTCGCTATTATCTGGTCTCCAACGGTATACAGGAGATTCGGGAGAACGGTTTTGGACGTGAGAACATACCGGCGATGATGGCGGCTGTGGTGGTGATCTCGGCGCCGCTTATCGTTCTGTTCCTGATCTTCAGAAATAAGGTGATGGAAGGGGTGTCCCGGGGAGGAACGAAGGGCTGATGAAGAAAAGCAACGGAAAAAGCAATATGATATGCAAATGCAGGACGGCAGTCCGGGTGCTTATGGCGCTGGCGTGTCCTTTGTTTCTTACAGGCTGCCACGGCCACGAGGGACTTCCCGCTTTTGAGATGCCGCAGGAGTTTGATGCGTCCCGCAGCTATGAGATCACCTTCTGGGCCAAAAACGATACCAATAAGACGCAGACGAAGATCTACGAGAAGGCGATCAGTGATTTTGAGAAGGTGTATCCCAATATCACGGTGAATCTGCGGCTTTATACGGACTACGGCAAGATATACAATGACGTGATCACGAATATTGCCACGGAAACGACACCGAATGTGTGCATTACCTATCCCGATCATATCGCCACTTATCTGACCGGCGCCAATCAGGTGGTTCCGCTGGATGAGCTGATCGCTGACAGGGAGTACGGGCTTGGCGGCAGCAGCGTACGGTTTGATTCTCCGTCGCCGGAGGGCCTCATTCCCGATTTTCTGGACGAATGTGTGATCGACGGGCATTATTATGCGCTGCCGTATATGCGTTCCACGGAGGCCTGCTATGTCAACAGGACATATGTAGAAAAGCTGGGCTATACGCTTCCCGATACGCTGACATGGGATTTTGTATGGGAAGTCTCCGAGGCGGCCATGGCACAGGACGAAGAGGGCAATTATCTTGTCAACGGGCAGAAGGTGCTCATCCCTTTTATCTATAAATCAACGGACAATATGATGATCCAGATGCTTCGGCAGAAGGATGCCGGATACTCCACGGATGAGGGGGACATCCTTCTTTTTAACGACACGACCGGAGAGCTCCTTGAGACGGTGGCGGAGCATACGCGCACAGGCGCTTTTTCCACGTTTAAGATCTCCGGTTATCCCGCCAATTTCTTAAACGCCGGGCAGTGCATTTTTGCGGTAGATTCCACTGCGGGCGCGACGTGGATGGGTACCGACGCTCCGCTGTCGGATATCAGCGAGGACAAGATCGTGCGGTTTGATACGGAGGTGATGACGGTTCCGCAGTTCGATCCGGATCATCCGTGCATGATCTCGCAGGGGCCGTCTGTATGCATCTTTAACAAAGAGGATCCGCAGGAGGTCATGGCTTCATGGCTGTTTGCGCAGTATCTGCTGACTAACGATGTGCAGACCGCTTACTCGGAGACGGAGGGTTATGTGCCGGTGACGTATGACGCACTGGAGTCGCAGGAATATCAGGATTATCTGGCGGCGGCGGGAGAGGACAATGACCTGCATTATGATGTGAAGATCAAGGCGGCCGGACTGATGCTTGACAATGTGGAGAATACCTTTGTCACGCCGGTGTTTGTGGGTTCCGCATCTCTTCGCGACGCGGCGGGGCAGTTGATCGAGCAGACCGTTAAGTCTGTCAGGAGAGGTCAGGATGTGTCGGAGGATGCCTATATGGATGAGCTCTATGATCAGGTGTCTTCACTTTACCGTCTGGACAGGATCGGAGCCATGCAAAGCCGCGTGTCTGCACAGGAGGCTGATCTTGGAAAGCTTCCGGCAACAGCCGCAGCCCTGCTGATATCGCTGGCGGCCGCATGGGCGATTATCATTACTTACGCGGTCTGCCGGGCGGTGAAGGAGAAGAGAAAACGCCGCTAGGAAGAAAGAAGCGCCGTTCGGCAATATTGGTATTGATTTCCTGAAAAAATCATGTATACTTATTGTGTTGTCAGATGGCGGAGCCGTCAGACGGCATGGAAGCTATATGGCGGCGGCATCTTTCAGATCGCCATGTAGAACAAAAGAAGAAAAAACATTTCAGAACGGAGGAAATTATGAGAAAGCTTATGGCAATACTGACATCTGTGTCAGTTATACTCGTCTGTGCGGGATGCGGCGCAGGAAGCGCAGAAGCGGATAAGAAGTCCGAAGGAGTCATGACCTACGATGAGTATATGGCGGCGGATATGGATTCGGAGGTCGTTATCGAAACTTATGTTCAGGCGAAGCAGTCCTGGTGGGATAACCAGGCGACCGTTTACACACAGGATAAGGAAGGCGCATATTTTCTCTACAATATGGCCTGCTCTGAGGAAGACTATGAGAAGCTGACGCCCGGTACTAAGATCAAGGTTACGGGATATAAATCCGAGTGGTCCGGCGAGATCGAGATCACAGACGGCACCTTTGAGATCGAGGACGGCAAGTATATAGCGGAGCCCGAGGACGTTACATCGATCCTCGCATCCGATGAGCTGATCGACCATCAGAATCAATTTGTCTCTTTTAAGGGCATGACGGTTGAGGCGGCGGGACAGGATGCTGACGGCAATGACGTAGCGTTTCTGTACAACTGGGACGGCTCCGGCCAGGACGGCGATGATCTGTACTTTAACGTATCGCTTGACGGAAATACCTACACCTTTACGGTTGAGTCTTATCTGTGTGACAATACGACGGATGTATACAACGCTGTCAAGGCGTTGAACGTCGGCGATAAGATCGATATGGAAGGCTTCCTGTACTGGTATGAGGGCGTCAATCCCCACGTTACGTCCGTTACTGCGGCGAAATAGCAGGATCAGATTCCCGGGATCATTTCACCGGATCGCAATAGATAGTAAACGGCTCCGAGCATGTTCTGCAATCACACAGACAAGATCGGGGCTTGTTTTGTAGTGCGGAGTGAAGTATGATGGATACCGGGGATCGCGGGACGGTCAGAGGGTGCAGGATGATCAGGATAAATCAGATTAAGCTTCCGCTGTCGCACAGACAGGAGGATCTCATATACAAGGCTGCCGGAATACTGAGGGTGGCGCCCGACAATATACTGTCGTGGCAGATCGTGAGAAGATCGATCGATGCCAGAAAGAA
The DNA here is from genome assembly GCA_947624025.1 of uncultured Lachnospiraceae bacterium. GTDB lineage: Bacteria > Bacillota > Clostridia > Lachnospirales > Lachnospiraceae > UBA3282. Next base: position 4,049 of record CANQIJ010000005.1, on the reverse strand, counting down.
GCCGGATATCATGTTTGTCTATTCGGTCGATGTCTGTGTGAAAGCGGAGAAAAAGGTTCTGTCCGGCTGCCGCAGCGCACAGGTGCAGGCGGTGGCGGACACGGCGTATACTTTTCCGGCGGAAGGAACAGAGCCCTTAAGGCACAGACCGGTCATTGTCGGAGCCGGACCGGCGGGGCTGATCTGCGGCTACCTGCTTGCCGGACACGGTTATTGCCCGCTTATTCTGGAGCGCGGCAAATGCGTGGAGCAGCGGCAGGCGGACGTGGAGAGGTTCTGGCGCGAGGGTGTGCTCGATACGTCGTCCAACGTACAGTTTGGAGAAGGCGGCGCGGGAACGTTCTCGGACGGTAAGCTGAATACGCTTGTTAAGGACAGATTCGGCAGAAATAAAGAAGTGCTCAGAATATTGGTAGAGGCGGGTGCTCCCGGGGAGATACTGTATGATGCAAAGCCCCATATCGGAACGGATATCCTGTGCAGAAAGCATCACACAATGGGGCGGAGAGATCAGGTTCGGCGCGCAGGTGACGGATCTGCAGCTGTCGGACGAGGCTCCTGCGGATGCGGGAACCGCGCCGGATGATACGGCAGACGGGAATGCATATGCCGGCGCAGCGGACATAAGGCACCGGCGTGTTACGGGTGTTGTCATTAACGGCCGGGAGATGATTCCGTGCGAGACCGTCGTGCTCGCCGTCGGACACAGCGCCCGGGATACCTTTGCGATGCTGTATGAGAGACAGGTGCCGATGGAGGCAAAGGCTTTTGCGGTAGGGCTCCGCATGGAGCATCCCAGGCAGCTGATCGACAGGATGCAGTACGGCACGGCGCATCATCCGCTGCTCCCCGCCGCGTCCTATAAGGTGACGGCCGGAACATCCTCGGGAAGGGGCGTTTATTCCTTCTGTATGTGTCCCGGCGGGTACGTGGTCAACGCTTCGTCGGAGCCGGGCAGACTGGCGGTCAACGGCATGAGCTACAGCGGGCGCGACGGCGATAACAGCAACAGCGCGATGATCGTTACCGTCACGCCGGATGATTATGAAGACGATTCGCCGCTTGCGGGCGTGGCTTTCCAGCGAAGGCTTGAAGAAAGTGCGTACCGTGCGGGAAAAGGCGCGGTTCCGGTGGAGAGCTATGCTGATTATAAATATGCCGTGACCGGAGAGCGGACGGACGGATCGGTCATACGGCAGGAGTACCCCGGCTTTCTGCCGGCAGTCAAGGGCGCATACCGCATGGCGGCGGTGCATGATATTCTGCCGCAGCCGTTAAATGAAGCGCTGGTCGAGGGGATAGAATCGATCGGTAAGTCCGTGCCGGGTTTTGCGGACGGCGGCGCGTATCTGTCGGGTGTTGAAAGCAGGACGTCCTCTCCCGTAAGGATCATGCGTGATGAGACGGGGCAGTCGGCTGTACAGGGATTATACCCGTGCGGCGAAGGCGCGGGATATGCGGGAGGCATTACATCCGCCGCAATGGACGGCATGCTCATCGCAGAGAAGCTTAGAGCAAAGTATCGCAGCATTAGGGAGCCTATGAGCATAGAACAACAGAAAACGGAGAAATACAATGGCTGATATCAGAGATAGGATGAAAGATAAAAAAAGGATCGTCATCAAGATCGGATCGTCTTCCCTGCAGCACGGGCAGACGGGCGATCTGGACTATACGAAGCTGGATGTGCTGGTGCGCGAGCTGTGCGATATCAGAAACCGGGGCAAGGATGTGGTGCTCGTGACGTCGGGAGCGATCGCGGCGGGCAAGAAGGCCATCATGATGCAGGACATCGGAGGGGACAACCCCACGGCGGTCAAGCAGGCATGCGCGGCCATCGGGCAGGCAAGACTCATGATGACGTATCAGAAGATCTTTGCAGAGTACAACCAGATCGCGGCGCAGATCCTTATGACCAAAAATACGATCATAGACAATCTGAACCGTTTCAATGCGCGCAATACCTTCGCGGAGCTTTTTAAGCTGGGCGTCGTTCCCATCGTCAACGAGAACGATACCATTGCGACCTATGAGCTGGGGATCGGAGACAACGATACGCTCTCGGCGATCGTGGCCTCGCTGATCGGTGCGGATATGCTGATCCTGCTCTCGGACATCGACGGGCTCTACACTGACGATCCGCGCACCAATCCGGACGCGAAGTACATAGAAGTGGTGGAGGAGCTGACGGAGGAACTGATGGAGATGGGGAAGAATTCCACCGGCAGCGATTCGGGCACGGGCGGTATGATGACCAAGCTGCAGGCGGCGAAGATCGCCAACAATATGGGCGTTGACATGGTGATCGCCAACAGTGAGGATATCAAAGTGATCCACAGGATCTTGGCGGGACAGAACATCGGTACGCTTTTTCTGGCCCACAAGGATGAGGATTTTGATCTGCCGCTGTATGTTCAGCGGATGCACGATTAAGATGAGCGGGTAAAAAGTATGGCGATGAAGGATAAGGACAGGGTGCGTAAGAAAATCCTTGCGCTGCGCGACGGGCTGACAGCGGCGCAGAGGGCGGAATATAACGCTTCGATCGCGCAGATCGTCCTGTCGATGAAAGCCTACCGTGAGGCGTCCGCCATTCTGGCCTATGCAAGTTACCGGAGTGAGGTCGATACCCATGCTCTGATCGAACGGGCGTTAGACGATGGCAAGATCGTATTTGCTCCGAAGGTATCGGGCCAAGAGATGGAGTTTTGGCAGATCCTGTCCCCGGATGATCTGCAGAAGGGATACCGGGGGATCCCGGAGCCGCAGGAAGGCCTTTCCTTTACAGAGTGGCTTGGCAGAGATGCGCAGACGGAGGAGAGCGGCCCGCCGGGCGGACCGGCTTCTGGCGGCGGAGCGCCGGCAGAGGCTCGCAAGGTGGTCATGTGGATGCCGGGAGCGGCTTTTGACATAGACAGGCACAGGATCGGATACGGCGGCGGATATTATGACAGGTATCTGCAGGGGCTGCAGGCGGTCTCGGATACGGATGGCAGGCATGGACGAAACATCGGACAGCGGTGCGCGCTGCAGGAATGGTTCGGCACGATGGCTCTTGCATACAGTATTCAGGTGCTGGAGGCCGTTCCCTGCGAAGAGCATGACATAACGCCGGACATGATCGTCACGGAAAAAGGCGTGATCGGTTCCGGCGCATACAGCCTGCAGGCAAAACAGCAGAAGAAAGAAGAAAGGAACGCACGATAGGTGCGGATCGGGGAGAAGCATATGGAAACATTGGCGTATCTGGAACAGCTGGGACAAAAGGCGGTATCGGCAAAATACGGATTACAGGCGCTTACTGCAGAAAAAAAGAACCGGGTGCTGTGTGTGGCCGCCGCTTCGCTGACCGGGAAGACGAGGCAGCTTATCGCGGCAAATGACAAGGACTGTCAGGCGGCGCGTCTAAACGGCATGGCGGAGGGACTGCTGGACCGCCTGAAGCTGACGCCCGACCGGATCGAAGCGATGGCGGAGGGGCTGCGCCAGATCGCGGCGCTTCCGGACGCCGTGGGAGAGATCATAGAGCGTTTTGACAGGCCGAACGGTCTGCAGATCGAGAAGGTGCGGGTGCCCTTAGGGGTCATAGGCATCATCTACGAGGCCAGGCCGAATGTCACGGCGGATGCCTTCGGACTCTGCTTTAAGACGGGCAACGCAGTGATCTTAAAGGGCGGGAAGGACGCATTTTATTCCAATCTGGAGATCACGAATGTGATCCGCGAGGCGCTTTCATCGGAAGGGATCAGCGAAGACGCCGTCCAGCTGATTACCGATAACGACAGGGCTGTCACTACGGCCTTTATGCAGTTAAAGCAATATGTGGATGTGCTGATTCCCAGAGGCGGCGCAGGGCTGATACGCGCTGTGGTGGAAAACAGTACGGTGCCGGTGATCGAGACGGGCACGGGCAACTGCCACATCTATGTGGACGAGGATGCGGATATCGACAAGGCGATCCCCATCATCCTCAACGCCAAGACTCAGCGGATCGGCGTGTGCAATGCCTGCGAATCTCTCCTGATCCATGCAGGGATCGCCGACCGGAT
>CANQIJ010000004.1 GCA_947624025.1 uncultured Lachnospiraceae bacterium | reverse complement strand
CGAAAGTATGTGGCATACTACATACGGGATAACAAAATAAAACGATCCGCCCGGGCGGATGAATGGAGGTATACAGATATGGCAGATATTACGAAAGAAATGACGATCGGCGAGGCGCTCAATACCAATCCCGATATCGCCCCTGTACTGATGGGGATCGGTATGCATTGCCTGGGATGTCCTTCCGCACAGGGAGAGACGCTTGAGGAAGCGGCGATGGTGCACGGCATCGATGTGGACGAGCTGATGCAGCAGATCGCGGCAGTATGATCTTTACGGGAAGATAAAAGAACTTTTCCGTCCGGGGTACAGCGATAACGGTTGTTGCTTGCGGTACCTGGGCAGAAAAGTTCTTTTTATTTTTTATTATTGTCCTGTTTAACGTAACGGGATATGGACGCAGCTCCTGTATCAGATCTGTGCGAGCGCCTCGATCGCATGTTCCCTGATCAGAGGTTCATAGTGCTCCTCCAGATATGCCCTGGCGGCCTGAACGGATTTCTCCGGCTTGCCGTATTCCGAGATCAGATTGCAGACCCGGTTAAACTCAGCGGCGCTCTGTCTGGCGGGATCCAGAAACAGCAGATAATGGCCGGTCGCTTCATCCTTGTACAGAGTATTGTCGCCCTTGTAAGAGAATGCCGCCATATGTGCCAGCCTCGTCACATCGTTAAGCGTGGTAAATGAAAACAGGCGGCTGGCCGGCTGTGTTTCGCCCGTCCCTCTGATGGCGGAACGCTGCGCGGAGTCCTCGGAGGAAACACAAGCCGTTCCCATAGACCGGTCCGAAGCCTCGGATCCGCTTATCCTGCGGAGCATATCTAACATTTCGTCGGCGCTGTCGGCAAAGGTCTCTGCGATGTCCTCGGCATCTTCATCATCGTAGTCGTCGTCCTCATGGACGGAGGGTGCGAATTTGGAAAAACGGGTGTCCAGCTCTTCGGGATCTTCCACTTTGGTAATGATGAGTACGATGCATTCCGAATTTAACGGGATCGCTTCTATCATCAAAGGAATGTCTTCGGCCTCAAAACCGCACTCGTAGGCCGCCTGACGCATCATGTCCCGGAACAGGCTCTTGGCTTTCTCCGTGCCGTAGGCCAGCTCGCTGATCTTAAGCTCCCTGGTTGCCAGATCTTCTCTTGTGAGTGTGCAGCGTATCTGCTGCTCATTTACTTTTTCTATCTTCATAGTGATGATCACATCCTTTTTAATCAAATTCATCTTATACTTTGCACCAATTTTAGTCAATAGTGTGCATAAAGTATTTAAAAAAATTTAATTATTTTAGAAATTTGTTGCTTTTTTGTAAAATTGTGGCTATAATTGACTTACAGGATGTCTCCGGCAATCGGCAGCGAAAGGAGGCATTGCGGGTAAATTTTATAATAGCATCTATTTCTTCACTGCAATAAGCGCTGTGCGGTGGGGAGAGTCTTATAGGCAGTGTGCCTGATCTGAACCGAATCTTATTTCTTTCTGTTTCACAATTATAATTCACAAGGAATGAGTAGGTTATACAGTTATTTTTTATTTATTTGCAAGCCGGAGATGTCTTCCAAACTATTTGGCATCCTATTATATATCTTATGCCGTTAGTATATCACGATGCTCTTTTTGGCAGATGAAAATTCGGGATGAAATCGGTAAAATGCGCCAATATATGCGAAAACAGGCATAAATCTATTCTGATATATGATACACAGAACCTGGCAGATGTTTCGGAAAGTTCCCGCTTTCAGAGTGCTGTGGCGCATACGGCCGGTATCCTGTAGACGGGGTGCACCTTTTGGGAGCTGTTTTGTATGCCGTGCGCGGAGAGTCAAAACCGCGTTTTGGCGAAAAAAGTCAAAATAGTAATGACTGAAAGGGAATAGTTTGTTATAATGAGGACGGTCAGAAAGGAGCTGGACATATGAAGAAATGGATTCCGGCGCTGATCGCGATCGTCCTTATTATTGTGATCGCGGCGGCGGGATTTGGAGCAAAGCTGATAGAAAAATATTCCTATTCCACGGAGCGGGCGGATCTGACGGAATATTTCGGGATCACGGGCAGCGACGATGTCCCCATCATATTGCAGGACGAGCAGATCGCGGAACACGCCAGACTGTGGGACGGCGAGTGTTATTTTGATCTTGCGACCGTGCATAAATATTTTAACGACAGATTTTATGAAGATAAGAAGGAACAGCTTCTTGTGTATGCGCTTCCTGATGCTGTCGTCAGCACATCCGTCGGCACCTCGTCCCTGACGGTGGGAGACGCTGCGCAGACGCGGGATTATGTGATCGCACGATATGAGGGCGATATCCTGTATATTGCGGCGGATTTTGTGAAGGAATACGCGAATTTCTCATACGAACTGTACGGAGAGCCATACCATATGCAGGTGTATACGGAGTGGACGGAGCGTCAGACGGCTCTTATCACCAAGGATACGCAGGTGCGTTATCAGGGCGGCGTCAAGAGCGAGATCCTGACGGACGTTTCCGAGGGGGACAGTGTCATTATTCTGGACGAGATGGATAAGTGGACGAAGGTCAAGACCCGTGACGCTTATATCGGTTATGTGGAAAACAAACGGCTGGGCGACAAGACGGTCGAGGCGCCGACGCCTGTGACGGATTATACGGAGCCGGTATATGCCTCCAATACGCGCGACCATAAGATCAATCTGGTGTGGCATTCGATCGGCGGCATGTCGGGTAATGATTCGCTTACCGAGATGATGACGGATGTAAAGAGCGTCAATGTCGTGGCGCCCACATGGTTTGCCCTGTGCAGCGACCAGGGAGATTACGTCAGCTTCGCATCGGCGGATTATGTAGCAAAGGCTCACGACATGGGTTTGGAGGTCTGGGCGGTCGTAGATAACTTTAACGGCGGTGAGGTGGATACTTATGAGGTTCTGGCCGGGACAAGCTCCAGACGTTCCCTTATCGACCGTCTGATAGCGGACGCGCTGGAATATGATCTGGACGGCATCAATATTGACTTTGAGAATATCAGCCTGGATGCGGGAGAACCTTTTATCGAGTTTATCCGGGAACTGTCGATCCCCTGCAGGGAGCATGGGCTTGTGCTGTCGGTGGACAACTATGTGCCGATGGGCAATACCAATCATTATGACAGGGCGGAACAGGGAATCGTGGCGGATTATGTCATTATCATGGGATATGACGAACATTATAAAGGAAGCGATGAGGCGGGCTCCGTGGCGTCTATCGACTTCGTGGAGAAGGGTATCACGAAAACACTGGAGCAGGTGCCGGCAGACAAGGTCATCAATGCGATCCCTTTTTACACGAGAATATGGGACACAACGGGCACTGCGGTCGAGAGTCAGGCGGTCGGTATGGAGATCGCGCAGCAGTACATCGCGGATCATGACATCACACCGGTCTGGGATGAAGAAACATGCCAGAATTACGGGGAATATCAGTCCGACGGCACCCTGCACCAGGTCTGGCTGGAGGATGCAGAGTCCATACGCGTGAAGCTGAATGTCATGAACAATTATGGGATCGCGGGCGTAGCGGAGTGGCAGCTTGGTTTCGAAACGGCGGACGTCTGGGATGTGATCGAAGAATATATGGATCAATAAACGAGTGATTTTTGTATAGGCTTCTTCATATTCATTTATAAAAGTATTGGATATGCGGGAATGTAATATGAAGAAAGACCTAAGGGACCGGGAGGCGTTGGTCAAAACCGTACTGCTGCTGATGATGCTTACGGCGGTCTGCTTTATTGTGCGGGGCACACAGCGTATGGTATCAACGGTGTTTTCCGATGAAGTAGAGACGGACGGGCAGCGTCCGTGCATCGTGATCGATGCGGGGCACGGCGGCGCCGATCCGGGAAAAGTAGGCGTGGACGGCAGCCTGGAAAAGGACATTAACCTGCAGATAGCGCTTAAGCTGCAGAAATTTTTACAAATGCAGGACATCGACGTCATACTGACCAGGGATTCCGATGCGGGGCTGTATGATGAGAATGCGTCCAACAAAAAGGTGCAGGATATGAAAAACCGCGTTGCTCTGATCGAAGAGCATCAGCCTGTGCTGACGGTCAGTATTCATCAGAACAGCTACCATGAGGAGTATGTTCACGGCGCGCAGGTTTTTTACTATGCGAACAGTGAGAAGAGCAGGGAGCTGGCGCAGCGCATACAGCAGGCCATGGTGCAGGGAGTGGACCCGGATAATGCCAGACAGGCGAAGGCTAACGACAGCTATTATCTGCTCAAAAAAACTTCCTCCCCGGTAGTCATTGTGGAATGCGGGTTTTTGTCCAATTACGAGGAAGCGCAGAAGCTGTCATCGGAGCTGTATCAGGAAAAGGTCGCGTGGGCGGTCCATCTGGGGATCATGCAGTACCTGAACGGGGAAGTGCAGTGAGAAGGCGGAAATGATGCGCCGATGTGGCCGGATCCGGGAAATGGCAGGATATTATGAAGACGATCATCAGGAAGATCAGAAGGGATACAGGAGCCTATACGGAACAGGAGAAGGAAGCGCTGCGCCTTGCCGGAAATATCATACGTGAGGGCGGGCTGGTAGCCTTTCCGACGGAAACGGTTTACGGTCTGGGCGGTGACGCGTTAAATCCCGCGTCCTCCAGAAAAATATATGCGGCAAAGGGAAGGCCGTCCGACAATCCTCTTATTGTACATATCGCGGACAGGGAGGCGCTCGGACGGATCGTGCGCGATATACCGGAGAGCGCGGTGAAGCTGGCCGATGCGTTTTGGCCGGGGCCGCTGACGATGATCCTGGAAAAATCCGACCCGGTTCCCCGCGAGACGACCGGGGGACTTGACACGGTAGCGGTGCGTATGCCGTCTGATCCTGTGGCGCGGGAGCTGATCCGGCTGTCGGGAGGGTATATAGCCGCACCCAGTGCGAATCTTTCCGGCAAGCCCAGTCCTACGGTGGCGAAGTATGTGGTGCAGGATATGGACGGAAGGATCGATATGATCCTGGACGGCGGGGACGTAGAGATCGGACTGGAATCTACTATTGTTGACCTGACATCCCCGGTGCCGACTGTGTTAAGGCCCGGGTATGTCACCGTACAGATGCTGAGAGAAACGGTCGGCGAGGTGCAGGAGGACTGCACCATGATGCGGGACGATTCCGGACAGGCGCCCAAAGCGCCGGGGATGAAATACCGCCATTATGCTCCCAGAGGTGAGCTGACTGTTGTGGACGGAGCCCGGGAAGATGTGGTAAACTATATCAATACACAGATCGGTCTGCTGCGCGCACAGAATAAGAAGAGCGGCGTGATAGGAACTGATGCGGATATAGAGCGGTATCGCGCCGATGTATGCAGGAGCGTAGGCGACCGGGGCAGCGAGGATACCGTGGCGCGAAGGCTGTACCGTGTACTTCGCGAGTTTGATGATGAAGACGTTGAAGTCATCTACGCGGAAGCTTTTGATACGGACGGTATCGGACAGGCAGTGATGAACCGTCTGCTGAAAGCCGCAGGATACAGAGTAGTCCGCGTATAACGGAAGACTGCTCTGCGAACCATGACCGGCGTATTCGGGAGTGAACGTATGGCGGCAGAGGTCTGTAAGAAAAGAAACGGAGGAACGGTTATGATAGCGATCGGAAGTGATCACGGCGGATACGACCTGAAAGAGGCGGTTGCCGCACATTTAAAAGAAAAAGGGATCGAGTACAGGGACTACGGGTGCTATGAAAAGAGCTCCTGCGATTATCCTGTCTACGGACGGGCCGTGGCAGAGGCGGTGGCAAAGGGAGAATGCGAAAAGGGTATCGTGATCTGTACAACAGGCATCGGCATCTCGATCACGGCCAATAAGATCAAGGGCATCCGCTGCGCGCTGTGCGCGGACACCCTGACGGCACAGATGACGAGACTGCACAATGACGCGAATGTGCTGGCTATGGGCGGCGGCATCGTCGGACCTAACCTTGGCATCAGTATTGTTGATGCATTCTTAAATACGGAATTTTCCGGAGAAGAAAAACATGTGAGAAGGATCGGACAGATCGAACAGTGAGAGATGCTCGCGGAAAAAGATGTGCCGGACGCCGGGGAAGGCGGACGGCGGCGCGAACGGGGAGGAAGCTTATGAGAGCCGGGCTAAGGATCGCCGCCTGCGCAGCGCTTGTTTGGCTGCTTGGATTTACGACCGTTACCGCATGGGCGACGGAGGAGACCCGCCAACAGCTGGAACAGGCGGAGCGGGATAAAGAGAATACGCAGCAGCAGCTGGATCAGACAGAGGACAATATCGATGCGCTGAATCAACAGCAGGATTCTCTGCAGAATACCTTGACAACCTTAAATACGGAGCTCTCCCAGGTGAGCAATAATCTGAGCGATCTGGAAGAAAAGATCGACAATAAGGAAACGCAGATCGACGAACTGAATCGGAACATTGAGATTGTTCAGGCCGAATTGGCGGAAGCGATACGTCTTAAGGACGAGCATTATGAAACGATGAAAAAACAGATTAAGTTCATGTATGAGAGGAGCGATTATCTCTATCTGGAACTGTTTTTTTCTGCGGGGAGCATGTCGGATTTTCTGAACAAGAATGAATACATCGAGCAGTTGTCCGCCTATCAGCATAAGGTGCTGGAGGACTATAAGGACGCGCAGGCGAAGATGGAAGCCAAAGAAGCGGAGCTGGAGCTGGATATGGCGCAGCTTGAGTCGGATAAAAAAGAGCTGGACGCTTATAAGGTCCAGGTGGTAGCGGAGCAGAACCGCGTCTCCGGTCTGGTCAGCCAGACGTCCCAGTCGATCGACGCGACTGCCGGGCAGATCTCGGAGGCAGAAGCGGCGGCGCTGGCCTACGAACAGCAGATTAAAGAACAGGAAGAGAATATTACGGCATTGAAAGCAAAGCTGGCCGAGGAGATCCGTATGGCACAACTGGCGGCTCAGTCGAGCTGGCGCGATATATCCGAGGTGACTTTTGCCGAAGGCGACAGGTATCTGCTGGCGAATCTGATCTACTGCGAAGCGGGCGGAGAGCCCTATGTCGGACAGGTGGCTGTAGGGTCCGTTGTGATCAACAGAGTGTTGAGCTCCGTCTATCCGGATACGGTGACGGGGGTTATATATCAGTCGGGGCAGTTTTCACCGGTGGCGAGCGGCAGGCTGGCTCTGGCTCTGGCGGAGGGCAGAGCTACGGCAAGCTGTTACCAGGCGGCGGACGAAGTGATGAAGGGAACAACTACAGTAGGAAACTGCGTATATTTCAGAACGCCGGTTGAAGGTATCACACCGAAATACACGATCGGCGGTCATATCTTCTACTGATCTAGCTATCAGAATATTGTTCTATCGGCTGCTGCAGCCGGGCAAAACCTCCTGCGTAGATGACTGTCAGCAGGTCGTTCAGATGGCGCAGGGAAGCTTTCAGAGTATCAATGGATATGCTCCCGTTATCCAGGGCCGCTGCCAGCTCGTCGATATCCACGACCTTGACGAACCCGTCGGGGTAGACGATCACATCTGCAAGCAGATCCGTGATGATGTAGGTATCCGTATCCGGCTGGTGCTCGTAAGACACGATATCGCAGTACCAGTAAAGCAGCGATCCGTCCGCGCGGTAGAATTTGCTGACCTTGAACCCTTCCCTCAGATAATAGCAGGAGAGACCGTGATGCAGGTCATCCTTGCGCGGCTTTAAGATATCCCATTTTGTGACGATCCTGTCGTTATCGCGGTATAGGATACGGTCGTCTTTTAACAGAACGCATTCGTCGGGGATCAGTCTTTTGCGGTAAAGGATCGGATCTGGCATAGTACCTCCTGTCAAGAGCGGCGGTGCGGATCAATGGATAAGATACGCTTTCTTATACGATACGTTACCCCGATGAAAAAGTCAATGTCATTTTTTTATCAGTTTTTCACAATTCTACTGGACATAAGTACCAGAAATGGGTATAATTTTCACATGGGCTTATTTGGCCGTTGTGTATCCGAAGTGCAGACTCGTCACAATTACATACACGATCATGAAGAAGGGATAGGCTGTGAAGTATAATAGAAACGTTTATCAGGCGCTTATGATGATAAGCCAGTTCGGTATCAATATGCTTGTTCCCATTTTTCTTTGTACTTTTTCGGGGATATTTCTTGACCGTCTGCTCGGAACGTCTTTTCTTGCCGTAACGCTCTTTTTCGCAGGCGCGCTTGCGGGATTTACCAATGTGTTCCGGTTCGCGAAGAAGATCTATGAGACGCCGCCGCAGACGCGCAGGCGCAGCGCGCGGACAGAAAACGGTGCAGGTGCGGGAAATGCTCCGGCGGCCGGAGAGACGGATGCCAAAAAGGAAGCTGAGTAGATATGAAGAGGAAGATCGATCCGACTTTGCTGGAGCTGTGTCTGGGCATTCTCCTGTATGGCATTGTGTTTCAGGCGGTGTTGTTGTTTTTTTCAAGGAATGCGTCTCACAGCCTGGGACTCTGGATCGGAGTGCTGCTCGCGGTCGCGGGTTCGGTACATATGTGGTGGTCCATAGACAGAGGGATGGATCAGGCAGCGAAGCGGGCGGCCAGGACAGTCGGCACGAATAACCTGCTGCGGTATCTGGTGCTGGTGGCCGTCATGTTTATACTGGCTTATACGCATTTTGCCAGCCCGATCTTCGCCTTTTGCGGTTATATGGGGATGAAGATATCGGCGTATCTGAATCCGTGGATCGCAAAAATCCGTATCGGGATCTTCGGAGGGCAGGACGGGAACGGACCGGACGGTGCGGAAACAGCGGAAGAAGAAAGAACGGAAAGACAATAGGACAATATTGAGATCGTATATCATTTTTTTAGAGATACATGTGTAATAAGGAGGTGAGAGCATGGGACAGGGAGTTTTACTGACAGCAGGCGCTGCCGATATTGACTTTATGGTCCATGGCGTTTTTTCCTATGAATTGTTCGGGCAGACTGTCTGGATCACGACAACGCATGTGTGCGTACTCATTGTCATGCTCGTGATCATCGGCTTCTGCATTGCGGCGGGACGTGCCGTCAAGCATGCATCCGATGTGCCGGGAACATTTCAGAACCTTGTGGAGATGGTCGTGGAGATGCTGGATAATATGATCGGCGGAGTCATGGGCAGATTCAGCCCGAAGTTCCGCAATTATATCGGAACGATCTTTATTTTTATCCTGCTCAGCAACATATCGGGGCTGTTCGGACTAAGACCGCCCACGGCGGATTACGGCGTGACGCTGGCGCTGGGCCTGATGACGTTTACGCTGATCCATTTCAACAAGTTCAAGCATAAGAAGGTGAAGGGCGTTGTGGCTGAGCTGTGTGATCCGTGGCCGTTCTGGGCGCCGATCAACATTATCGGCTGGGTGGCCGTACCGGTTTCGCTTTCCCTGCGTCTGTTCGCCAATGTGCTGTCGGGTACTGTTATGATGGCGCTGGTGTATGGGCTGCTCGCCAAATTTGCGATCGTCTGGCCTGCGGCGCTTCATGTGTATTTTGACCTGTTTTCCGGGGCGATACAGACTTATGTATTCTGTATGCTGACCATGACGTACATCGCGGATGCCTGTGACGCCTGATGTCTGGAGCGCGAAGCGGCGTATGCCCGTTATACGGAGTTATACTTATTTTCCATTTTATATAAACAACGCAAAAAGGAGGAAATAAAAATGGGAGAATTTAATGAAAACTTTATTTTAGGATGTTCTGCGATCGGCGCGGGTCTTGCGGTCATCGCAGGTATCGGCCCCGGTGTAGGCCAGGGTATTGCGGCGGGTCATGCCGCTGCCGCTGTGGGCAGAAATCCCGGAGCCAAATCCGATGTTACATCTACTATGCTGCTTGGACAGGCGGTTGCGGAGACGACAGGTCTGTACGGTCTGCTGATCGCCATGCTGCTCTTGTTCGTTAAACCTTTGCTTCCCTGATAGGACGCACAGCTTTGCCGGGACTGTGCGGGTACGGCCTGAGAAAATGCAGGAGTACCCGTGAGTCAGACAGGTAATTCCTTCGGGATTCACTGCAGAAGACCAACCGGCGGTTTTCAGAAAGGAGGAGAAAGGTTTGAGCATATTAGCAACACGGGCAATACTTGCGACCGCGCAGATGGAGCCGAGACTTTTTGATCTGGACTTTCAGCTGATACACGATGCCGTACTTATGATCATCGCCGTATTTGCGCTGTTTTTGATCGCATCCCATTTTCTGTTCAATCCCGTAAGGGATATGATGCAGAACAGGCAGAACCGGATCAAAAATGAGTTGGACAGCGCGGCGGCTGATATGGAAGACGCGCGGGCGTTGAAGGAAGAGTATGAGGCCAGGCTCAGGGACGTTGAGAAGGAGGCCGAGACGATCCTGAACGAGGCGCGTAAGAAAGCGCTTGCTAGCGAGAATAAGATCGTTTCGGACGCCAAGGAAGAGGCGGCCAGGATCATCGAGAGAGCAGGCGTGGAAGCCGAGCTTGAGAAGAGTAAGGCGGTCGATGAAGTGAAACGCGAGATGGTTGTGCTTGCATCTCTCATGGCAGGCAAGGTCGTGAATGCGGCGATCGATACGACCGTTCAGGACAGCCTGATCGAAGAAACGTTGAAAGAAATAGGTGAGGGCACATGGCTAAGCTAATTTCAAAGACATACGGCGATGCACTGTTTGAGCTTGTGGTGGAAGAAGACAAGGCGGATGCGTTGTCGGAGGAGATCGAACAGCTGCGGAAGGTGCTTTCCGAGAACGAAGACTTTGGCAGACTGATGAATCATCCCAGGATCATTAAGGAAGAGAAGATCCAGGTTGCCAGAAACGTGTTTGAGGGGAGAATATCCGATGAACTGCTTGGATTCCTGACGATTATCATATCCAAAGACCGTTACAGGGACATTGATGCGATCCTTGAATATTTTATCACACAGGTCAAGCGGTATAAAGGAATCGGCGTCGCAACGGTAACGTCGGCGGTGCCGCTTAGGGAAGAGCAGTGTAAAAGGATAGAGCAAAAGCTGCTCGACACGACAGATTATAAGAAGATGGAGATCCGGTACGAGGTGGACGAAGCTCTGATCGGCGGTCTGGTGATACGCATCGGCGACAGGGTAGTGGACAGCAGTATCAGGACGAAGCTGGACGGGCTGCAGAAGGAATTGTTGAGAGTCCAGCTTTGACGGAAGGTATCGGGTACGTCAATTTAAGTACACAATGTTGTGCGTAAAATATAAAGAAAGGTGCGTATGATCCATGAATTTAAGACCAGAAGAGATCAGTTCAGTCATTAAGGATCAAATCAAGAGATATGCCGCAGATCTGGAAGTATCCGATGTGGGTACGGTCATTCAGGTCGCCGACGGTATCGCTCGTGTGCACGGACTGGAGAATGCCATGCAGGGAGAGCTTCTGGAGTTCCCCGGCGAAGTTTACGGTATGATACTGAACCTGGAAGAGGACAATGTAGGTGTGGTTCTTCTCGGAAGCCAGCACAGCATCAACGAGGGTGATATCGTAAAGACTACGGGGCGTGTCGTAGAGGTTCCCGTAGGCGACTGTATGCTCGGGCGTGTAGTAAATGCCCTTGGTCAGCCTATTGACGGCAAGGGACCGGTCCAGACTGATAAATATCGTAAGATTGAGAGGGTGGCATCGGGTGTCATCACGAGAAAATCCGTAGACACACCGCTGCAGACAGGTATCAAGGCTATCGACGCCATGGTCCCGATCGGAAGAGGACAGCGTGAGCTTATCATCGGCGACCGTCAGACCGGTAAGACGGCGATCGCGATCGATACGATCATCAACCAGAAGGGACAGGGTGTAAAATGTATCTATGTCGCCATAGGGCAGAAGGCATCCACGGTTGCTTCTATTGTGAAAACGTTGACAGAGTACGGCGCGATGGCATACACTACGGTGGTTGCCGCAACAGCCAGCGAGCTGGCGCCGTTACAGTATATCGCGCCCTATTCCGGCTGCGCGATCGGCGAGGAGTGGATGGAGAACGGCGAGGATGTCCTGGTCATTTATGACGACCTGAGCAAACATGCCGCAGCATACCGTACGCTCTCTCTGCTGCTCAGAAGGCCGCCCGGACGTGAGGCGTATCCCGGCGACGTATTCTATCTGCACTCCAGACTGCTGGAGCGCGCGGCGAGAATGAGCGAAGAATACGGCGGAGGTTCCCTGACGGCGCTGCCGATCATCGAGACGCAGGCGGGTGATGTATCTGCCTATATTCCGACGAACGTCATCTCCATCACGGACGGTCAGATCTATCTGGAGACCGAGATGTTCAACTCCGGATTCAGACCGGCAGTCAATGCGGGCCTGTCCGTATCCCGTGTGGGCGGATCGGCGCAGATCAAGGCGATGAAGAAGATCGCGGCGCCTATTCGTACAGAGCTGGCACAGTACCGTGAGTTGGCCGCTTTCTCCCAGTTTGGCTCAGAGCTGGACGCGGACACCAAGGAGAAGCTGGCGCAGGGCGAAAGGATCAAGGAGATCCTCAAGCAGCCCCAGTATCAGCCGATGCCGGTACAGTACCAGGTTATCATTATCTTCGTGGCAACCAACAAGTACCTGCTGGATATCCCGGTCGAAGATATCACGAGATTTGAAAAGGAATTCTTTGAGTTTGTGGATACCAAATATCCCGAGATTCCGGCGGCGATCGCCCGGGACAAAGAGATATCCGAGGAGACGGACGGAAAACTCAGGAAAGCCGTTGAAGAGTTTAAAGCGCAGTTTAAATAGAAAGTAGAAAGAAGAAGGTGACGCTATGGCCTCAATGAGAGACATTAAAAGGCGTAAAGGCAGTATACAGAGTACTCAGCAGATCACGAAAGCCATGAAGCTTGTTTCTACTGTTAAGCTGCAGAGGGCAAAACAGCGCGCAGAGCAGTCGAAAGCATATTTTAACTGCATGTATGAGACGGTGACGTCTATGCTCGCCAGGGCGGGCGGACTGGAACACCCTTATCTTAAGGCGGGAGATTCCGGCAAGAAAGCCGTTGTCGTGATCACCTCCAACAGAGGCCTTGCCGGAGGGTACAACTCCAACGTTGTCAAGCTGATCACCAGAGGAAATCTTAAGAAAGAAGATCTGGAGATCTACGCGATCGGCAGGAAAGGTAAAGACGCCTTACAGCGTTACGGGTATACGATCAGGTACGAAAATTCGGATATGATCGAGGAACCGTCCTATGTGGACGCCATGGAGATCAGCCGCAGGCTGCTTGAGTCGTTTGCGGCGGGCGAGATCGGGGAGATCTATCTTGCCTATACCGGATTTAAGAATACCGTAGTGCATGAACCTACGCTTTTAAAGCTGCTTCCCGTTGAAGCGCCGCAGGGCGCGGCACAGGAACAGGAGACGGGCAGTAAGGCGATGATGAATTTTGAGCCGGAGGACGACGAGGCGCTTGAAATGATCATCCCGAAATACGTTACCAGCCTGATCTACGGCGGCCTGGTGGAAGCGTGTGCGAGTGAGAACGGCGCAAGAATGCAGGCGATGGATTCCGCAACGACGAATGCTGAGGAAATGATAGATCATCTGTCGCTGATGTATAACAGGGCGCGTCAGGGCTCTATCACACAGGAATTAACAGAAATTATCGCAGGCGCGAATGCGATATCATAACACGGCTTGGCCAGAGCGACGAAGGAGCGGTTTTGCGAGTGGAGGCGTGGCCAAACTGTATCAATCAATAAACATGCGTGAAAGGAAAAAGAGATGGCAGAAGTAAAGACAGGTGAAAATCTTGGAAAGATCACTCAGATCATCGGCGCCGTACTGGACATCAAATTTTCGGCGGGCAGTCTGCCGGAGATCAACGATGCGATCAGGATCCCTTTAAAGAGTGAGGGAGAGCTGGTCGTGGAGGTGGCGCAGCATCTGGGTGACGATACCGTAAGATGTATCGCTATGGGTTCTACCGACGGGCTTGTGAGAGGTATGGATGCGATCGCAACAGGCGCTCCGATCACGGTCCCTGTCGGTGAAAATACGTTAGGACGTATCTTCAATGTTCTGGGCGAGCCGATCGACAATAAGCCGGCTCCTACGGACGTATCCTACGAGCCGATCCACAGACCCGCTCCCGCCTTTGAAGAGCAGTCCACGGCTACGGAGCTTCTGGAGACGGGCATTAAGGTCGTTGACCTGCTGTGTCCTTATCAGAAGGGCGGTAAGATCGGTCTGTTCGGCGGCGCCGGAGTAGGCAAGACCGTGCTGATCCAGGAGCTGATCCGTAATATTGCGACGGAGCACAGCGGTTATTCCGTATTTACAGGCGTAGGCGAGCGTACCAGAGAGGGTAACGATCTGTACCATGAGATGTCCGAATCGGGCGTTATCGATAAGACGACCATGGTGTTCGGGCAGATGAACGAGCCGCCCGGAGCGAGAATGAGAGTAGGTCTGACCGGGCTTACAATGGCGGAGTATTTCCGTGATAAAGGCGGCAAAGACGTTTTGCTGTTCATTGATAATATTTTCCGTTTTACGCAGGCGGGTTCCGAGGTGTCCGCGCTGCTCGGACGTATGCCGTCCGCAGTAGGTTACCAGCCTACCCTGCAGACGGAAATGGGCGCTTTGCAGGAGCGTATCACTTCCACAAAGAACGGCTCCATCACTTCCGTGCAGGCGGTCTATGTGCCTGCGGACGACCTGACAGACCCTGCTCCGGCGACGACCTTCGCCCATCTTGATGCAACGACGACATTGTCGCGTTCCATCGCGGAGCTGGGTATCTATCCGGCAGTTGATCCGCTGGATTCCACGTCGCGTATCCTTGACCCGAGAATCGTCGGTGAAGAGCATTACGAGGTGGCCAGAGGTGTGCAGGAGATCCTCCAGAGATATAAAGAGCTGCAGGATATCATCGCGATCCTCGGTATGGATGAACTGTCCGAGGAAGATAAGCTGGTAGTATCCCGTGCAAGAAAGGTGCAGAGATTCCTGTCTCAGCCGTTCTTCGTGGCGGGACAGTTTACCGGACTGGAAGGAAAATATGTGCCGATCTCTGAGACGATCCGTGGATTCAAGGAGATCCTGGAAGGTAAGCATGACGATATTCCGGAGAGTTATTTCCTGAACGCGGGCGGCATTGACGATGTCGTTGCACGTATGCAGAAATAGGGAGTTGGCATATGGCTGATGATAACAGAAATTTTATGTTAAAGATCATTACACCGGACAGAATTTTCTATGAAGAAGAAGTGTCCATGGTGGAGTTCAATACGGTGGAGGGAGAAGTGGGTATCTATAAAGACCACATCCCGATGACGATGATCATCGCTCCCGGAATCTTGACGATCACCAGAGGGGACGAGGTGAAGGAGGCAGCTCTCCATGCCGGATTCACGGAGGTTCTGCCGGATAAGGTTACCATTCTTGCAGAGATCATCGAATGGCCTTCGGAGATCGATCTGGAACGAGCCGAGGAAGCGAAAGCCCGGGCCGAAGAGAGGATCCGGGAAAACGCGCCCGGAACCGATCTGAACAGGGCGGAGCTTGCCCTGAAGCGCGCCGTGGCAAGGATCGAGAGTGTCAGAGAATAGCCGGAGGACAGCGTACATATCATTTTGATAAGCTCAGGGAGCGGGTCGTTGGCCGGCTCCCGTTTTTATGCCCGTGAGGCTTCGCGCATTTTATCTTTCGCTGCATATGATAGGATAAAGACTATCAAGCAGGTGTAAGACATGAAGCAATCCGAAATCCTGCCATTCTATATGGTATACCCGCTTCCGATGTACTATCAGCCGGAGGACAGCGTTACGCGCGATCTGGAATATTTACAGCAGATGTATCCCGTGCAGGCAAAGAAGTACCAAAAGCTCATAGCCCGGGTATTGGACCGTATCGATTATGAAGGCAGCATGATCTATGATGAGTATCCTGATAAATGGCAGATATACAGGCTGACGCAGATGATAGCGGATCAGGCCGCGCAGTCTGAGGGTGACGAGCCGGATCCCGCACCGGAGCAGACGGCTGAGTTCATTCAGATTCTTTTATGCTATGAGATCTATAAGAAACGTCATCTCAACCGCAACGGGATCTTAAAATTTTAGTTGTGATTTTACGGTATAGTTATTAAAATAGAGACAGGGTGTGAGGCGGCATTATGCATGATACCTGCAGAAACTGGGATAATATGCATATCACGCCAACTTTGAAAGGCACATTGTGAAGAGAGCATTATGAAGAAGGCAATCATAAAAGGGATTATTCTCGGCGTTATCTTTGCTGTTTCGCTCATGCTGATCAGTATGATAATGAATCAGGGTAATACCGATATGACAACGGAAATGGCACAGTCGTCTTATCCGGTGATATCCATGTTTGCGGAGGGACACCGGGTCAACAGTCTGCACGGCTATGCCAGGAGTATGGACTGCGCCCATCTGAGAGATACCATACAGCCGGTCGGAAGCGACAGAAAGGTCGATGTCAGGCTGAGCACTTACGGCAGGAAAATTGCCGATATCACTTTTGAGGTGCGAAGCATCAACGGAGAGCGGCTGGTGGAGAGCACCGCTGTGGAAGGGTATGAGCAGAACGGTACGGCGATAGATTTCAGCATAACGCTGAAGGATCTGATCGAACCCGATACGGAATATATGCTTGTCTTTCTGATAACGCCCGACGGCGGTACGCCGATACGGTATTACACGCGTATTGTGCAGAGTAATTCCTTGTATGTGCGGAATAAACTGGATTATATCGAAGATTTTCATGAGAGGACTTTTGATAAGGAAGCGGCCAGAGAGCTGACGAAATATCTCGAGTCCAACTCCGAGGGCGACAATACCACTTTTCATAAGGTGACGATCCACAGCAGCTTTGATCAGATCACCTGGGGAGGCCTTTCGGTCAATGTGCTGTCTGAGCCGGAAATCTATATTGAGGATCTGATGGAGCAGACCGGGGCATTCCGCATGGAATATCCGGCGTCCGTCAGGGAAGGCCGGGAAACGCATTACTACAGGGTCAGCGAGTATTACCGTGTGCGCTATACGCCGGACCGGATGTATCTGCTGGACTATGAGCGCACGATGGATCAGATATTTGACGAGAATGCCGGGGTTCTCGTCAATGATAAGATCGTGCTTGGCATTACCGGGGACGATGTGGCGCTGGAAGAGAGCGACGGCGGTAACGTGCTCGCCTTTACCGCAGCGGATAAGCTGTACAGTTATAATGTGACGGATAACAAGCTGATCAGGCTGTTCAGTTTTTACGGTAACACGGAGGATCTGCTTGATGTAAGAAACTCTTATGATAAGCATGATATCCGGATCATGACGGTTGATGAGATCGGCAACGTGATGTTCCTTGTCTACGGCTATATGAACAGGGGACGTCACGAGGGCGATGTAGGGGTGGCCGTCTATTATTATAACAGCACGGCTAACACGGTAGAAGAGCTAGTTTACATTCCTTATGACAGATCCTATGAACTGCTGGCGGAGGATATTGAGAAGCTGGCTTATATCAACAGGACGGGGATCTGCTATTTTATACTGGACGGGAGCGTGTACGCGGTCGATCTGCGGGCGAAATCCTGCCAGGTCGTAATAGCGGGACTTAAGGAGGACGGTTACCGGGTATCCGCGTCCAACAAAATGCTGGTGTGGCAGGATGGCGGCGATCTGTATTCTAGCACAAGCCTCACGCTGATGAACTTAAGCACACAGCAGCAGACTGCGATCCGTGCGGGCAGCGGGGAATATATCTCGGTGCTCGGATTTATGGAGGAGGACTTGATCTACGGTCTGACAAGGCAGCGCGATATCGCGGTGAGCGGCGCGGGCCTGATGACGTTTCCGATGTACTGCGTCCGCATCCAGAGCGATGAAGGCGGATTGTTAAAAACTTATCAAAAGGACGGTATATACGTTACCGGCAGTACGATCGAGGAAAATCAGATCACGCTGTCAAGAGTGGCATGGGATGAAGAGAGCGGAGGCTATGAGCCTGCAGCCGATGATCAGATCATGAGCACCGAACAGGCGAAAGAGGGCAGCAACGTTTTAAGCTATGTGGCCACGGAGAATTATGAGACGATCTGTGAGATCACGGTAAAAGACGATATAGACGGCAAGAGCCTGAAGCATCTTTCACCGAAGGAAGTGCTCTTCGAGGGGAATCGGACGATCACCATACCGAATGAGGACCGGACGGACGAACCGCACTATTATGTGTATGGCAAGAACGGGATCGAGGGTGTTTTTGCGGATCCCGGCAAGGCGGTCGATCTGGCTTACAGTCAGGCCGGCACCGTGGTGGATGATGACGGCGGATATGTCTGGCGGCGCGTTACGCGAAACACAAGGAATCAGATCATGGCGATCGGCGAAGACCAGATCTCAGAGACGCGCAGCGCTCTTGCGGTCTGTCTGGATACGATGCTGAAATATGAGGGAATATCCAGAAATACCCAGCGGTCCCTGAACAGCGGCGGGTCGGTCTTTTCGATACTGGGTTCGGATATGCAGGAGTGTACGGTGCTCGATCTGTCGGGATGCAGCCTGGACGCCGTTCTGTATTACGTCAATATGGATATACCCGTACTTGCGCTGTTGGATGATGACAGTGCGGTGCTGATCGTCGGATTCAATGAACTGAATATCGTGGTGATGGATCCGGCGACAGGCACACTGTATAAAAAAGGGATGAACGATTCCGTTAAATGGCTGAATGAAAACGGGAACCGCTTTATCACCTATGTAAGAAATGAAGACTGATCTGTGTCGGCATCTTACGCACACCGTCAGATGTCCGGGAATAACCTTGTTCTGTATTTTTGAAGGGTAAAAAGAAGGAGCATGCCGAGGATACCGCAGGAGATGACCTCGCCTGCGCCGACGGTCAGACAGTAATAGCCGAAGCACTGCAGAACGGACAGGCCCTCGATCATAAGCCCGTAGCCGTAGATCAGCACTAACGGCACAATGATCGTGTTGGCGATGATCGGACTGACAGGAGCAAGCCACTTTCTCTTGCGAAGCGTGTAAGTGCCGAGCGCGCCTAAGAGTGTCGCGAGGCTGCCGAAGATGATATCGGGCAGCGCACAGCCTGTCAGGATATTGCTTAACAGACAGCCGATAAAGAGGCCGGGAATCGCGGCGGGGGTAAAATAAGGCAGGATCGTGAGGGCTTCCGAGAAACGGACCTGGACCGCATAGTTGGCAAGTCCAAAAGCGTTGGCGAGAAAAGTCAGTATAACATAGATGGCGGCGATCATAGCCGCCCGTGTCAGAAATGATACATTCTTGTTTCTCATATTCATTTGTCTCCTTTAGTTTTGTTTTAGGTGAGGAAGGTCTCGAACTCACCGTGTTTCCTGAAAAACTGTGCGTCTGCGGGAAATCAACATTTCGATTATAGCATGCTGCAAAAAGAAAAGCAAATATTGCAAAGAAAGGGGTCAAGCGGAGTAAGGGGCATCCTTTATTTCCATCCAATTATCCGGAAATCCCATATATTTATACATTTGGGCTCTTTGGAGCTGCCGTGTGGATTGCAGAAGAGTACTGAGCGCCTCGTTGATGTCAGTTACAAATTGTGAGAAATCTTCAGAACTCAGAAGATATTTCAGTACTATGATCACGGCAAATAAGTCTTGCTTTCCTTTGGCATATTGAACGTTTCGCCTGGGAATATGCAGATATTGATGTATGTATGTGTCATGAATAGAACCTTTGTTGTAGCGATAGTTGAATAAGCGCTCATTGTGCGCACATACATTGCGGACGCGGGCAAGCAGATCCAACATGCGGACAAGGTCGCTTTCAGTGATATACTGGAATTCAATACTCACTTTGGCTTGAATGTTTTGGGGCAGAAAACTATAGAACTTTGATACGGTTCCCAGAGTTAAGGCTTTCATCATGACCCATAGCGGAATATTTCCATGATTACGCTGCTGATGTTGTATATAAGAATAATCCTTAGGATCGGAAGCGATTTTGGACAAACGACCTATCAGATCATTGATATCTGCCTGGTTAGAGGGAGTATAGTTATACTTTGTTGCATTGAGATATTGTTGTTGGTCTTCGCCGTAAGTTTCACAGAAAGAGTAGGATATGAGCGATTTAATATGCTTTTCTACTTTCAAAATATTGCGTAAGATAACCGTTCTCAAAGTATCATCAAAGGTATAGAGAGAATAAATGTCGTCTAAACCGGTATTCGGTTTATATATGCCGCTTTTGGATTTAAAAGGTTTTTTGTAGCCTGAGATGAGGGCAAAATAACTGTGTTTTTTCAGGAGTTCTACAGCCTGATCGTGACTGGGGATTGCCAGCCCCTTGTCAGATAGTTTTTGCAACTGTTGTTCATAAGTTAAAAACGGTTTGTCGTTTGTAGTACACATAAAAATTCTCCTAATATGCAAGAAAGCCCCCTTAGGGGCTTTCTCAGGTTGCGGGCCTCGCAGGTATTCCGCAACACGATCACTGAAATCACTATATCATGGCAAAATCGGCTTGTCAAGTTATTCGGCATTGACTTGCCGGAGGATGATTGCTCAGGAAAGTAATATTCAGTAATAATATTATATGCAGGATCGGTCCCTATATCCCAAACAAAAGCAGCATAGGAAATAAGGTCACTCCAACTCCCCCGCGTGATACCTTGCCACGATCGACTGGATACGCTCCACGGGATTTAACAGATCGCTGATGGAAGAATCGTGGTTCAGCGTATCGATGATATAAGCGATATATTTGCTTAAGTCGCAGTTAATGTACCACTCCCGGGAAAGAAGCTCCGGTGTCTGGTAGATCAGGTTGGTCGTCAGCACACGCGTGATCGTTCCCTCGGCGTACGCCTTGTCGAACTTGTCCAGGCCGGCGGTGAAAAGACCGAAGGTGGAGAAAACAAAGATCCTGTTGGCCTTGCGCTCCTTGAGAGCCGATGCCACCTCGAGAACGCTCTCGCCGGACGAGATCATGTCATCAATGATGATCATGTCCTTGTCCTCCACGCTGGAGCCCAGGAATTCATGCGCCACAATGGGGTTCCTGCCGTCAACGACCTGTGCATAATCACGCCGTTTGTAAAACATACCCATGTCAAGTCCCAGGACGTTGGCGATATAGATCGCGCGGCTCATGCCTCCTTCATCGGGGCTGATCACCATCATATGATCGGCGTCTATCCTTAAGCCCTTTACATGGCTGAGCAGTCCCTTGATAAACTGGTAAGCGGGCTGTATCGTCTCAAAACCGTGCAGAGGGATCGCGTTCTGCACACGGGGGTCATGCGCATCAAAGGTAATGATATTGTCTACCCCCATGCTGACCATTTCCTGAAGGGCAAGCGCACAGTCCAGAGATTCCCTTGCGGTCCTCTTGTGCTGCCTGCTCTCATACAGATAGGGCATGATGACGGTGATGCGCCTTGCTTTACCGCCCACGGCAGCGATGATACGTTTCAGGTCCTGATAGTGGTCGTCGGGCGACATATGGTTCTCGTGCCCGCACAGGGAATAGGTCAGGCTGTAGTTTGCCACATCCACCAGAATATACAGGTCAAAACCGCGGACCGATTGTCTGATGACGCCCTTGGCTTCGCCGGAACCGAATCTTGGCACATCCGCCTTTAATATATAGGAGTCGCGCTGATAACCGGAGAAGGCAAGTGAATCCTTGTGCTCGCTCTCTCGTTCGGTTCTCCATTTGACGAGATAGTAGTCGACTTTTTCACCTAAGGACCGGCATCCTTCCATCGGAATGATACCGAGGGAACCTACCGGAATGGTTTCAAGATTCCTTTTTTCTTCGCGCTTGGCCATAGATGCTCCTCACTTTCTGTTCATCGCTCTTTTCTTGCAGATGCGGATATCCTGTCCGGACAGTTTGCATATTTCATAGTTGCTGGTGATGCGTGAAAAGATACGCTCGGAATATCTGTTCCTCAATTCCTCTAAAGACAGGTTTGTGGAAATGACGGTCGCCTTTTTTCCCATGTGCCGCTCGTTCAGGAGGGAAAAGAGTGAAGACGCCACAAACTGGTTGGTGAGCTCGGTTCCCAGATCGTCCACGATGAGCAGATCGCACTGATAGAGATCGGCGTAGGTCTCACGCAGCTCGTCCCTGCTCCTGTAGTCAAAGGAGGTTCTGGACAGCAGGTCGAACAGACCGGTCGCACTAAAATAGATTACGGAGTGTCCGCGCTCGATCAGTTCTTTGGCAACGCAGCCGGATAGAAATGATTTCCCCGTACCCACTGTACCATAAAAAAACAGATTATGATAGTCAGAATTAAAATTTTTGATAAAATTCCGGCAGGTATTCACTGCGTTCTTAAAACGCGACAGATCCTCGCCTTCGTAGAATTCATAGGAAAGAGCGTCAAAATTCTCGGTGCGCAGCATTTCGCGTATATTGGACTGCTCATAGAGAAGTGTGATCATGGCCTGTTTAAAGCAATGGCATTTCTGTCCGTCGACATATCCGGTATCCTTGCAGTCCGGGCACTCATAGACGGGGTCGAGATAGTTCGCGGGCAGGCCGTGATCCTCCAATAGCTGCGCCTTGCGCCCGGATAATTCCGCAAGAGAATCGCGCAGATCCTCCAGTGCCTCGGGATCGCCCTCAAGCATTTTTCTGCCCTGCGCAACGGAAACGGAAGCGACGGACTCGTCCAGCTCACGATAAGAGGGGATATGCTCATAGACATAAGCCAGCCGCTTCTGTGCATCGCGTCTGCTCTTCATCTGCTTCCTCTCATACTGATGGATGATCATATCATATTGTGCATTTGTCAGTGACACTGTAGCGCTCCTTGTCAGATCTTCTAGTTGCTTAACAGCTCCCGCTCCAGAACATCGAAGTCGTAAGTGTTCTGTTTAAACTGGTTAAAAGCGTTGGCGCCGGTAACTGTCCCGGTCGTCTTCGTCTTCTTATACTGCTCGTCCAGCGGACGGATATCGCTCTTATGGTGAACGCCTGCCTTATACCAGCTGCTTAAGATGCTGTCGGCATACTCAAACCGGTGCTTGTCCGTAGCCAGTACGGTCCGCTCACAGGCTTCGTAGATGACGTCCGGTGTAAAACCGTATTCCTTCGTCCAGCGTTTGATGTAGCCGGCCTCCGCCTGGGTGGGCGCACCGTTCTTGCCGAGCGCCTTCATAATGTCATACACGGACTTGTCATATTTTCCGGCAAGGCGCGCAGCCTGCTTCGGGGTCGTGATGCCCTGCTGCGCCCAGCTGATAGCTACCTTTTCTATGTAACGCATATCCTTTTTGTCTCTGTCCACGCAGTATTGAATCAGGTAGTCGATCAGGTCTTCGGAGAACTCCAGTTTGTCCGAGATGAACAGGATCGTGCGCACATCGTTCGGGCTCAGCGTTTTCTTCAGATACTGCTCCGCCACAAACAGAAGCCTCGCGGTCTCCTCGTTTGATTTAAAAGCCTTCAGCTCGTCCGTTGTATAATTGGGCTTGACGTACGTTCCTTCTCTGGGCGAGATGGGAACGACGGCCGCAAACGGCGCGGCACCCGTCACGGATACTGCCGGTACGGGCACATCGGTGACAGACGGAGAGGACGGCGCGAAATCAAGCAGATGAATGCCGGTAACGTTTTTGTGCTCATCGCATTCCAGAGTCAATAGCTTTTGTTTTTCCCAATATTTGAGAGCGCGCATCACGTCCTTCTCGGTATAATTGAATTTGTCCGCGATATCGGAGATGCTGGTGGAAAGCCTTGCGCTCATCATGCGGATCAGATAGAGATAGATCTTTAACTGGGCGTCGTTCGCCGAAGCCATATATTCATCGATAAAACGGTTGGAAATAACCGTAGAATTCACATAATTATCCTGATAGATCCTTAAATTACTCATACAATACCACCCCGGTTCCCCGCAAAACAAAATATGCACACAAGCGAGCACATGCTAAATTATAGCATAGCGGTTTTTAAAATGAAATAGGCAAACTGCCATAAACGAAACGGGGGTTCGGAGAGAAAAATGTGGATAAGAAAAAGCGTGATCCCAAGATCCTCCATAAAACCTTAAAAGGTTTTACACAGAAATATCCACAGGGCGATGGGGATTATTTCCGCCGCCGTCTGTGGATATTGTGAATAATCATCTCTGCAGGATGGTTTCGCCGATTTTTACTACATCGCCCGCCCCCATAGTTATCAACAGATCACCCTTTGTGCAATTTGTCAGAACGAAATCCTCTATTTCCTCAAAAGACGCAAAGTAGTAACAGCTGTGTCCGTTTTCCCGGATCCTGGCCTGCAGGGTCTGCGAGCTGATACCCAGCGTATCCTTCTCTCGGGCAGCATAGATATCGGCGAGGATGATCTCGTCGGCGAGAGAGAGCGCCGCGGCAAAGTCATCCAGGAAGGCCTTGGTGCGGGTGTAGGTGTGGGGCTGGAAGACGCACCATATTTTTTTCCGATGGGGATAGTTCTGTGCGGCCTTAAGAGTCGCTCTGATCTCCGTGGGATGATGGGCGTAGTCGTCGATAACGGTGACGCCGTTTACCGTACCCTTGTATTCAAAACGTCTGTCCGCGCCGTTATAGTGCATCAGAGCCTTCGCGCTGATCTCTCCGGGGATCTTGAGAAGATCCGCCAGCGCGATCGCTGCTATGGCGTTATACACATTGTGTTCGCCGGGCACTCGCAGAGAAAATACTTCTTCTTTTCCGTTCCTTCGCATAAGATGAAAAAGAGGACAACCCGTCTCGTCGTAAGTGATACCCCGGGGATAATAGTCGAAGCCGGGAGAAGAACCGTAGGTGATGACCCTGCATGCAAGGTCTGCGGTGATCTCGTCGCAGCGGTCGATATCGCCGTTGATGATCAGCGCCCCGTCAGCGGGGAGAAGCCCGGCGAACCGATGGAAGGAGCTTCGTATATCGTTAATGTCCTTGAAAAAGTCGAGATGGTCTTCTTCTATATTAAGTATGATCCCGATCTTCGGATAAAAGCTCAGGAAGCTGTTGGTGTATTCGCAGGCCTCCGTGACAAAACGGTCGGATGTGCCGATGCGGATATTGCTGCCGATCGGTCTGTAGATCCCGCCGATGGACAGAGTGGGATCATCGCCGCTGTCTAACAGGATCTGGGAGATCATGGAAGTGGTCGTGGTCTTGCCGTGGGTGCCGCTGACGGCGATGGGCATCTTGTAATTCTTCATGATCTGTCCTAAGAGCTGTCCTCTGGTCAGCGTGGCGATCCCGAGATCCCCGGCCGCGAGCATCTCCGGATTGTCAGGCCGGATCGCGCTTGTGTACACCACAAGATCGATGTCCGGGGTGAGGTTTTCCGCGCGCTGTCCGTAGTGTATGACCGCGCCTTTTTCCTCCAGCCGGCGGGTCAGATCGGAGGGCGCCCGGTCGGAACCGGATATCCGAAAATGCTCGGACAGCAGTATTTCCGCCAGACCGCTCATGCTGATCCCGCCGATGCCGATGAAATAGATATGGATCGGATCGTCGAATTTGATTTGATACATAGATAATGGATATCTCCTTATTTTCATCGTTATCAATAGTATTATACTCATTTTACATGAAAAAACCAATATCATTTATCAGAAATGGCGGCGGCGGGGGTTTCATGATGCGGATCACGGCGGCGCAGAGAAAAAATATTTTTTGGCAATACACAAAATATGTTAAATATTAACAAATATATTGCTAACGGCAACAAAATATTGTATATTATTAACACAAGATAGAGAGCAGCATCGGAATAAATTTGTAAATAATATTCACTTTCCGAGCAGACTGTGGTATAATTTATAAAAGTAACCAGTTATATTCTGAATTTATATTTTTTATATAAAAATTTTTAGAAACAAGAGGTGATAAGGATGGTCAAAAAAGAAATGATTGCCATGCTCTTAGCTGGCGGTCAGGGAAGCAGATTGGGTGTATTTACATCGAAGGTCGCCAAGCCCGCCGTATCCTTCGGCAGTAAATACAGGATCATCGACTTTCCGCTCAGCAACTGTATTAACTCGGGTGTCGATACCGTGGGCGTATTGACACAGTACCAGCCGCTCAGGCTGAATACGCATATCGGGATCGGTATTCCGTGGGACCTGGACAGGAATATCGGCGGTGTGACGGTGCTTCCTCCTTACGAGAAGAGCGCTAACAGTGAGTGGTACACGGGTACGGCGAATGCGATCTACCAGAATATGGATTATATGGAAAGCTTTAATCCCGAATATGTCCTGATCCTTTCGGGAGACCATATTTATAAGATGGATTACGAGGTCATGCTTGATTTCCATAAACAGAACGGCGCGGAAGTGACCATTGCGGTCATGCCGGTTCCGATGGAGGAAGCGAAGCGTTTCGGTATCATGATCACGGATAAGGATCATAAGATCGTTGATTTTGAAGAGAAGCCGGAGAACCCGAGAAGTAATCTCGCCTCTATGGGTATCTATATATTCAGCTGGAACACATTGAAGGAGGCGCTGCTCACCAACGCCGAGCAGCCGGGACTCGATTTCGGCAAACATATCATACCGTACTGCCATGCGAAAGGTTCACCTCTTTACGCCTATGAATTTAACGGTTACTGGAAGGATGTCGGGACGCTGAATTCCTACTGGGAAGCCAATATGGAGCTGATCGACCTGGTTCCCGAGTTTAATCTGTATGAGGAATACTGGAAGATCTATACGAGAAGCGAGATCCTGCCGCCGCAGTATCTGTCGTCCGACAGCTTTGTAGAGAAGAGCATCATCGGCGAGGGATCGGAGATATACGGGCAGGTATATAATTCGGTGATCGGATGCGGCGTCACGATAGGAGCGGGAACGGTCGTGCGGGATTCCATCATCATGAATGAGACGAAGATCGGCAGCAACTGCGAAGTGTATAAGGCGATCATTGCAGAGAATGTTGTTGTCGGCGACGACGTCAAGCTCGGTATCGGGGAAGAGACAGAGCATGAGACCGATCCTCATATCTATAATCACGGCATTGTTGCGGTTGGCGAGAAGAGCGTTATCCCCAAGGGAATTACCGTCGGAAAGAATTCGGTCATTTTCGGCGAGACAAGCGCGGAGGATTATGTGAACGGAAATCTTCCGGGCGGTAAATCTTTGATTAAGGCAGGTGATAAACAGTGAGAGCGATAGGAATTATCTTGGCGGGCGGTAATAATCGGAGGATCAAGGAGCTTACGCAGAAGCGCGCCGTGTGCGCGATGCCGATAGCTGGCAGCTACCGCAGTATTGATTTTGCATTGAGCAATATGTCCAATTCCCATATCAACAAGGTGGCTGTATTTACCCAGTACAATGCGGGCAGCTTAAACGAGCACCTCAGCTCATCCAAATGGTGGGATTTTGGCCGCAAGCAGGGCGGGCTGTTCGTGTTCACACCGGCGGTGACGGCGGAGAGCAGCGTGTGGTACCGGGGCACGGCGGATGCGATCGCTCAGAATCTGGCGTTTCTGAAGAACAGTCACGAGCCGTATGTTGTGATCTCTTCCGGCGACTGTGTCTACAAGCTGGATTATAACAAGGTGCTGGAGTATCATATCGAGAAGAAGGCCGATATCACCGTGGTCTGCAAGGATATGGCGCCCGATGTGAACGTAGACAGATTCGGTACGATCAAGATGAATGAAGAGTGCCGCATCGAAGAGTTTGAGGAGAAGCCCGTGGTGGCCAAATCCAATACGATCTCCTGCGGTATCTATGTAGTCAGAAGACGTCAGCTGATCGAGATGATCGAGAAATGCGCGGAGGAGGACCGATATGATTTTGTAAAGGATATCCTGATCCGTTACAAGAACATGAAGAGAATATACGGATACAAGATCAAGGATTACTGGAGCAATATAGCATCGGTGGATGATTATTATAAGACCAATATGGACTTCCTGAATCCTGAGATCAGAAATTATTTTTTCAGAGAGTATCCGGATATCTACTCCAAGGTGGACGACCTGCCGCCGGCTAAGTACAATACGGGTGCAAGCATTAAGAACAGCCTGATCTCCAGCGGTTGTATCATCAACGGCAAGGTGGAGGATTCGGTGATCTTTAAGAAGACGTTTATCGGCAATAACTGCTACATTAAGAATTCCATCATCCTCAACGATGTGTATATAGGGGACAACACGCATATCGAGAACTGCATTGTGGAAAGCAGGGGAACGATACGGGCGAATTCTTATCATAAGGGAGAAAATGGAATTGAGATCGTAGTGGAGCATAATGACAGATACGTAATTTGATGATATGATGGAGGGGCGGTTGCTATTACCGATGACGGGATGTGTAGAGGCATAAGAGTTTTCGATTAAATGTTTATTACAAGCTACGTGGCTTGATGAGTATGACTTGTGTGGAAAGCTTGTGAAAACCGACAGTTTTCTGTTCGGTATCATATGATAAGGAGGCTGAGCTTCATGAGAATTACTGATGTCCGCGTGCGTAAAATGACTCAAGACAGCAAAATGAAAGCAATCGTCTCGATTACCATAGACGATGAATTCGTGGTTCATGACATTAAAGTGATCGAAGGTGAAAAAGGGCTTTTTATTGCAATGCCAAGCAAGAAGGCGAATGACGGTGAGTACCGGGATATTGCTCATCCGATCAATTCAGAGACTCGTGACAAGATCCAGACGATCATTCTGGACAGCTATGAAAAAGCGCTTTTAGAACCGGATGATGAGTAACAGATGCATAAGGTGGAAAGAAAGGGGACGCGTCAGGCGTCCCTTTCTTTGCGCGGCGGGAAATTCTCCGGCAGCTTCCGTTGTACTCCAAACCCTTCGGACGGGAAAACTTATCCATGTGCCGGACTTTTATTCTTGTGGAAATAGGGAAATGTTGATAGAATGAAAAAGTATCATGCGTTTTATCAAACTGTCGCTGCAGAGAGGACGAACTATGTATATCATCGTCGGTCTGGGAAACCCGGACAGAAAATATAAGAATACGAGGCACAATATCGGCTTTGATGTGATCGATGCGATCGCGGATAAGAATCACATCCTTGTGGGTGAGAAAAAGCATAAGGCCCTGACGGGAAAAGGGGTCGTGGGCGGACAGAAAGCCGTTCTGGTCAAGCCGCAGACCTACATGAATCTGAGTGGTGAAAGCGTCAGAGAGGTCATAGACTTTTATAAGGCGGATGAAAAAAGCGAGCTGATCGTGATCGTAGATGATATCAATCTTGATGTGGGACAGATCCGTATCCGGAAAAAGGGGAGCGCGGGCGGACACAACGGGCTCAAGAACATCATCCTGCATCTCGGGCATGACGAATTTATGCGCGTCAGGATGGGCGTGGGACACAAGCCTGAAGACCGTGACCTGGTGGATTATGTGCTGGGACGCTTTTCCGGGGATGAGAGGGAGATCATGGATGAGAGCGCCTATCGCGCCGCTCAGGCCGTCGAGGTTATGATCGCGCAGGGCGCGGACGCCGCGATGAACCTGTATAATGCGAAGACCGCAGACAGGCCGTAAAATAAAGGGAAGGTTCAGGAGATGCCCGGCAGAGGGCGGCGCGGGAGATCGGAATGACGGAGGTTGACAGTGAGGGCTTTACTTGCACCCTTGGAAGAGCTGGGGGAATTTGAGGAGATCAAAAAGATGCTTAAGCGGGAGTCTGTGACAGTGGCGCTCAGCGGCTGCGTGGATTCCCAGAAGCTTCATATGATATACGGACTGGCCGGGGACTTCCGCTATAAGATCATTGTGACCTTCAGCGAGCTTCGGGCGAAAGAGCTGTATGAGGATTACAAATTTTATGACAGGAATGTCATATTATTTCCGGCAAAGGATCTCATTTTTTTCCAGGCGGATATCAACGGCAATCAGCTGACGGCGGAGCGGATCAAGTGCTTCCGCAGACTGATGGAGGGCAGCCCCGTGACGGTCATTACGACTTACGACGCGCTGATGGCGCCGCAGCCGCCGATCGATGCCTGGGAAAAGCGCATTATCCGTCTTGACAGGCAGAGCCGTATCGTGGAGCAGGAGCTGGCGGTCCGTCTTGTGGAGCTGGGGTACGAGAAAAATTATCAGGTGGAGGCGCCGGGGCAGTTCAGCATCCGCGGCGGCATCATCGATATTTTTGACCTGACGGAGGAGAATCCGTACCGTATCGAGCTGTGGGGAGAGGATGTGGAGTCCATCCGCAGCTTTGATATCTTAAGCCAGCGTTCGATAGAGAAGCTGGAGTCCGTTACGGTATATCCAGCGACGGAGCTGGTGTTATCGGACGGCGAGATCCGTGCGGGCATCCGGAGGATCCGGGAGGAATGCAAAACCTATGCGGCGAAGCTAAGACAGGAGATGAAGACCGAGGAGGCGCACCGTATCGAGACGCAGGTTAAGGAGCTTGCGGAGCAGCTGCTGGAGCTGGGCCTGTCACGCGGCGCGGTGAACCTTGAGGGCTATGTGAGATATTTTTATCCGGAGCTTTCCGATCTAATCAGCTGCTTTGATTCGGCGCGAAGCTGCTTTTTCATAGAGGAACCGCTCAGGGTTAAGGAGCATGCGGACGCGGTGGAGATGGAATTTCGTGAGAGTATGGTGCACCGCGCACAGAAGGGATATATCCTGCCGGGACAGATGGACATCCTGCGCAGCGCGGAAGAGACTGCCGCCAGACTGTCCGGGGGCCGGATCGTGACACTGTCTATGATGGACGGCAAAGTCCCGTATTTTAAGCCGGACAGGAAATATGACATACAGGCGCGGAGCCTGTCCTCCTACAACAACAGCTTTGATGCTCTGGTCAGGGATCTGCAGAGTTATAAGAGACAGGGATACCGTATCCTGCTGCTCTCCGGTTCCAGAACAAGAGCAAAAAGACTTGCGGAGGATCTGAGGGATCAGGAGATCAGCGCCTTCTACAGTGAGGATCCGATGCGCGAGGTTATGCCCGGCGAGGTCATGACGTATTACGGCAGGGCGCTCAAGGGATTCGAGTATCCGCTGATCAAGTTTATCGTCATATCGGAGAGCGATATCTTCGGGGCGGAGAAGAAGAAAAAGAAGAAGAAAATATATCAGGGCCAGAAGATCAATGACTTTAACGAGCTTAAGGTGGGCGACTATGTCGTACATGAGAGCCACGGCCTGGGGATCTACCAGGGTATCGAGAAGGTGGAAGTGGATAAGATCGTTAAGGACTACATGAAGATCTCTTACCGCGACGGCGGGATCCTGTATGTGCTGGCGACGGGACTCGATGTCATTCAGAAATATGCGTCCGCCGATTCGGGCAGTAAGCCGAAGCTTAACAAGCTGGGAACGCAGGAGTGGAATAAGACTAAGTCAAAGGTCCGCACGGCGGTGGACGAGGTCGCGCAGGATCTGGTGGAGCTGTATGCGGTCAGGCAGCAGAGCCAGGGCTATCACTACGGGCCCGACACGGTATGGCAGAAAGAATTTGAGGAGATGTTTCCCTTTGAGGAAACCGAGGATCAGATCAATGCGATCGCGGCGACCAAGGCGGATATGGAGAGCGGCAAGATCATGGATCGCCTGATCTGCGGCGATGTCGGATACGGCAAGACGGAGGTCGCGCTGCGCGCGGCATTCAAGGCCGTGCAGGACGGTAAACAAGTCGTGTATCTGGTGCCGACGACGATCCTGGCGCAGCAGCATTACAATACCTTTGTGCAGCGCATGAAGGATTTCCCCGTTCGGGTCGATCTTTTATCCAGGTTCCGTACGACGGCGGAGCAGAAGAAGACCGTGTCGGATCTGAAAAAGGGCATGGTGGATATCGTCATCGGCACACACCGGGTGCTTTCGGCCGATGTGCAGTACAAGGACTTAGGACTTCTGATCATTGATGAGGAACAGCGTTTCGGCGTGACGCACAAGGAGAAGATCAAGAAGCTCAAAGAAAATGTGGACGTTCTGACGCTGACGGCAACGCCGATCCCGCGAACGCTTCATATGAGCCTGATCGGGATACGCGATATGAGTGTGCTGGAGGAGGCGCCGGGGGACAGGCAGCCGATCCAGACTTTTGTCTGTGAATACAATGAGGAGCTGGTGAGGGAGGCCATCGTCCGGGAACTGTCCAGAAACGGACAGGTCTATTATGTCTATAACAGGGTCAATAATATTGCCGATATCAGCGCGGCGATACAGAAGCTGGTGCCGGAAGCGGATGTGGCTTTTGCGCACGGGCAGATGAAGGAGAGCGAGCTGGAGCGGATCATGTATGATTTTATCAACGGAGAGATAGATGTCCTGGTGTCTACCACGATCATTGAGACGGGACTGGATATTTCCAATGTCAATACGATGATCATCCACGATTCGGACCAGATGGGGCTGTCGCAGTTATATCAGCTCAGGGGGCGCGTGGGACGTTCCAACCGGACCGCATATGCTTTCCTGATGTACAAGAGGGACAAGATGCTCAAGGAAGTGGCGGAAAAAAGGCTGGAGGCGATCAAGGAATTTACGGATCTGGGGAGTGGCTTCAAGATCGCCATGCGCGATCTGGAGATCCGGGGAGCCGGCAGCCTCCTGGGAGCGAGACAGCACGGCCATATGCAGGCGGTAGGATATGATCTGTACTGCAAGATGTTAAACGAGGCGGTCAGAAATTTAAAGGGGCTCTCCACCGCAGAGGATTTTAATACAAGCGTCGATCTGGAGGCGGATGCCTATATCCCTTCGTCCTATATCGTCAATGAGGTGCAGAAGTTGGATATCTATAAGCGTATCGCGGGAATAGAAAATGAGAAGGAATGCGACGATATGCGGGAAGAACTGCTCGACCGCTTCGGCGAGATCCCCAAGTCCGCCGAAAATCTGCTGCGCATAGCGCTGATCCGGTCCGCCGCGCACAGACTGTATATGACGGAGGTAAAGGGCAAGGATGAAACGATTCGGTTCTTAATGCGTACGGATGCGCCTGTCAGGGTGGAAAATATTCCGAACCTGCTTAAGCTGTACGGGGGTAAGATGACTTTTGACCCGAAGGGTGTGCCGTCGTTTAGTCTGCGCTACAAGAAGTGCGGCGTGATCGAGATGGATGAAGAAACGCTGCTGTCGCTGACGGAGACGGCGCTTAAGGATATGGCGGGATTGCTGACGGAAAGGAGCGCCGGACATGATCTATCTTGACAATGCGGCAACCACGAGGACCGCGCCGGAGGCAGTGGAAGCCATGCTGCCGTATTTTACGGAATCTTACGGCAATGCGGGCGGTATCTACCGGCTGGGGACCGAGAGTAAGAAGGCGATCATACAGGCAAAGGAGACGATCGCGCAGACGCTCGGCGCACAGCCCAATGAGATCTATTTTACGGCGGGCGGAACCGAGTCGGATAACTGGGCGCTCAAGGCGGTTTATGAAGCCTATGCGGACCGGGGAAAGCATATCATTACGTCCGCGATAGAGCATCACGCCGTTCTTAACGTCTGTGAATATCTGGAGCGGCAGGGAGCCAGGATCACTTATCTGGATGTGGACAAGGACGGGCTTGTCGATATCGGGCAGCTTGAGAAGGCGGTGTGCCCGGATACGATACTGATCAGCATTATGTATGCGAATAATGAGATCGGCACGATACAGCCGGTGAAGGAGATCGGCGGGATCGCGGACAGGCACGGTATCCTGTTTCATACCGATGCGGTACAGGCGTACGGCCAGCTTCCGATCGATGTGAAGGAGTGCCATATCGATCTGCTCTCCGCCAGCGGACACAAATTTAACGGCCCAAAAGGAGTGGGCTTTCTCTATATCGATCAGAAGGTGAAGCTTCGTTCCTATATGCACGGCGGGCAGCAGGAGAGAGGCAGGCGCGCCGGGACCGAGAACGTGCCGGGGATCGTCGGCATGGAGGCGGCGGTGAAGCGCGCATATCGGATCATGGAGGAAAAGACTGCAAAGGAGATTCAGCTGCGCGATTATCTGATCGGGCGCATCCTGCATGAGATCCCGGGCACGAGACTCAACGGACATTCCGTAAAACGTCTGCCGGGCAATGTCAACATCAGCTTTGAGTCGATAGAAGGGGAGTCTGCCCTGATCATGCTCGATATGAAGGGGATCTGCGCGTCCGGCGGTTCGGCATGTACGACCGGGGCGCTCGATCCGTCCCATGTACTGCTGGCGCTGGGTCAGCCGCCCGAGCTTGCGCGCGGCGCGATCCGGATGACACTGAGCGAAGAAAACACGCAGGAAGAAATGGATATCGTAGTGCGCGAGCTGAAGGGCATTGTTGAGAAGATAAGGCGGTGCCGGTCCCTGTAATGCGGCAGAGCGCGGGATGACCCGTTCTGTTTTATCTCAGATAATATTTGCGGTATTCGCTGGGAGCGCATCCCCGGTACTGCTTAAATGCACGGTTGAACGAGGAGATGCTCTTAAATCCCGCCTGATAGGCGATCTCGGTGATGGAAACGTCAGAGTCGGACAGAAGGAGCTGCGCCCGTTTGATCCTCTGCAGAGTCACATATTCCACAAAATTATAGTTTGTCACCTGCTTAAAGATGCGTGAGAAGTACCATTCGCTGAATCCCACATGCCCGGCAACGGTTTCTAAGGATATTTCCTGATCGCAGCGGTCGATGATATAGCTGCATGCCTGGCTGATCTTTTCTATTGTTCCGCTGCTCCCCGGGAGATGTTTTTCATTATTTTTAGTCAGTGAGCTTTTAATATGATTCCCGAAGTCCATGAACATTTCATACAGGCAGATCATTGTTTCTACGCCGGGAAAGGTACCCCGGCCTTTCTGTATGGCGAGCATCTGCCGTATGTGGGAGAGTATGTGCTGCGCCAGTCCGGGCTGTTCGGCGTACTGTATGTGGCGGAATGTCCGGAAGATGTTGATAAAAGGGGTAAAATCAGTCAGCTCGCTTAATGCGGAGAGGGAGAATTGCAGACCGACCAGCTTCCCATCCGTGTTTTCAACGGTTTCATGGACTTCTCCGGGCCAGATCAGGAGAAGATCGCCGGGGGACAAGCGGTAAGCGGTCTGGTCGATGCGAAGAACGGGCAGCTCATGTACGCCTGCATCATCGGGCAGCGCGACGATCTCCGCGTATTTGTGCCAGTGCAGCGGAAAGGAAAGAGGAAAAGAGTCTGCCGGTATCAGATTGACCATGTTGGAAAAGTGTATGTTTTCGTAGGTGTTTCGGTTTTCCATTTTTTGCCCCTTCTGTTTACGCTTATGATATTACAGATTAGCGGAATATAGGGAAGAAATCAAGAATAAATCACAAAAAATGAGAAGAAAATTGCAATTCTAATTAAAATTACAGCAAAAAATGATAAGTTTATGACAAACTTTAATTAGTATCGCTAAAAATGTGTGTATATAATCTACTGTGAAATCGGTGGGCGTATGAGCCGGATGCGCCGGCGGAACGTAAGCGGGCGTGTCGGACAGACGCATTGGAAGGGATCGTATGAATACAAAAAACATAACAGATATGACAACGGGCAGTCCGGCAAAGCATATTTTGAAATTTGCCCTGCCGCTTTTGGTCGGGAATCTTTTTCAACAGCTGTACAATATGGTCGATTCTGTCGTTGTAGGTAATTTTGTCGGTAAAAACGCGCTTGCGGCGGTGGGAAGCTGCGGCTCCATGAACTTTTTGTTTTTTTCGCTCAGCTCCGGTCTTGCTATCGGTATCGGTATTATTGTCGCGCAGTATTTCGGCGCGAAGGATGAGAAAAATGTGAGGAGCACCATCGCCAATTCTTTCTATGTGCTGGTGACGGCTTCGCTGGCGGTCAGCATACTCGGTATTCTTGCGGCGCCGGGACTTCTGAGACTGTTAGCCACACCCGGCAATATCATCGGCGATTCTACCGTTTACATGAGAACTACCTGTATCGGTATCGTCGCGATCGCCCTGTACAACGGGATCGCCGCGATCCTGCGCGCGCTGGGGGATTCGAGAACGCCGTTGTATTTCCTGATCGTGTCGAGTATCGTCAATGTGATACTGGATCTGACGTTTGTCTTGGTGTGCGGCATGGGCGTGTTCGGCGTGGCGCTGGCGACCATTATCGCGCAGGCCGTATCTGCGGTCACATGCCTTATCTATGCGTATCATAAGGTGCCGTATTTCCGGCTGAGCAAAGAAGAATTAAAGCCGCATCCGGCGATCATTGCCAAGTCTTTCCGGCTGGGCGTACCGCTTGCCCTGCAGAATTCCATGATAGCAATCTCGTGCATGGTGCTTCAGGGCGTTGTCAATACCTTCGGCGATACGGTCATGGCGGCGTATACCATTACCAACCGGATCGAGCAGATCGTACAGCAGCCGTTCGGATCGCTGGGCGCCGCACTCACCACATATGCGGGACAGAACATAGGCGCCAACAAGATCGAGCGTGTCAAAAAGGGATTTGCGCAGTGTACGCTGATCGCACTGGTGTTCAGCATCGCGCTGATACCGGTGGCGTATCTGTTCGGGCAGAATATCGTCGGGATCTTTGTAAGAGAACAGGATGTCATCGGGATAGGGTACAGGGCGCTGCGCATTACCAGCCTGTGCTATTTCGGGCTGGGAATGATCTATGTGCCGAGGTCGCTTCTGAACGGATGCGGCGATACGGGCTTTTCCATGATAAACGGGTTTACGGAGGTGGCGTGTCGTATCCTGTATTCCCAGATATTCATCCGTATTCCCGTGCTGGGGTATTGGAGTATATGGATCACGACCGGGGCGACCTGGGTTACGACGGCTTTAGTGTGTGTTGCCAGATATTTTCAGGGGAAGTGGAAGCTGAAATCGATCGTGAAGCATCCCGTGACGGCGGAAGAGGAAGCGCGGAAGGCGGAGACGGAGCCGGCAGATGCATAGAAGACGAAGGAAAAGCATTAAAAAGGTATAAAATATTTCAGAGTCCGCTATATCGGACTCTGTTTTTTGTATCCTTATACCAGAACAACAGTTCGGCGCGTTGGAAAGGAGATAAGGATATGAAGGGTTATACAGTAGAGAGCGGGTATATGGGATATGTAAACGGAGTCTATATGCTGTTTGCATCAGAGGCGGACTATATGGATTATATGGGATGATCCGGAGCCGTACTGATCCGTATAAGAAAATTTGTTTCACATATTGCGGTGACGGCCCTGTATAAAGTAAAATAGAGACATAGCATTTTACGGAAAGGGGCAGATTATGATAAAGAGAATTGCGGCGATATGTCTGACAGGCATGATGATCCTTGCGGGAATGGGATGCGGGTCCGGCGGAAACGGCGCGGAAGATCAGGCGGCGGGCGGCAGCGTTACGGAGTCGGAGTCGGCGCCGGACGGGGAAGCGGATCCTGCGCAGCAGGATGACGGCGGCCCGGACGAAGCGGACCGGGATGCCGATGGAACGGCTGACAGCAGTAAAGAGGATGCCTCACAGGACGAGGAGGCGGATGCCGGGGAGGTAGATGAGATGGAGGCAGCGCAGAACGGCGGCATTAGGGAGATCAATATAGAAAAGCGCGCGTTGGACGAGGGCATAGATACCTCCGCCGTTGAATTTGTGGAAAAAATGAAGATCGGCTGGATCCTTGGCAATACTTTTGATGCCTATACCGACGAGAATATGGCGGATGAGATGTCCTATGAATCTTATTGGTGCAGGGCAAAGACAACGAAGGAGATGATCGATGCGGTCAAAGCTGCAGGATTTGAGACGCTGCGCATTCCCGTGTCATGGCATAATCATGTGAGTGACGACGGTAACTATACTATCAGCGAAGCCTGGCTGAACCGTGTTCAGGAGGTGGTGGATTATGCCATCGATAATGACATGTATGTCATTCTCAATATCCATCACGATAATTCCACAAGCTATATGTATCCATCCAAAGAGTATCTGGAGCAGTCCAGGGCATATATAGGAGCGATATGGTCGCAGGTGGCGCCGAGATTTGCGGATTATGACGAGCATCTGATCCTGGAGGGGATGAACGAGCCCAGACTGGTCGGCACCGATCACGAATGGTGGCTGGATCTCAATGACCGGGAGTGTGTGGATGCCGTAGAATGCATCAATGAATTGAATCAGTTGTTTGTGGACACCGTGCGCGCTTCGGGCGGTTATAACGCGGAGAGATATCTGCTTGTGCCGGGCTACGACGCATCTCTGCAGGGGGCTTCTAACGAGTATTTTGAGCTGCCGGAGGATTCGGAGGGCAATGTGAATAAGATCCTGGTGGAGGTGCATGCATACACGCCGTATAACTTTGCGCTGCAGGCTCCGGGAGAGAGCGGCAGCACCGACCAGTGGAGCATGGACAGCCCTGCGAGCACATCGGAGATCAACAATACCATGGACACCCTATATGAGAAATATGTGCGGAACGGTACGGGCGTGATCATCGACGAGTTCGGCGCGAGAGACAAGAACGGCAATACCCGGGCGAGGATCGATTTCGCATCCTATTATGTCGCGGCGGCGCG
Source organism: uncultured Lachnospiraceae bacterium (assembly GCA_947624025.1). Taxonomy (GTDB): domain Bacteria; phylum Bacillota; class Clostridia; order Lachnospirales; family Lachnospiraceae; genus UBA3282. Next base: position 303 of record CANQIJ010000004.1, on the reverse strand, counting down.
CGCCAGACATATCACCTGCTGCTGGTGGGATAATCACTGCTTCGACGGTGACGGCGAAAGGTTTGGCATTTTTGACAGAACCAAATGCAGCTTCGTATATCCCGAGCTGGTTGAGGGTATGATGAAATACAGTGAATGAGCGTAGAAATGATAGGCGATGCCAAATCCCCGCGTAACACAGAACATAATTGCAAAAAAAGGGGCATAGGTATATGATAGTATTTGTTTGAGCTGTGATAAGCATGGAGATATTGTGGTTAAGAGGATAGATTCGATAGCTGTAAATTATATAGACGAGGGCGA
>CANQIJ010000003.1 GCA_947624025.1 uncultured Lachnospiraceae bacterium | reverse complement strand
CCTGCGTGTCTACGACAGGCCCGCGGGCGACATTGATCAGGATCGCCGTCTCTTTCATCTTGTCAAAGGCGTCTTTATTGAGAAGTCCTCTTGTCCTGTCGCTGAGCGGACAGTGAAGGGAGAGGATATCGGACTGCGAAAGCAATGCGTCCAGCTCCACGCGCTCATAGTCGGTGCAGGTGCTTTTGCCGGAAGCGGAATAAAAGATGACCCTGCAGCCGAACGCCTGCGCCAGACCGGCGACTCTGCGGCCGATGTTGCCCATGCCGACGATGCCCCACGTCTTGCCGTTCAGGTCGTAAAAGGCTCTGTCAAAATTGGAAAAACGGTCCTGGGCGCTGTAGGTGCCCGATTTGACATACTGGTCGTAGAAGGCGATCTTCTCGGTGAGCATCAGCGCTAACAGGAGCGTGTGCTGCGCTACGGCCGGGGTGCAGTAGTTGACGACGTTGGCGACTTTGATGCCGCGGCTTTTACAGTATGCGATGTCCACGTTGTCGTATCCCGTGGCAAACAGGCAGATCAGCTTGACGTTCGGGGCGTCCTTCATGGTCGTCTCGTTTAAAGGCGCTTTGTTGGCAATAATAATATCCGCGTCTTTGATCCGTTCGGCGGTGTTTTCCGCCACCGTATTCGGATAGTAGGTCACCTCACCGAACTGCTCATAGCAGGAAACGTCGATATCAGTCCCCGCGCTGTTTCTTTCCAGTACAACGATTTTCATATATATGATCCCTCCGCGTTTTGTGTCAGCAGACAGCCCTGCATTCCGAATCTATGCGTGTGCCGCCGTTGAAGTCTGATTTTTATTTATTGTATCATAGCGTAAATTTTTTTCCTAGAGGATATTTGTCAAGAACAGTGCGGTATGATATACTTATTATCAGGTTTAAATATTCCGAAAGGAGATCGTGATATGCTTGCAACACTGGTACCGTTTTTTGATAAGAACATGAAGGTATGCGCTTATTCTCTTTTTTCACAGAAAGAGAATTATCTGCTTAATCCGGAGCTGCAGGGTTCTGCCGTACTTGACGGATCAGGCAGAGTGGCCGGTCTGGAGATCATACAGAATGTCGGCATAGATACGCTGTCGCCTGACTCCAAGGTTTTTCTTCCGGTAGGACCTGTCAATGTATTTACGGATATAGAGGAACAGTCGGCGTCGATGAAAGACAGACTGGTCCTTCTGTGCGACAATTCGATTGCAAACACTGAAGCGTATCAGAACCGCCTGAAGCAGCTGAAGGACAGCGGTTATGAGCTGGCGATCATGAAGCTTCCTGTTTCGGATTTTGAGCATTATAAAGAGATCCTCTCCCTGATGGATTATATTATTCTGGACTGTAAGAGGGTGGAGGTAAATAAGGCCAAGATCTATTTTTCACACCTGTATCCGAATATCAGGATCTGTGTTGGCAACATAGAGAATCAGGAGATGTTCGATCATGTGAAGGACGATGAGGCATTTTATCTGTTTGAAGGTAATTTTTACCGTATTCCCGTTACCAAGGGCGAGACGGTGATCGAGCCGCTTAAGGTCAATTATCTGGAGCTTATGAATATTGTGAACGATGCGGATTACGAACTGACGAAAGCCGCGGATATCATCGGGCGGGATACGGCGCTGGTGCTGTCGCTGCTTGAGATGGTCAACCGCATTGCCGTCAATTCTGAGGTCACGTCCATCCGTCATGCGGCGGCCATCCTGGGACAGAAGGAATTAAAGAAATGGATCAATACGGTCATTACCAAGGAGCTGTGCGCCGACAGACCCAATGAGATCGCCAGGGTATCCCTGCTGAGAGCTAAATTCGCTGAGTGCCTGGCGCCTGCCTTCGGGCTGGCGATGAAGGCTTCGGAATTATTCCTGATGGGTCTGTTCTCGGTGCTGGACATCATCTTAAACGTGCCGCTTGGTGAAGCGCTTAAGAAGGTCAATGTATCCAAGGATATCGGGGAAGCACTGTTAAACCATAAGGGCGAACTGGCGGACGTATACGATTTTCTCCTTGCCTACGAGAGCGCGGACTGGCAGGAGGTGTGCCGGTTACTGATCGTGAAGGATATCACGATCGATACGGTTTATCAGGCATACACCGATGCGGTATGCTGGTACAAGGATATGTTTTTTTAAAAATAGAACATGATCAGTGATGACAGGACAGACGACCATCACTCTAATAAAAATTCGGCTGATCAATCTGCAGGAGGAAACGAGCAATGAACAGTGAAATCAGAGATGCTTCGCTCGCCGGTTCCGGTGAGAGAAAGATCGAGTGGGTCAAGAGAAACTGCGATCTGCTGCGCACTTTGGAGAAGGAGTTTACCCGGAGTAAGCCCTTTGCCGGGAAAAAGATCGCCCTGTCCGTACATCTGGAGGCGAAGACCGCCTATCTGTGCCTGGTGCTTGCCGCCGGCGGTGCGGATATGTATGTGACGGGCTCCAATCCGCTGTCCACCCAGGACGATGTGGCGGCGGCGCTTGTCAAGGCGGGCCTGGAGGTTCACGCATGGTACAGCGCGACCCAGGAAGAGTATGAGATGCATATCCGTCACGTATTGGAGGCGGGGCCGAATATCATCATCGACGATGGGGGTGACCTTGTGACGATGGTGCATAAGGAAATGCCGCAGCTGATCCCGAACATCATCGGCGGGTGCGAGGAGACGACGACAGGCATCATCCGTCTGGAGGCTATGAATAAGGCGGGCGAGCTGAAATTCCCGATGGTTCGTGTCAACAACGCATCCTGCAAGCATTTCTTTGATAACAGATACGGCACAGGTCAGTCCGTGTGGGACGGCATCAACAGGACCACGAATCTGATCGTCGCGGGTAAGATCGTTGTCGTAGCCGGTTACGGCTGGTGCGGTAAAGGCACTGCCATGAGAGCCAAAGGGCTCGGCGCGCGGGTGATCGTGACGGAGATCGATCCCATCAAGGCGATCGAGGCGGTGATGGACGGATTCGACGTTATGCCGATGAAGGAAGCGGCGAAGGTCGGCGATTTCTTTATTACCGTGACGGGCTGTAACGGCGTGATCGATCAGGAAGATTTCGCGGAAATGAAAGAGGGAGCGATCCTCTGTAATGCGGGACATTTCGACTGCGAGATCGATATGGCGTGGCTTAAGGCAAACGCCGTCGAGACGAGGGAGCAGCGCAAGAATATCATGGGATACAAGCTGCCGACCGGGCAGTGGATCTTCGTGCTGGCGGAAGGCCGTCTGGTGAATCTGGCTGCTGGCGACGGACATCCGGCGGAGATCATGGATATGAGCTTTGCGATCCAGGCGCTCTCCGCCAAATATCTGGTAGAGCACGGCAGCGAGCTGACCGAGCGTCTGATCGATGTGCCGGAGGAAGTGGACAGGGACGTTGCGAAGCGTAAGCTGGCATTCCTCGGCAAAGAGATCGACGTGCTGACGCCGGAGCAGGAGCGGTATTTAAACAGTTATACGGTGTAAGGCGGCTGCCGGAGCCTGCTGCCGCGCGGATTTTTATAGAACTTTTGTACAAAAACGGCTCTCCGTTTTGTCAGAAATATGCCGAAATTTTCAGCAGAATTCGGAAAACATTTACTAAAGCTGTGTTTTCGTGGTAAACTAATATTATAAAGGGGTAATTGTTGGCATATATCTGGGTCAGGAAATGGAGGGTGTCATGTTTGAAAAGGATGAATTGATCATGTGCGGCGGACATGGTGTCTGCCGTGTTGTCAACGTTACGGACAATCCGTTTGATAAACGGGATAAGGTACGCAAGTATTATGTGCTGGAGCCGGTTTTTGAGAAAGGGAGCACAGTCTACACGCCGGTCGATAACGACAAGGTCGTTATGCGCAGGATCATGAGCAGGAAAGAGGCGCAGGATCTGGTGGACCGGATCACGCAGATCGAGACGGTCTGGATCCAGGAGGAAAAGGGCAGGGAGCAGATGTATAAGGAAGCGATACGCACCTATGACTGCCGCAGTCTCGTCCAGATCATTAAGACGCTGTATCTGCGCAAGCAGGATCGTCTGAGGGAGGGCAAGAAGGTTCTTTCTTCGGATGAGCAGTATCTTCGCAAGGCGGAGGAGCTTCTCTATAGTGAGATGTCTCTGGCGCTTTCCATTCCCAGGGAGGATGTGGAGGGGTATATTAAGGAAGCCGTCCACCGTCAGGAGAATATGGTCTCGGGCTGAGAGAGGCCCGCAGAGGCAGGTGCTGCAGGAAATATGACAGGACAATGATAAAAGGGCCGGATCGCAGGATCCGGCTCTCATCATCTGGTCATCATGCTCTGTTTTCCGATCTTTATCTTACAAAAGCATTCTATGCGTCATGCTTGGGATGCGCGCTGATGGTATCGATAGCGTCGATAACGGTTTTCAGTACTTCCACCTCGGCCTGCTGCGAAGAGTTGTTGAGCTTTTGATACAAAGCCCCGGCGTCCGTTCTGACGTACTGGGGCGACAGTCTGTTCAGGGCAAAAGACGCCATATCCAGGCGGCATTTTTCACAGGAACACACGCCGGGCATCGTAGGCAGTATCTTGCGGAGCTGATATTCAACGGCGTCTTCCCGTATATTTTTTAAACCTTCCATTTGAACCCCCTTATTTGTCTTGAAATCGACAAATATCCACAACTATTATATTAGTATATTTTCGCGCAATAATCAATCTTTTTTACGAAATATCTTTTGCCGGATATCCTTATCCGGGTATCCGCAGCAACTTCTTTTCCGTGTTTGACCTTGCATTTTGAGAGGAGACACGTTATTCTAGTGAGTAAAGTAATTTTGCTGTGCGGGTGAGAAGAAATGATGATCGATATGATAGCAGACAGTTTCATAGACAGCATACGGCTGCTGCCGTTTTTGTTCCTCACCTATCTTGCCATGGAATTTCTGGAGCATAAGGCAGGGGAGTCAATGCAGGCGGTTATCCGCCGCGCGGGCAAGGGCGGACCTCTGATCGGAAGCATCCTCGGCATTTTCCCGCAATGCGGTTTTTCGACGGCGGCCTCCAATCTGTATGCGGGCCGGATCATTACGGTGGGTACGCTCATAGCGGTCTATCTGTCCACGTCGGATGAGATGCTTCCTATTATGATATCATCCAATGCCGCCTTGCCTTCGATCGTTAAGATCCTTGCGGTAAAGGCGGTCGTTGCCGCTGCCGTAGGATATGCGGTTGACGGTATCTGCCATAGGGATAAGGAAGATATGCAGATCGGGCATTTATGCGAGCAGCATCACTGCCATTGCGAAGACGGTATAGGGAAGTCCGCGCTTCGCCATACGCTGGAGATATTTGTCTTTATCCTGCTGATCTCTCTGGTATTGAACGGGCTGATTGCCTGGGTCGGGGAAGATGCGCTGAGCAGTCTGATTCTTGACCGCCCGATCTTGGGACCGCTGGTTGCGGGACTGATCGGATTTATTCCCAACTGTGCGGCGTCCGTGATCATCACGCAGCTGTATCTGGAAGGAATGCTTGGCACCGGATCGTTGATCGCGGGCCTTTTGACGGGAACGGGAGTGGGCTTTCTGGTTCTGCTGCACGTCAACAGCCACCGGAGAGAGAATCTGGGGATCGCGGGAATATTGTACGCAGCGGGCGTTCTGGCCGGGATCGTGCTGGAGCTTGCCGGGGTGTCGTTTTAGGATAGAGCGGCACAAAAAAAGAACCGACCCCAGAGCGTATTCGCTCCAAAATCAGTTCCCGCATGCACCGCCAGGGGCTCGAACCCTGGACACCCTGATTAAGAGTCAGGTGCTCTACCAGCTGAGCTAGCGGTGCGTATCCGATAAAAGCTCATAAATACGTGGTTTTCAACACGCAAGAGTTATTATAGTATAATGTTTTGGGCATTGCAAGTATTTTTTGATATTTTTTTATTTTAGCTAAGTTTTTTATGTTACTTGAATGAAAAGACGGGAAGGCTGTAAGCCGCAGGAGGAGATGAAGGTTATGATCTTTGAAAGTCATGCGCATTATGATGACGAAGCGTTCGATGAGGACAGGGATGCGCTGCTTGCTTCCCTGAAGGAGCACGGTATCGGCCCGGTGGTCAACGTGGGGGCCAGCCTTGAGGGGTGCAGGCTCACACTTGAGCTGATGAAGCGGTATCCGTTTCTTTATGGGGCGCTGGGGGTGCATCCGGGCGAGACGGCGGAGCTGAATGAGGAAAAGCTTGCATGGCTGCGCCAGCAGTGCGGGACGGATAAGGTGGTGGCGGTAGGTGAGATCGGGCTGGATTATCACTGGCCGGAGCCGGAGCCTTCCGTGCAGAAGATGTGGTTTGAAAGGCAGCTGGAGCTTGCGAGGGAGTGTAAGCTCCCCGTGATCATCCATTCCCGCGATGCGGCAAAGGATACGCTTGACATGATGAAGGCGCTGCATGCGGAGGAGATCGGCGGCGTGATCCACTGTTTTTCGTATACGAAGGAGATCGCCAGGGAATACCTGGAGATGGGGTTTTATTTCGGGATCGGCGGCGTGATCACTTTTTCCAATGCGAAGAAGCTTAAGGAAGCTGTGGAGTACATTCCCACAGACAGGATCCTGGTGGAGACGGACAGTCCGTATCTGGCGCCGGAGCCCGTTCGCGGCAGGCGCAATTCCTCTTTGAACCTGCCCTGCATCATACAGAGGATTGCCGAGATCAAGGGCATTTCCTGCGAAGAAACGGAGACTGTCACATACGATAACGCCGCGCGGCTTTTCGGCATCGCCTGAACGGACGCTGCGTGAAGGACCGCGTATCCGTGCGGTCTTCGCAGGATGCCCTGCCGGAGCGGAAGCGTGAGCAGAGGGGAGAAGCTTGTATGGGAACCTTGGGAAACAGAAGGGCTACAGTAGAGATCATACAGAAATACGGGTTTGATCTCCGCAAGAAATACGGACAGAATTTTCTGGTGGATACGCATATCCTGGACAAGATCGTGGAGGCGGCGGACATCACGCGAAACGACTTTGTCCTGGAGATCGGGCCGGGCATCGGGACGATGACGCAGCGCCTGGCGCGGGAGGCGGCCGAGGTAGTGGCGGTGGAGATCGACAGGAACCTGATCCCTATCCTGAATGAGACGCTGGCGGACCTTGACAACGTAACGATCATCAACGACGATATCCTGAAGGTGGATCTGCCGGCGCTTGCCGCGCAGCATGGCAGCAGGCCGATGAAGGTGGTGGCGAATCTGCCCTATTATATCACCACGCCTATTATCATGGCGCTTTTTGAAAATCATGTGCCGCTGCAGAGCATTACCGTCATGGTGCAGAAGGAGGTGGCCGACCGGATGTGCGTGGGCCCGGGAACGAAGGATTATGGCGCACTGTCTCTTGCCGTACAGTATTATACGAAACCGGAGATCATCACAGAAGTTCCGGCGTCCTGCTTCGTGCCGAGGCCCAATGTGGACAGCGCCGTGATACGCCTGACCCGGTATGACGCGCCGCCGGTCAGTATCGAGGATGAAAAGTGGCTTTTTACACTGATACGGGCGTCCTTTAACCAGAGAAGGAAGACGCTGGCAAACGGGATAGCAAACGCCGGAATCAAAGGGATCGGCAGAGGGCAGGTGGAGGAAGCTTTGCTGCAGATGGGGCTGTCTGCGGCGGTGCGCGGAGAAGCGTTAACATTAGAACAGTTTGCCGAACTTTCAAACCGCCTGTACGAGCTGAGGCAGTAGGGCGGCTTACGGTCTGCAGGTACAATATAAAGTTATGATTCGTCACCTCATCCCTATATGTTGGTATTTATTAACAGAAAGTTTCCAAAACAGAGAAGCTATTTTTACGCATATTTTATTTACAATAACAGGCAGCTATGGTAAACTAAAACAGTGAAAATAGGGTTACTATGTGTAAAGGTGCGGCAAAAGGAATTGTTTGACGGCCGCAGGAATACGACGATGAGGTGGCTGCCTTGGATAAGTATGAATATAAAGTACGTGCCGAAGAGATCAAAGCGTTAATCGCAGAGGGGGAATATGCTGAGGCCGTCAGCATAGCGGATACGATCGACTGGCGCAGGGTCAAGAGCGTTATGATGCTCTGCATCATCAGCGATCTGTATAAGGCAAACAGAAGATATCAGGAGAGCAAGGATATCCTGCTGATGGCTTACGAGAAGCATCCGACCGGAAGACTGATCGTATACTCGCTGTGCGAGCTTTCCATTAAAATGGAAGAATATGTGCAGGCGCGAGAGTATTATAAAAAGTTCGTGCAGATCGCACCGAAGGATACGGGACGCTATGTTCTTCAGTACCGCCTGTGCGAGGCGCTGGATGTCAGCCTGGAAGAGAGGATCGCGGTTCTGGAGGAATTCAAGAAGCGCGACTACAGGGAGAAATGGGCATATGAGCTCGCATACCTGTATCACAGGGTGGGTCTTGCCACGAAATGTGTGGAGGAATGCGATGAGATGTTCCTCTGGTTCGGAGAAGGCAAGTATGTCATTAAAGCGCTGGAATTAAAGGCGCTGCATGAACCTCTGAATGAGGATCAGCAGGCGTGGTACGATACCTGGATCAACGACAGGGATGCGGAGAAAAAAACTTCGGAGACGGAACCGGACGGGGAAGAAGAGGAAGCGGATTTTGTGTCCGGCGATACGCGGACCGCGGAGCAGATCAGGCATTCGAGCGGAGAAGAGACGGATGAGCAGGCGGATGTTTCGGAAGCGCCCACGCAGGAGCTGCCGGAAGTAAAGCCCGTTGATGTGGGGCAGTATAATACGATCAATCTGCAGAAGATCGTGATCGAGGGTATGAAGGGTATCGTGGACGAAAAGCCGGAAGACGAGCCGGCGGCAGAAGCGGCACCGGAGCAGACCGACAATGACGGCGGCGATGCAGGGGACCAGACCGATGAAGCCGGGCTGCCGGATACAAAAGAGACGGAGCCGGAGGCAGCGGCAGAAGCGGACGAAGACACAGATAAGGATCAGGGGATAGAGTCCGCAGAACAGGAAGCTCCTGAGGAAGCGCGCGCCTCCATAACGGAAGCGATACTGGCCCCGCTGTTTCAGGAGACGGGTAAGCTTCCCGAGCTTGACCGGGAACAGGAGCCTGCAGAGACGGACCGGCAGCCGCAGGCGTCTAAGTCCATGGATACGGACGAGCTTCGCGAGATCGGGGAACAGATCGCCAATGAGGATACCGTTTCCTTTGACGCACAGCAGATCGTAGAGAAGATGCGGGAGAAAGCCAGGCAGGAGATCGCGGCAAAGGGCGAGGTGCTGACGCCGTTAAATGTCAAGCCGACCAAATATGATAATTTTCTGTCACAGGAGTATGACGGACAGATCAGTCTTGTAGTGCCGGACGAGGCGCGTGTGGAGAAACAGATCACGGGGCAGCTGAGTATCGAAGACATCATGGCCGAGTGGGAAGAGATGAAGAAGACCGATGAGCAGCGCCGCACGGAGCAGGTCAGACAGCGCATCCTGGCTCATACGGGAAATCTTCTGGCGGATTTTGACGAGGCGACCAAGAACGGCCTTCTGGAAGAGCTGGAGCGGACGCTGTTAGCCGCCATTTTGAAGGATTCCGATAAGAAGCCGGCCATTAAGAAGGTGATTCTGCCGGATGATGAGGAGAAGATCAATTCCGCACTGGATGCGGTTAAGGCCGAAGCGGAGCAGCTGGCGGCAAACGTGGCGTCCGGCAGACCGGGGCGGGAGCTTTCGGAAGATGACGCCGGAGACGACGGCGTTGAGGAGCTGGAAGAGATCGAAGAGACGGATGCGGCCGGGGCAGGCGCTTCGGCGGCAGATACATCGGAAGCATTGTCCGGGAGCGACGGAGTCTCTGATGCGGAACCGGGCGCGGACGACAGTACCCAAAACGGCGCCATGGAACGTGATCTGACGCCGGAGGAGGCAGAGCTGTTCGGACAGTTTGCTCATCACCGCAGATCGAGAAGACAGCTGGTACAGACCCTGGACAATATGAGCCTTGCGTCGTGTACGGGCAACGTGATCATTACTGGAGAGGAAGAGATCACCTCGCTGACGCTGGCGAAGGCGCTGATCAAAGAGATGCAGGACAACGACAGCAATTTTTCGGGCAAAGTCGCCAAGATATCCGCAAATGTCCTTAACAGGAAGGATGTGGCGGAGACCTTTGCAAGACTGGACAACGGGGCGCTGATCATAGAGAAGGCGTCGAAGCTGAAGCCGGAGACGGTAACAAGGATGACCCGGGTCCTGGAGAAGGACAACATGGGACTTTTCCTGATCATGATAGACAAAAAGGATGCGGTCAATCAGATGCTTGCGGATCATGCGGCGCTGATAAACAGCTTCAATCTGCGCATCGATATCGAGCCGCTGAACGACGAGGCGCTTGTAGCTTATGCGAAGCAGTATGCGGAGGAGATGGAGTATTCCATCGACGAGTTCGGTACCCTGGCGCTGCATACGCGGATCGCGGATATGCAGACATCCGATCATGAGGTGAGTATGGCGGAGGTCAGGGAGTTAGTCGATGAGGCGATCCACTATGCCAATAAGAAGACGCCGAAGCATTTTATGGATATATTGCTGGCAAAGCGGTATGATGAGGAAGATATGATCATACTGCGCGAGAAGGATTTCATGCATTATTAACCGGACGCATATGCGCCCGGCGATCAGATAATCAAAAATGATGGGGGACATTATGGCAGCAAAAAAAGAAAGAAGAGAACAGACACCTAAAACGCAGCAGATATTTATCTCACAGGACGACCAGTATCTATTCGGTCAGGGGGCTCACTACGATATCTACAAGAAGCTGGGAGCGCACCCTTCCGTGGAAAACGGCGAAAAGGGCATGTTTTTTGCCGTGTGGGCGCCCAACGCCGCGAGTGTGAATGTGATCGGAACATTTAATGACTGGAACGAGGACATCCATCGGATGGAGAAGCTCGGACCGTCGGGCATCTATACGATATTTATTCCGGGCGTCGGAGAGAACGAGCTGTACAAATTCCTGATCCGGACACCATCCGGAGAGAAGCTGTACAAGGCGGATCCCTTTGCCAACTATGCGGAGATGCGTCCGGGCAACGCCTCCAGGACGTACGATATCAGCAAATTCAAATGGACTGACAGCGCATGGATGGAGAGCCGAAACGGCAAGGATTACAATAAAGAGCCGATGGCGATCTATGAATGCCATATCGGTTCCTGGATGAAGCATCCCGACGGTACGCCGGACGGATTTTATAATTACAGGGAGTTTGCCGACAGGATCGTGGAGTATCTTAAGGAGATGAAGTATACCCATATCGAGCTGATGGGTATCGCCGAGTATCCCTTCGACGGTTCCTGGGGCTATCAGGTGACGGGTTACTATGCGCCTACATCGCGCCACGGCACACCGGACGATTTTATGTATCTGGTCAATACGCTGCACCGCAATAAGATCGGCGTTATCTTAGACTGGGTTCCGGCGCATTTTGCAACGGATGCGCACGGACTTGGCAGATTCGACGGACAGTGCATCTTCGAGCATCCCGATCCGAGGATCGGCGAGCATCCCGACTGGGGCACCAAGATCTTTAATTACGGCAAGAACGAGGTAAAGAATTTCCTGATCGCCAATGCGCTGTTCTGGATCAAGGAGTATCACATAGACGGTATCCGCGTCGATGCGGTGGCGTCCATGCTCTATCTGGATTACGGCAAACAGGCCGGCCAGTGGGTGCCGAATAAATATGGCGGCCATGAGAATCTGGAGGCGATCGAGTTCTTCAAGCACTTAAATTCCGTGGTGCTCGGAACCTATCCGGGTTTTCTGACGATCGCCGAAGAGTCTACCGCGTGGCCGAAGGTGACGGGCAGGGTGGAGGACGACGGACTCGGATTCAGCTTTAAGTGGAATATGGGCTGGATGCACGACTTCTGCGATTACATGAAGCTAGACCCCTATTTCCGTAAAAACGACCATTACGGCATGACGTTCGCGATGTCCTACAACAGCAGCGAGAATTATATCCTGCCGTTGTCCCATGACGAGGTGGTGCACCTGAAATGCTCCATGGTCAATAAGATGCCGGGATATCCGGTTGACAAATACGCGAACCTGCGTCTGGGTTATACTTATATGTTCGGCCATGCCGGCAAGAAGCTGCTTTTCATGGGTCAGGACTTCGGCCAGGAGAGAGAGTGGAGCGAGGAGCGGGAGCTGGACTGGTATCTGCTCGGAGAAGATCTGAACCGGGGTATGCATGAGTATGTAAAAGAGTTGCTGAATCTGTACCATAAATATCCGGCGATGTACCGCATCGATAACGACTGGGGCGGCTTCGAGTGGCTCAACGCCGACGATTCCGACCACAGCGTATACAGCTTCTACAGGAAGGACGAAACAGGGAAGAACAACATTATGTTTGTGATCAATATGACGCCCATGATGTGGGAGAATTATATGATCGGCGTACCGAAGAAAAAGAAATACAGGCTGCTGTTAAACAGCGATGACAAACGGTTCGGCGGCAACGGACATGAGATACCGGCAGAGCTTACGGCGGTCAAGGGAGTCTGCAATTACAAGGATTACCATATTTCTTTTGACCTGCCTCCGTTTACGGCTGCCATCTTTATTTTCTAGCGAATGTGAGGATCAAAGGTTAAGAAAGTGCATAACTTTGCCGAAATAAAGGGTGAATGTGAAAAACATTTGCCCTTTTTTATTTTATAAAGCTACATTGGAGATTGGTATGAAGATTACTTTCGATCATAACACTACGAATCAGAATGTAGACAGGGCGACAACCGCATATAGAAATGCTCGTCCGCAGGAAACACAGTGGCCGGGCGGTTACGCATTAGACATTTCTGGCAAAGTTATGGATAACAACGCTTACGCAGGTCACGGAAAGACCGCAGAAGAGGTTATGCAGGATGCGGGGCTTATTGATGTGGCCGCGCAGAGAGACTATATGACAGTGATGTCTAATACTATGTCAGAGGAAGATTTCGGCCGGCTGCAGAGAGACGGCTATCATCCCGGCGACATGGATATCAAAGAGGTTGTCACCATTGTCGATAAGATCAAAGCGGAGCTGGTTAAGAGCGGAACACAGGTGGCGGGCTACACGGATGATCTGGATGCGGAGACGCTCAGGCAGATCACGGGGAGCGAAGCTTTTGCGAGAGAGCTTTATAAGCAGTTTAAAATGCATGACATCCCCGTTACTGCGGAAAATGTTGCGGATGCAAAGCGCGCGTATGATAAAGCCGGTCAGCTGCAGACGCCCACGGACGGTGCCGCAGGATACATGGTAGAAAACGATACGGAACCGACCATAGACGGGCTGTATCTGGCAGACTACAGCTCCACGGCGGACAACCGGCAGAGCCACGGCTATTATGCCACGGAGACCGGCGGCTATTACGCAAGGAAGGCGGAAGAGTACGACTGGGAACAGCTGAAACCGCAGATGGAGAAGGTGCTCGAGAAAGCGGGCCTTGAGGCGACGCAGGAGAATCTCGAAGAGGCAAAATGGCTCATAGAGGCCGGTATTCCGCTGACGGAGGATTCCGTGAACAGACTGCACGAGATCCGTCAGGTTGAACTGCCGCAGAGCATGGAACAGGTGCTGTCGGCCGTAGCGGCGGCCATCTCTGACGGTAAGGGAGCGGGCAGCGCAAATCTGGCAGACGGCAGAAGCAATCTGGAAAAAGCCGCAAACTATGTGCAGGCGTATGAGCAGATCAGCGGGGAAGCCGTAGATCAGGCGGCAGCCGACGGCAAAATATTGAATCTGCGCAATCTGCAGAAGGCGCAGGAGGAGATCGACCGAAACGGCCTGACGGAAGGAACGCCGGAGCAGATCAGCGCAAGGCGGCAGCTGGAAGAGGTCAGGCTGATGATGACCATTGAGGCGAACCGGAAGCTTCTGGAGAGCGGATATTCCATTGACACAACACAGCTGGAGGATCTGGTAGAGGCGCTGAAGCGCATAGAGGAAGAGCAGAATAAGGCACTGTTCGCGGAGAGCGACGCCGCATCCGCAGCCGATAAGGCGGCGTTATATCTGGAAACACAGCAGAAGACAGCGCAGATCCCGTCTCTGCCGGCGGCGGTTCTGGCCGGGTTTATCTCGGGAGAAGAACCGTTTACGTTAGACAACGTACATACGGACGGTACGGCGCTTAAGAATGCTTACGAGGCCGCCAGGGAATCCTATGAGACGCTGATGACGGCTCCGAGAGCGGATATGGGCGATTCGATCCGCAAGGCCTTCCGCAATGTGGACGATATCCTTACGGACATGGGGCTTGAGACCAGCGGGGAGAATCGGAGAGCGGTCCGTATTCTCGGATATAACAGTATGGATATCACCGATGACAATATCGACGCCGTGAAGAAATATGATATGGAGCTGCGGTACGCGATGCGCAGGATGACGCCGTCAGCGGCGCTCCGGGCGATCCGGGAAGGCCGCAATCCCTTAAAGATGACGGTGGAGGAGCTGAACAGATACCTGGATGAGAGCCCGGCGCAGGATACCTCCGGGGAAGAGAAGTTCAGCAAATATCTGTATAAACTGGAAAAAAATCATGATATCAGCGAGCAGGAGAGGGAAGCGTACATCGGTATCTACCGTATGTTCAGACAGCTGGAGAAGACGGATGACGCGGCGATAGGAAGCCTTCTGCGTGAGGGCGCTCCGCTTACCTTCAGTAATCTGCTCACCGCCATGCGCAGTACGAAGAAGCAGGGAATGGATTACACCGTGGACGATTCCTTTAACGGGGTGGACGGTGTTTCTCTCAACAAGACGATCACGGAGCAGATCTTAAGCGGTTTTCCCGATCTGGAGGACACAGGCGGATCAGATGCGCAGGATGCAGGCGGACGTCAGGACGGGAAGGATACGCAGGGCAGGACGGAATATTACAGCCGCCTGGCCGGGGAGATCGCCGACACCATAGAGCCGGAGATGCTTGACGGATTGGAGCTTAGGCCGGATATGACGATGGAGCAGTTCGCGGACGGGTTATACCGGACAGCGCCGGACGAGCAGGCAGAGGCGGAGTTTCTCAGGGAACAGATGAGGACATACGCCGATCTGGGGGACGCAGAGGATGCGGTGATCAGGGAGCTGCTGAACTGTAAGCAGCCCGTTACGGCAGACAATGTCATGGCGGCCATGCAGCTTCGGAAACAACCGGGAGCGCTGTTTAAGAAGCTTAATGAAATCGACAGATCTGCCGATAAGCATAGAGTAAGGGATGCTGCCGCCCATCTGATAGAGAATCTCAATGACCGGGACAGCGCGGCCGAAGCATATGAGGATATGCATACCGACCTTGGGCAGATGCTCGGGGAAGCGCGGGAGGACTGTGTATCCTACCTCGACTTGAGATCCCTGCAGAGCTGCCGTAAGCAGTTGTCTCTGGCGGCACAGTTTGCAGGAGAAGAGAATTACCGCATCCCGGTGGAAGTGGACGGGGAGTGGACGGCCGTCAATCTGAGGATCGTCCATGACGGCACAGAGGGCGGTAAAGTCAGCGCGAGCCTGTACAGTAAAGCTTACGGACAGGTCAACGCGCAGCTTCAGGTCAGGGATCGTACGGTATCCGGCTATATAGTCTGCGATACAAAAGAGGGAGCGCACCGGCTGCAGGATAAAGAGCAGGCCTTAAGGGATGCGCTCGGCGCCGGAGCGGAAGCAGACGGGGCAGGCCTTAAGACAGGCAGTATAGGGATCCTATACGGCAGGGAAAGCATAACGGAAGATTTGGCGGGGGAAGAGCAGGCCGGCGGTACGAAGATCGCAACAGCCGATCTGTACAGGCTTGCGAAAGCTTTTATCACTTCTGTAGCGTCATAAAGGAGGAAAAAACATGAAGATCAGTTATAACGCAGCGGCAATGCATGCGAACAATGCATTGAACCTATCCGACAACAAAGTGGCTCAGTCGTTAAGAAGGCTGTCGTCAGGTCTTAAGGTTACGGCGGCGAAGGAGAATCCGTCCGGCTATGCCATCGGACGCAGGATGGATGCGCAGATCGGCGGCGTGGCTGTGGCGACACAGAATTCCAACAGGGGTATCTCCATTATCGAGACGGCTGACGGCGCCCTGACGGAAGTACACGAAATGCTGCAGAGAATGAACGAGCTGGCGGTCAAGGGAGCGCACGGCGTACTGACGGAAGACGACCGCGCGATGCTCGATGCGGAATTACAGCAGTTAAAGGAAGAAGTGACAAGGATCGCGCAGGATACGGAGTTCAACGGGCAGACGCTCTTGGACGGCACGTTCGATCTGCGGGGATATACCAATAACGACAGCGTTAAGGTGGGATATTACGGCGATGATGTGCTGGCCAAGAAATATACGGTTGACAGTCTGCAGCTCTTCTACGGAGCGGACGGCAAGATCGATCTGGATGCGGTGAATGCATCCTTTGTACCGGGAGACGGATTCCCGCCCGGAGTGCAGGTGACATCCGTAGGGGAGAACAGTATTACCATCACCGATAAGGACGATTTTGAGCTGACCCTGGATATCACGGGGGAGCTGGCGGCGAGAGGCGGTATGCGCATCCTGCCGGAAAATACGGACATCGAGGTGCTGCCGGGTTCCCGCATCACGGTCGACAATTTTCAAATACGCCTTATTCAGGCGGAATATGGCCCTGACGGGAACATCCGGGCTACAAGGTTTCAGTCCGGCGACGGCAATTCTCCCGATTATCAGACGTCGCTTTCCCCGGACGGGGTACTTACTATCACGAGAAATTCCATGCCGGATTTCTGCCTGATGCTGCGTCTGCCGGAAAGGAATCCCGGCGAAACGTTTAAAGTGGAGAATTTTACGATCGAGAATTACCCTACTCTGAGGGATCTGGAGATCGATCTGACGGGGATCGGCTCTATGGATATCCAGACGGGTGCCAACGAGGGACAGCAGCTGGCGATCAGGATCCCTACCATCTCATTGCGCAGACTGGGTATCGAAAATGCGGATGTGAAGACCGAGGCGTCCAGCACCGATGCGATCGATGCCATCAAAGGCGCGATCCAGTACGTTTCGGATACGAGGAGCCGTCTGGGCGCCTACCAGAACCGTCTGGAGCATACGGTAAGCAATCTCGACGTAACGACCGAGAATATGACGTCTGCCTACTCGAGGATCATGGATGTGGATATGGCGGAGGAGATGACAGCGTATACGACGCAGCAGGTTATTTCCCAGGCGGCGACGTCCATGCTGGTGCAGGCGAATGAAAGACCTTCCCAGGTGCTTCAGCTGCTGCAGTAGGAAAAGGATAAGGAGAGATGCAGATGACCACAGAATTAAAGCAGGAATATACCCTGCGTATCACGCAGGCAAATAAAACGCAGCTGATTACGATCCTGTATGAGCTGGTTCTGCTCTATACAGACGAAGCGAAAGAGGCGCTGGAAGCGGATAAAAGGATGGAGTACAAAGCGGCCATCCGCAAGATCCGCAGCTGCATGGATGAGCTTACGGCATCCTTGAATTTCGATTATGAACTTGCGCATAACCTGCTGCAGCTTTATCTCTATATCAACAGTGAGCTTGTCAAGGCGTCCACGCACTATGATAAGGACAATCTGGAGCATGTCCGCATGATCATCGGACAGCTTCATAAAGCCTACGCGCAGATCGAGGGACAGGACAGATCGGCGCCTGTCATGGCCAATACACAGACGGTTTATGCCGGACTGACCTACGGCAGAAACAACCTGACGGAGAACCTTGCGGATTCCGCGGCCAACAGGGGCTTCTGCGTATAGCCTGCATTTGTTTTACAGCAGCAGGTCTTCTTTTATGAGATTTTCTTTCATCGGATCATTCCCGGGCAGCAGATCTTTGTCTGCTGCCTGTTGCGTCAGGTATTTGTAGCGTTTCAGCAGAGCATTCACTTCATAGATATAGCAGTCGATCAGATCAGGGTCTACTACGTTGTCAAAATTGGAGTAGGCGATCTCAAGGGCATATCTCGTCTGCGCCAGTTCCTCGTGTATCGACATTTTCTGAAATTCCACGATAACGTCCGTATCTTCGGTATTGCCGGGACTCTGATGAAAAAAGACCTTCATATGGTTACCCCACCTTTCTGCTTGTCTGGAAAATATGAAAATGCTTGTCTGAAAGCGGTCGTATGCCTTCACCGTATCTGATAAAATATGTCTTACTAAATTATAGGTAAAATTTGGATAAATATTCATGTAATATTCAAAAACGCGGCGACATATCATATAGCAGACAAGGGTTGGAGGTCTTGGATATGGGCGGTATGCTGGCGATCATAGGGGTCTGCCTGATCGTTCTGCTGATCGGGGCGATGGGAAGAAAGGTAGAATGGGTGGTCAATTTTATCCTGCGCGCGGTCATGGGAACGGTGGGAATCTATTTTATGAATTATCTGCTTGCCGCGAAGCAGATATCGATTGCGGTGGGAATCAATCCGCTTACGATTTTGACATCCGGGATCCTTGGTTTTCCTGGGATTGCCGTACTTTACGGGATCCATTTTTTTAAAATGTTGTAGATTATTTACAAAAATTATTTTTTCACAAAATACCTCTGGACAAGACAGGATAATGTGTTTATAATTCAATTCACAACTCAAGAAATTCTATGTGAAACATGACAGGCATTCGCCTGAAGCTTCACTCTGCTGCCACACGGCGTCGGGAATATCATCCTAATTATTTCGTTGAGTCAGTTTTATTTTTACAGGAGGTGGTTTTATTGGACTGAGTTATTATTATGTACTGCTGCTGTTGCTGCTGTTGGCGGCATTGGCGGATCTTAAGACAGATCGGATACCTAACGGATTTCTTATAACAGGCATCGCGGCCGGAATGGCCGGCAGTCTGTGGCAGGGTTTGAGTCCTGTCCGTTCGGTTGTTTCTCTGCTTCTTGCGTTTCTGCTTTTGTATCCCCTGTTCAGGATCGGTGCGCTGGGCGCCGGAGATGTAAAGGTGTTTATGATGATCGGAAGCTTTCTGGGAGTAAAGGAGCTGCTGGCCGTTTTGGTACTGGCTTTTATGATCGGCGCGGTCTGCTCTCTCGTCAAGCTTCTGGCGGAGCACAACGGTAAGGAAAGAATGCTTTATTTTCTGTCTTATATTATGGAGGTGGTGCGAACGCGGCAGTGGAAGATCTATGGAGAGAACATGGCGCAGGATTATGAGCGGTATCGCAGGAATAAGATCCATTTTACGATTCCTGTTTTATTCAGCGTAGCGCTGCGGATAGGAGGGATGATTTGACACAAAAGATTTTTGCGATCTGCGATACGGAGGAGCCATATGCCCTCAGACTTATGGAATATATGCTTGAGAAGATAAGACTTCCCTATGCGCTGCATCTTTTTACGCAGGCGGACAGATTAGAGGAATTTGTATCGCGCAAGAAGATAGAGGTCCTGTTGATCGCGGAGAGCGCGTGGAAGCTGTTGAAGGAGGAATACATAAGACAGCAGGCGGCGCAGATCTTTATTCTCAGGGAAGGCGACGGGCAGCGTGAAGAGCAGGACAAGCCGCAGGGCGATAATATGCACTTCATCGATAAATTCCAGAGTCCGGATAAGATCGTGGAGGCGCTGACCGAGACGATCGCGGAAGTGCCGGGATGGATATACGGAAGTGTGACGGAGAACGCGGCGATGAAGCTGATCGGCATTTATTCCCCTGTCAAAAGGTGCCTGCAGACAACGTTTGCCCTTACCCTCGGACAGATCCTGGCCAGAGAAAAAAAGACACTGTACATCAATTTTGAAAATTATTCGGGATTCGGGCAGATGCTTAAGAGAGATTTTCCGATGGATATGGCCGATCTGATGTACTACTACCGCTGCGCAAAAGAAAAACTGTCATTGCGGCTGACTTCTATCATCCAGAATATCAATGGGCTGGACTATATACCGCCCGTGCAGTCGCAGGCCGGAGTGCGTGAGGCGACCGGGAGCCAGTGGCTGGAGCTGTGCCATTATATATCGGGGATCGGGCAGTACGAGTATATCATACTTGATCTTGACGATGGCATGGACGGGCTGTTTGATCTGCTGCGGTGCTGTTTCCGGATCTATACGATCACCAGGGACGACAGCTTTGCGGTGGCGAAGCTGAACCAGTACGAGCAGATTCTGAAGTTTAATGAGCTGGACGAGATCATGGATAAAACCGTAAGGTGCAGCTTCCCGGCATTCAGGGAGGTTCCCGTAGATCTGGAGCTGATGACGCACGGAGAAATGGCGGGTTATGTCAAGGCAATTGTGAAAGAGGACTTATATGGAAAGTAAAGAGCTTCAAAAGCACCGGCTCCAGGAAAAATTATCCGAAAGCATCGATTATTCCGTGGAGCGGTCTGACGAAGAGATGCAGGAACTGATCGATGAAATGCTGGTCAGGGAGAGCAAGAAAACACCGATGACGCTTTCGGAACGAAGGCAGCTGCGAAGAGAACTGTTTCACGCCATCCGCAAGCTGGATGTGCTGCAGGAGCTGGTGGATGATCCGCACATAACGGAGATCATGATCAATGGGCCGGATTGTATCTTTATCGAACGCGACGGCCGCCTGTTTCGGAGTGATATGCGGTTTGAGAGCAGTGAAAAGCTGCAGAATGTTATACAACAGATCGTAGCGGATTGTAACAGAGTCGTCAACGAGGCGTCGCCGATCGTGGACGCCAGACTGCAGGGCGGCGCGCGCGTCAACGTGGTACTCAGTCCGGTAGCTTTAAACGGGCCGATCGTAACGATACGGCGATTTCCGGACAAGCCGATCATGATGGAGGATCTGATCTCCTTTGGTTCTGTTACAAAGGAGGTATGCGACTGGCTTAGTATGCTGGTGCGCGCAAAATACAATATCATGATCAGCGGCGGCACGGGTTCGGGCAAAACCACATTTCTGAATGCCCTGTCCTATTATATCCCGAAGGAAGAACGGATCATTACCATTGAGGACAGCGCGGAGCTGCAGATCCTCGGGATCCCGAATCTGGTGCGCATGGAGACACGAAATGCCAATGTGGAGGGCTGTAAGGAGATCACGATAAGAGACCTGATCAGGACCTCGCTGCGTATGCGGCCTGACCGCATCATTGTCGGCGAGGTCAGAGGGGGAGAGGCGTTTGATATGATGCAGTGTCTTAATACCGGGCATGACGGTTCTATGTCAACGGGTCATGCCAACAGTTCCAAAGATATGCTGAGTCGTCTGGAAAACATGATCCTGATGGGCGTGGACATACCGCTTACAGCGATCAGACAGCAGATCGCATCAGGGATCGACATTATCGTTCATCTGGGAAGGCTGCGCGACAGGACCAGGAAGGTGCTGGAGATCACGGAGGTACGTGGCTTTACGGGGGATGAGATCGAATTGAAGCCGCTATATGAATTCGTGGAGACGGGCGAGGACGGGGAAGGAAGAGTACTTGGAAATCTGCAGAAAAAAGGAGAGTTGACTTATGTCGAAAAACTACGGACCGCCGGATTACAATAATTACCGTTTTGGACCAAAGGAAAGGCTTTGGTATATGGCGGAGGGGCTGTTTATAACAGCGATGGCCGGATACTTTTTTTACCGTTCCCTAATAGCGTGCGTGATCCTTCTGCCGATCCTGTATCTTTTTCTTAAAGAAAAAAAGAGAGAGCTCGCCAAAAAACAGAAGCAGGAGCTCAGTGTGCAGTTTAAAGATCTGATCCTCGCCGTATCCGCCAACCAGAAGGCCGGGTATTCTGTTGAAAATGCCTTCCGGGAATCCTACCGGGACATGGTGATGCTGTACGGTGAAGCCGGGATCATCTGCGCAGAGATCAGATATATCATTGCGGGCCTGAATAACAATATGGTTCTTGAGAAGCTGTTGTATGATCTCGGTATGCGCAGCGGACTGCCGGATATCGTGCAGTTTGCGGATGTTTTTCTGATAGCCAAACGAAGCGGGGGAAGCATGACGGAGGTCCTGTCTAAGACCGCAGAGGTGATCGGGCAGAAGATAGAGACGGATAAGGAGATACAGCTTATGATAAGCGCCAAGAAGCTGGAACAAAAGATCATGAGCATGGTGCCGTTTCTTATCATTCTGTATATAGGAAGCACATCAAAAGGATTTTTTGATGTACTGTACCATAATCTGATCGGCGTGGTGATCATGTCGGTGTGCCTGGCATTCTATGCGGCGGCCTGCGTGATGTCGAAGCGTATCGTAGATATCGAAGTGTAGAGGGGGATGCTGCCGATGATTTATCTATATATCGTTATACTGGCCGTATATGTGCTGCTTTTTATCTTATCGGTCAGGGAAAAGGGGAAGGATCCGTTCGGAAAGATGGCGGCCTATATCCTGCGAAAGCAAAAAATAATGTCGCAGAAAGCGGCGGGAGGCAGACAAAGCTGGACAAAGGATCTTTCCAGGAGGCAGCTGGAGGAAAAGCTGAAAACCCTGCAGCCGGTGAAGCCTGCATCCGTTCAGCTGGACGAGTACCGCATGTCGCAATACCGTATGCTGCTGACGGTGGTATTTGCGGGAGTGGTTATCTGCCTGGCTGTATGGTGCAGCGCACACAGCAGTCCGCTTTTGCAGGAAGGCGGCTATATCCGAAGAAATGCATATGGACAGGGGGACATTCCGATCGAACTGGCGGCACAGATCGACGGGGAGGAGGAAGAGATCTTTGAGTATGTCGTGGAGGAACAGAAGTATACCGGGGAGGAAGCGGAAGCGATGTATCAGGAGGCCGTCAATAAGCTGCCGGAGGTTATACGCGGACAGAATGACAGCCTGGAGGATGTAAGGTATGATCTGAACCTTGTGACGCAAATGGACGGATATCCCTTTACCCTGTCCTGGGAGAGCGGCAGCTATGCCATAGTCAGTACAGACGGAACGGTAAATAATGAAGACCTTGAGGAAGGCGCGGTAGTGGCGTTGACTGCTTGTTTTCAATATGAGAAACAGTCGTGGGAGCATCAGCTGTATGTGCAGGTCAATCCTGTAGTGTATACCCGCCGGGAGATGCTGCGGAACCGTATTGAAGAATTACTGCATGCACAGGATGAACGCACGGAAAGCTCTGATGTTATGGTTCTGCCCGGCAATATAGAATCCGAGTCTATCGTGTGGCGGGAGATCGTCGAAGACAGCAGCGGGTATCTCCTGCTGGTCATTCTGCTGGCTGCAGGGTGTATGTATCTGGGGAGCGGCAGAGACCTGGACAGAAGGCTTGAACATAGAAAACGCGAGCTGCTGCTGGATTATCCCGAGATCGTCAACAAACTGGCGCTCTATATGGGCGCGGGCATGACGGTGAGAAATTCCTTCATCAAGATGGGAGAGGATTACCGGAAGCAGCAAAAAGAAAGGAGGCGGTATGTCTATGAAGAAATACTGATAACGTGCAACGAATTGCAGAGCGGGAGATCCGAAAACGAAGCCTACGACCATTTCGGAAAGCGCTGCCAGCTGCCTGCTTACATGAAGCTGAGCACATTGTTGTCCCAAAATATCAGAAAGGGAAGCAACGATCTGTTGAATATGCTGCGGCGCGAGGCGGACAACGCATTTGCGGAGAGAAAAAGCCTGGCTAAAAAGCTTGGCGAGGAGGCAGGCACGAAGCTGCTGCTGCCAATGATGCTGCTGCTGTGCATTGTTATGGTGATCATTATGATACCCGCGTATTTTTCGTTTACGGCGTAACTATATTTTATCGAAAAAGGAGGAAAAACGATGAATAAGATCAGTCAATATTTTAAAAGAACAGAAAAGGGGAGAAAAGCAGAACCGGGGAATTTAAAAGGATTCGATGCTTTTCTGACGGAAGAAGAGGGCATGGGTACGGTCGAGATCATCCTGATCATCGTGGTACTGATCGGCCTGGTCATTATATTCAAGACACAGCTCCGCAGTCTCGTGGAAACTGTTTTTGAAAAGATAACCAAAGACAGCAACACGGTTATGTCATGAGGAAAGGTTATATCACCGTATTCCTGACCTTATCCCTTACACTGATCCTGTCACTTGTCTTTACGCTGATAGAAGGGGCGCGGATCAGTGCGGTGCGCATGAAATTTGAATGTGTTGCCGATATCAGCATGAATTCCGTTCTGGCGGAGTATCACAGAGAACTGCTCAGACAGTATGATCTGCTGTTCGTAGATATGTCGTACGGAGGAAATACTGCGGATATCGGTAACACAGAAGCGCACTTGAAAAGCTATATGCAGAAAAATCTGCAGCCACAAAATAAGGGATCAGGATACGGCAGGGTCAAAGATTTTCTGGCGATGAATACGGGCCGCGTACATATCGATCAGTATTCTGTTGCATCGGACGACGGCGGCAGTGTGCTTAAGAGACAGGTCGCGGACTACATGGCGGATTATCCGCTCGGGGCCGTTATAGAAAAAGCCGGGCTGGGAGCTTCGGAGTTGGCAAGCTACGGACTGGAGACGAGAGATGTTCAGGCACAACGCCGGGGTTATGAGGCACAGATCGAAGAGATCGGTTTACCGCAGCAGGAAGTGGAGGAGGGAGTATTTGAGGAAGTGCCGCTAAATAATCCGGCAGATGCCGCGAATGCTACGCGAAGCAGCGGTGTGCTAAACCTGGTGCTGGATGATCCCTCGCAGGTATCCGCGGTAAAGATATCGCCGTCAGACTATATTTCACATCGCCTGCTTCAGCGGGGAACAGGCATATGCCGGGAAGCTGTGGAGGTATCGGCAGAGCCGAACGAGCTGGTGTTTCAGGCGTATCTGTTCGAGAAATGCGGATATTACGGCAAAGAAAAAGAGGAATCTCTGCTGCAGTATCAGATGGAATATATTGTGGCGGGAGAAGACACGGACTGGAAAAATCTGGAATATGTCGCCAAAAGGCTGCTCAGGTGGCGTGAGGCGGCAAATGTACTCTATATTCTGACGGACAGCGCCAAGATCGCCGAGGCACAGGCTATGGCGCTGGCACTGACGGCGGTATGCCTTTGCCCTGAGCTGGCAGAACCCGTAAAGTACACCATACTGTTTGCGTGGGCGTATGTAGAGAGCCTTCAGGATGTTAAGACGCTCCTTTCGGGAGGAAGGGTGCCGATCATCAAAACTTCGGCGGATTGGAAGACAGGGATCCACAGTATTGAAAATGTCAGAGGAAGCCTTTCCCAGGACGGGGGAGGCAGAGGACTGAATTATCAGGAGTATCTCGGGATCATGCTGTTTCTTGAAGACCCGAACGTCAGGACGTTTCGCGCGATGGACATCATGGAGATGGACATCCGCAGGACGGCGGGTAATGCCAGATTCCGAATGGATGCGTGCTTTGACACTTATACGGCTGACCTGTCCGTGGCAAGCGGTTTCGGTTATTCCTGTGAGCTGAGCAGATGTTATGGATATTATTAAGTTGGGAGGTGATACAAGATGCCCTTTTTACGATCGGTACGGCTTTATCCTAGAAAATCGACAGCACATTCTCTCCGGGCATATCTTGATACCATTCAAGGTAGTCAATCAATTCTTTTTTCCTGCAGATCGATAAAGAGGGTATCTTATAGCATCTTGCGAGGCATATGCTCGGTGCGCACGAAGGGCTCTATGACCCTGGAGGCCGCGTTTGTTCTCCCTTTTTTCCTGTTTGCCGTCATTAACATTCTCTATTCAGTCAGTATCATCGGTACGCAGAGCAGGATCAACTCGGCTTTGCACCAGACAGGCAATAAGATGGCTTTTGCGGGATATGTATACGAGCATACGGCGGGAAGTGTTCTGCCGGACTCTCTTGCGGGTGTGGCAATGACCGAGCTGTATGCGAGAGGACAGATCTTAGAGTATGTGGGAAGAGATTATCTGGAGCAGTCCTGCGTTTCGGGCGGCACATCAGGCTTATCGTTTGCAGGTTCCTCCGTTATGGGCGACGGAGACGTTATCGACCTGAATATTACTTATAAGGTCAGACCCTTTGTCGATATCATGAGTTTTGGCGGATTTACCATGTCACAGCGCTATTACGGCAGGGCGTGGACGGGATACGATGTGACGCAGTATGTCAGCGATCCGCAGATGGAGGACCCGATGGTGTACATCACCGAGACGGGAACGGTATATCATACCGACCGCAACTGTACCTATCTGAACCCTTCTGTGGAATCCGTGCCGGCGATCATCGTGGAGGACAGACGGAACGGCTCGGGCGGAAGATATTACGCCTGTGAGATATGCGGCGCGGGGATAGGATCAGGCCAGGTCTATATTACAGGGGAAGGCAGCCGCTATCATAACAGCATCAGTTGTCCGGGCCTGAAGCGGACGATCTATACGGTGCCGCTGTCGCAGGTTGGCGCAAGGGGGAGGTGCTCTAAATGTGGCTAGATCTGCTTCCGCTGCTTTTTCTGGCAGTCTGCGCGGGATACGATGTGAGGGAGAAGAAGATCCCGCTTGTCGTAGTATGGGTCGGAATGGCGCTGGCGGTTCTGTTGCGTGTGCAGGGCGCATACGGGGAATGGTCTGTATTGTCTGTAGGTCTGTCGGTGATCCCCGGTCTGGTGTTTTGGCTCATCAGCCTTGTCACGGGCGAAAAGGTCGGCTATGGCGATGGATGGATGCTGATCATGATAGGGCTGTATACGGATCTTTGGAGGTGCTTTTTGATCCTGCTGGCCGGACTGTTCTCAGAGTCGGTTGCTGCGCTGGTGCTGCTGGCGGCAAGGAAAATATCAAAAGACAGGCAGGTGCCTTTTGCACCGTTTCTATTATTGGGTATGGGGGTGATCGTATTCTTGTAAAGAAAAAATCAGGGGGCTATATGACGGTGGAAGCCACCTTTATCATCACATGGACGGTTTTTATTTTTGTGTTCCTGATCTATCTGTCATTCTATTCGTATGATAAATGTATCCTGTTTCAGGATGCTTATGCAGTGTGTTTCCGGGGCAGCATCCAAAAGAACGAGGATAACGTCGTTCCTTATATCAATGCTCATATGAAGGAACAATTCGGAAGCAAATATTTCGCTGCGGGCGAGGTTCACGGCAGTGTGGACAGGCATGGAAATACCACCGACGTCACGGGAGAATGCCAGGTGAAGGTACCGATACGGTCGCTGTTTACGATGCACGACAAAAAAGGCTGGCTTATCCGTACGAGGGCGAGGGCGCAGATCATCAATCCGACGCGTGTGATACGTAAGAGCAGATGGCTGGGAAACATTGTGAATTGAAGGGAAGGACAGGGATATGCTGGAGATAAAATATTACAGAGACTACGGACATAATTATATGATACTGCGGTGCGAACGCCGGGAGAGTGCGGACAGCTATGGGTATAAGATCCTGACATCCGGTAAGATCCCGGATATCCTGGCATGCTCCGTGCGGCATATCAACGGTGCGGCATATTACTATTACGATATCAGCTCACGCACCACGCTTGCGAATATGTATCGGAGTAAAAAGATGTCCTACGGGGAGGTAAAGGATGTGCTGCTGGGACTTTGCAGGATCCGCGAAACCCTGTCGGGATATTTTATGGATGAAGCGGGGCTGCTTCTTTTGCCGGAGCATATCTATTACGATCTGACGAACAGAAAATACATCGGGCTGTATTATCCTGACTATGATGCCGCCGATACGGGTCTTTACAAACCGTTGGTAGAATTTCTCCTGGAGCATATCGATACCGAAGACCGGAAGCTTGCGGACAACATATATCGGATCTGTGAGATCGCGGAGGAAAGATTCTTTTCTTTAGAGGAAGCGCTCAGGATCCTTGAAGAAGACGAAGAGGAAGCCGTCGTTGAGGCTCCTGTGGCGTCCTTTGACCCGGTGGAGCGAAAGATGCCTGCGGCGGATACGGCGGAGTTTTTTGATGTCATGCAGGAGCAGCCGGATGCCGATCCGCCCAAGGCCGGGCATTCCTCCGGCAGGAATCTGTTTTACCCGATATTTGCGATCCTGTCGGTTCTGGGGATAGCGGGCGCGGCGGCGGTTTGTACCCTGTATGAGCTGACGCAGCAGGAGAGGCTCGTGCTGTACGGAGCGGCAGCGGCGATGGGCGCCTGTCTTTTGTTCTGTCTGGTGGGAATTTTTGCGGGCGGCAGGCGAAAAAAGGCTGCGGCACAGGAGGGGGACGCATCGGCGGTGTCCGCCCGGCCCGGTGAATGGGATCCCCAGCGTTATTTTGACCGGGAGCCGTACAGAGAACCGGGGAAGGTGCAGGCTCCTGCCTATACGGAGTATGAGGCTCTGCCGCCGCTTGACCGGGTGATCGACAAAAACCCGCCGGTGTTAAAGAGGGCGGAACGTGAGCCGGCGCCTTACGGCAATACGGTATTTTTTGACGGAAGAGATATAGTAGAATATAAGCTGTATGCCATGGACAGAAAGAACAAAAAACATATCGATCTGCAGACGTTTCCGTGTACGGTCGGCAAGATGGCCGGCTGCGTTGATTTTGTTCTTTCGGATGCATCGGTAAGCCGGATTCACGCCAGATTCGACAAGGAGGGCGATAAACTCCTGCTTACGGACATGAATTCCACGAACGGCACCTATAAAAACGGACTGCGTATGCAGCCGCAGGAGACGGTTGAGATAGAGCCGGGCGACGAGATCAGATTTGGGAGCCTTAATTATTGCTATCGCTAGCGAAATATGATAACCTCAAATAGATGATTTGGTGAATGCTATTTGGAGTCGATCATGGAACTGGGGCAGCTGGAGCGGTTGTTTTACACGGCCGGATATGATAAGATCGCTACAAATCTTCCGGAATATGCGTTTTACTTTCGTAATGAGAGTCAGGCCGTTACGGTCCTGTTTGTCATTGACTGCCGAAAGGGGATCTATATTTCGGAGGATCAGTATGCGCACATGAAAGAGAAGGGCAGAGAGTTTTTTAGCGCAAGGGGAGCGGAGAATATCCATATGCTTTCCCTGGTCCTGGGTGCCGACGGGCAGACGGGCAGGATATTGTGCGCCGGTGACGCCTTTTGCTGGGTGATCGATACGGACAATGACAGGCTTGTCGTGTATGAGAATCAGGTGCCGGATTTTTATGGGTGGAAGGCTGTTCTGGAAGATTTTCTGACTCAGCTGCCGCTATATGAGGATGATGCGCAGGCGCAGTCCGCAGACCGGGCGGTATCCGGGCAGCGCAGATGGGATAAGGAGCGGCTTCTCAGAATGCCGTGGGTCAACATCAGTCTTGTGGCGGTAAATGTGGTGATATTTCTGATATGTACATTTACGGGGGAATTGTTATATAATAAAGGTATGCTTGGATTGTCTGAGATCACAGAGCACAGGGCATACTACCGTATGATCACGTCCATGTTCTTACATGCGGACGTGCAGCATCTTTTCAGCAATATGATCGTTTTGTACTATATCGGTGAGATCGTGGAGAAGAAAGCCGGGCACATTTCGTATGCCGTGATTTATTTTTGCTCAGGTTTCATGGGAAATGTCTTTTCCCTGGGATATGATCTTCTGCTTGAAGATCTCAACAGGTATCCGCAGTCCGGCAGCGGGGTTTACAGCCTCGGCGCCAGCGGGGCGGTTTTTGGCATAGAGGGCGCGTTGTTTCTCCTGGCGCTCATAAATCGTGGGAAAGCGGAATATATAACGGCGGGAAGGCTTGCATTTGTGATCGTTTTCTCCCTTTATTGCGGACTGACGTCCACCAATATAAACAATGCGGCGCATATTGGAGGCGTTCTTACGGGGTTTGCCGTGACGGCGCTCCTGATGCTTCTTAAGCCCCGGCTCAAGATTAAGAAAGGATAGACGCAGCGATGAAGATCAACATCTATTACGGCGGAAGAGGATTGATGGACGATCCGACACTTTTTGTCATCAATAAGATGAAGGAAGTGCTGGAGGAGCTTCGAGTCACGGTCGAGCAGTTTCAGCTGTATGAACTCAAAAGCAGTATCACAACGCTGCCGCAGAGCCTTAAAAGCGCTGACGGCGTTATCCTTGCGACTACGGTAGAGTGGTACGGGATCGGCGGGTATATGCAGCAGTTTCTTGACTCCTGCTGGCTGTATGGAGATAAAGAGAGGATCAGTCAGATCTATATGCTCCCGGTTGTTATGTCAACCACATACGGCGAGCGTGACGGCAAGCTGAATCTGACAACGGCGTGGGAAATACTGGGTGGGCTTCCCTGTGAGGGTATTTGCGGTTATATAGCGGATACGGCGATCCTGGAGGAAAACGAGGAATATATCCGCATCATAGAAAAAAAGGCGGAGAACCTGTACCGCTCGATCAATCAGAAAACGGCCTGTCTTCCGACAAGTAACCAGGCGGTCAAGCAGAAGATCGCTATCACCAAAAATATCAATTTTACGCCGCAGGAGTCGGAACAGCTGTCCCAGTATGTGTCTGACGACACCTATGTGCAGAGGCAGAAGGCCGATATCCAGGAGCTGGCAAGTATGTTCCGTGACATGATGGGCAGCAGTGAGAAGGAAGATACCACCGAGTTCATCAAGGAGATCCGCGATCATTTTAAGCCGCAGCCCGGACTTGCGGGAAACTATAAGATCGTGATGGAAGAGAAAAAGACCCCGCTTATCATAGAGGTCAACGGGGGCGACCTGCAGTGCTATTACGGAGAAGGCAGCCGTATCGATGTGGAAATGCAGACAACGAGAGAGATCCTGCAGGGCATTATCGCCGGGAGGACGACATTCCAGGCGGCATTTATGGCGGGCGATATGAAGCTGAAGGGTGATTTCAAGGCGCTCCGTGTCCTGGATCAGGTATTGGCGTGATGTTGTTTTTTTATCAATATGGAGATCGGAGAGATAATGATGAGAGAAGAAAATTGTATTTTTTGCAGGATCGCAAACGGGGAGATTCCCTCCAAGACACTTTATGAAGACGAAAAGTTCCGTGTGATTCTGGACCTGGGACCGGCCACGAACGGACATGCGCTGATCCTTCCCAAGGAGCACTATGCGGATCTGTTCGAGCTTCCTAAGGAGACGGCTGGCGAAGTCATGCAGCTGGCCCAAAGGATGGCGGGACTGATGAAAGACCGGCTCGGCTGTGAGGGGCTGAACCTTGTACAGAATAACGGAGAGCTGGCGGGGCAGACGGTTTTCCATTTTCATATGCATATTATTCCCCGGTATCCGGCGGACGGGCAGAAAATAGGGTGGAAGCCCAGAGAGGTCTCACAGGAAGAGCTGGAGGATATCAAAAATAAGATCACGGGCTGAGGCTGATCGATGGCAGACGGTACAGGAGGGGCTGCCCGGAAAGGATAAACGGACAGATGCGGACGATAGAAGCGGCGGACATCACGCGTAACATTAAGGAAATGTGCATCGAGGCGAATCATTTTCTGGCAAAGGATATGGAGACGGCCATGAGGAATGCCGTCAGCCGGGAGGAATCGCCTTTGGGAAGACAGATCCTGGGGCAGCTGCAGGATAATCTTAAGATAGCGGGAGAGGATATGATACCGATCTGCCAGGATACCGGTATGGCGGTGATCTTTCTTGAGATCGGGCAGGATGTGCATATCACGGGCGGCTCGCTGGAGGATGCCGTCAACGAAGGAGTCAGACAGGGATATACGGAAGGCTATCTCAGGAAGTCCGTGGTCGGCGATCCGCTGATCCGGGAAAATACAAAGGATAATACGCCGGCGGTCATACATTATGAAATCGTTGCCGGCGACGGGCTTAAGATCACCGTGGCGCCGAAGGGCTTTGGCAGCGAGAACATGAGCAGGATCTTTATGCTGAAGCCTGCGGACGGTATCGAGGGCGTTAAGAATGCGATCCTTACGGCGGTGAAGGAGGCGGGCCCGAATGCCTGTCCGCCGCTGGTGGTCGGCGTGGGCATAGGCGGCACCTTTGAGAAATGCGCGCTGATAGCCAAGAAGGCGTTGACCAGACCGGTCAATATGCGTTCCGACATTCCCTATGTGAAAGAATTGGAGGAAGAGCTGCTGTCCCGTATCAACAGGACTGGGATCGGTCCGGGCGGTCTGGGCGGCACGACAACGGCGCTGGCCGTCAATATCAATACCTATCCGACGCATATCGCGGGGCTTCCCGTGGCGGTCAATCTGTGCTGCCATGTGAACAGGCATGTAACGCGGACGATAGGATGAGCAGGGATCCTGCGAAGATGTGAAGACATAGGCGAAAGGAGTATTTCCTTACGATGGAAAAGCATATACATACGCCGCTGACCGGGGAGATCGCAGCGGGACTTCGCGCAGGAGATTATGTATATCTGACGGGAACGATCTATACCGCCAGAGACGCGGCGCATAAGAGGATGCAGGAGACGTTGGATCAGGGCGGAGAACTGCCGGTCTCCATGAAAAATAATATTATTTATTATATGGGTCCTTCCCCGGCGAGAGAGGGCAGACCCATCGGCTCCGCCGGGCCCACGACCGCAAGCCGTATGGATAGATATGCTCCGGGGCTTCTGGATATGGGACTGACCGGTATGATCGGAAAAGGCAGACGTTCTGCGGCGGTAAAGGACGCCATTGTCAGGAACGGCGCGGTCTATTTTGCGGCGGTGGGCGGCGCGGGAGCGCTTCTTTCCAAGGCTGTTGTCAAGTCGGAGGTCGTGGCGTATGAAGATCTGGGAACGGAGGCGATCCGCCGTCTGGAAGTAAAGGACTTTCCGGTGATCGTGGTGATCGACTGTGAGGGCAGCGATCTGTATGAAACGGCGATCCGGGAATATTGCACCGAATGATCCGCCGCGCCGTATAAGCGCGAAAATTGGCGGGAAACGGCCGGAGAAATTGCGGGTAAGACATTGACAAATGACAAGAGCTTCGGTATAATAGCATTTGCGTTGTTGTAAAGCATAAAGTTTCATATTGGTAGAGGATAGGTTCAGACTGTGGAGAAGTACTCAAGAGGCTGAAGAGGCGCCCCTGCTAAGGGTGTAGGTCGCTTGCGCGGCGCGAGGGTTCAAATCCCTCCTTCTCCGTTTTTATTTGCCCGCTAAAGGAAGTGTTGTTGACCGACACTTCTTTTTCATACATATCCATGCTGTTTTCGCCCGAAAACGAGAATCTGTTGCAATATGGCTGATTTGCGTGTAAAATAAATATCAGCCGAAACCGGATGATTTCATAGAATATATCTTGTTTTATATACATATTAGGTTATAAGGACGGAGGGAGATTATGTTTTTATTATTAGCCGGCGGATTGATCGTTGTTATTATTCCCGTTGTGATAGCGGTGGTGTCCTCTGTTGTTTCCGCGATTGCGGCATCGCAGGATATCGGGGAAGACGATTGATCGGCTATAGAGATGGAGGATTGTTATGAGATTAGTGACACGTTCGGATTTTGACGGACTCGCCTGCGGAGCGCTGTTAAAAGAGGCAGGAATTATTGATCACTGGAAATTTGCGCATCCCAAGGACCTGCAGGACGGATTGATAGAGATCACGGAAGACGATTGTCTGGCAAATGTTCCTTATGTGGAAGGGTGCGGACTTTGGTTTGACCATCATTCCAGCGAGCATGAGAGACTGCAGCTGCAGGGGAAATATAAGGGCGAGAGCCGTATTACCCCGTCATGCGCCAGAATTATCTATGAATATTATGGCGGCAGAGAAAGATTCCCGCAGTTTGACGATATGATGGAAGCGGTTGATAAGGTGGATTCGGGTAATCTTACGATAGATGAGATCCAGAACCCGCAGGGCTGGATCCTGGTAGGCTTTTTGATGGACCCAAGAACGGGGCTCGGACGTTTCCGCAATTTTACCATTTCCAATTATCAGCTTATGGAGAAGCTGATCGACGCATGCCGCACCATGACAACGGAGGAGATCTTAAATCTGCCCGACGTCAAGGAGCGTATTGAGGTATACAATGAGCAGACCGAAAAATTCAAAGAGATGGTGACGGCCCATACGGAAATAAGAGGCAACGTGATCATAACCGATCTGCGCGGCGTGGATATTATCTATACCGGCAACCGTTTCATGATCTACAGTATGTACCCCGAACAGAACATATCCGCATGGATCGTCAACGGCAAGGGCGGTCTGGGCTGTTCTGCGGCGGTAGGCTACAGCGTCCTGAATAAGACCAGTGACGTCAATGTGGGCAGTCTGATGCTCAAGTACGGCGGCGGCGGACATAAGAAGGTCGGCACATGCCAGTTTACCGATGAAAATATGGCGACAGAGCTTCCGAAGATGTTAGACGAACTCTGTGCGCTCGCCAATGCATAAGTTAAAATACAGACGCAGATGACCGGCATATTCAGATGGGGCTCGCAAGATTTCCCATCTGAAAGTTTTTATGGGGATACATCGGTCCGACAAAGAAGGCGCGGATCGGGAACCATGCAAAAGGGAGGGCTCGCGATGACATTTGATCTGAAAAAGGACGGAAAACGGATCCTGGTTATCTGCCTGGCATCCGTGATGATGGCGCTGAATATCAAAACCTTTGTCAACACGGGCGGGCTGTATCCGGGAGGGGTTACAGGTCTGACGATACTCATTCAGAGCGTTTTTGAAAGCTTTCTGCAGATCACGTTCCCGTTTACGCTCATCAATCTGCTGTTAAATATTGTACCCATACATATCGGTTTTCGTTTTATCGGTAAAAAATTTACGCTCTATTCCTGCCTTATGATCGTGCTGACCAGTGTGCTGACGGATGCGATCCCCAAGATCGCGGTCACTTATGATATTCTTCTGATCAGTATTTTCGGCGGCATCATTAACGGGTTTGTAACGAGTCTGTGCCTGTCTATGAACGCTACCACCGGCGGCACGGATTTTATCTCTATCTTTTTGTCTGAGAAAAAAGGCGTGGATGCCTGGAACTTTATCCTCGCTTTTAATATCGTCATCATCATGATCGCGGGGCTGCTGTTCGGCTTCGACAAAGCGCTGTATTCTATTATTTTTCAGTATACATCCACCCAGATGCTTCATATGCTCTACACGAGATATCAGAAACAGACGCTTTTTATCGTGACGGATCATGCGGATGCGGTCTGTGAAGTGATCAACCGGGTAAGCCGCCACGGCGCTACGATCTTGAACGGCGAGGGCTCTTATGAGCGGCATAAAAGGGAAATGGTATATTCCGTTGTCTCCCGGCAGGAATGCAAGACCGTGATCAATGCCGTCCGGGCGGCGGATGCGGATGCGTTTGTGAATGCGATCAGGACGGACGAGCTGTCCGGGCGGTTCTATTACCGCCCGAACGAGTGAGACCCGGCTGCGTGGCGCAGACGCTTTTTCCTGCTAAAGATCAGAGCGGCCGCGATGCCTGCCGCCAGAATGACGCAGGATACTCCGAGCAGCAGTATTTTGGCAGCCGAAAAGCCGGTCACAGGCTCCTGCGCCTGCCGATCACCCGGTCCGCCGGGCCACCGGGCCCCGTCCCCTCCGTTGACCAGCTCGGTCATTTGAGGCCTTCTGCCCATTTTTCCCATATCCTGACCACGGGGCTGTTCATTCGGCCCTGAGAATTCCCCGCCTCTCATATTACCCTTGTTCATGCTTCCCATGTCGGTGACGGCAATATCGGCGCCGTCTACCAGCGAGGAGGGATCTTCTGCCTGTCCGTCTGCGGTGGAGGGGATCGTGCCGCTAAGCTGTCCGCTTACGCTTTGGGCGCGGCGTTCACAGAACTCTTTCAGTGCGGATACGCCGTTTTCAAATTCCTCATAAGTGCAGAATGCGGTTGGATCGCTCTCCACATAAGGCGCTATCATATCCCTCACGGAGTCGATCATGTCCGAGACACGGCCGCTGTCGAAGTACTCGCTGATAAATTCGGTAAAATACCGGTGATACAGCCGGGTATATTTTTCATCGGCAAAGATCCATGCGAGCATCGGTCTGGACTCTATCGTCCCGCCGGATACAGGCGTATCGACGGGGTAGTTGACAAGACTTGTCGCGTCGGACCGGCCGTTAAAGCTCCCGAATGCGAGATTATAATCCCAGGGGATCATGGAGAGCTTCCCATCATTCTCATACAGATAATAGTTGTGGATCATATTGCCGGTATAGCTGTCGAAGTTCAGTACAAAGTTATGCACTACGAAGTATCGGAGCACTTCCTCTACGTCCACGGTATTCTCGATGTCCTGCATGTTATTCAGCTTCTTCAGGGCCTCGATCAGACGGGTTTTATCCGCATCCGACAGGTCGGTCTTGGCGTTGTCAAATATGTTGGAGTAGCTGTCAAAATCGTCATCCGTATAGATTAACGACACATCGCTGCTTCCTTTGCCTCTGCTTTGATCGTCCCAGCCCGGTCTGCCGTCCGGCGGCGCAGCAGGCTCCTTGACTTCTGCGCCGGTCTGACCGGAAACGTTTCCGGCCTGATCCTCCATGGCAAAATCGCGGCCGTTGCCTCTGCCGCCGCCCAGATCCATGCTGTCCGGTTTGTAGAGCTGCCCGTAATTACTGCCATAGCTTCTCTGTAAAAAGGATTCCTCAACGCCCTCGACCGCAAGGTATAATCCCCAGTCCTCGCCGTTTACGGTGACATAGCTGTAGCTGCATAACGGCGCGTCGGCGCCGAAGCTTCGCATGAGCTGATAGGTGAGGTAATCCTTCATATAAGTATTGTCCTGAATGATGTTGTTCAGGCACAGCTTATCCAGTCCGTAGTAGCTGCCGCCGTCGTCATAGTGATCAAATTCTATCTTAAAGCTGTAGCGGTTGTTCCCATAGGCTTCCACAGAGGTGAGCGATGTATTTCCCTTTGCGCGGACAGCCACATTGCGGTAGGCTTCATTGTCAATGATCACCGTGCAGTCGGCATATTCCTCATCGGTGCAGCTTTCGATAAAAGAATCCCAGTCGTCCATTACGATATTGATCGTATGTACGCAGGAAGTATCAAACAGCCGGGAAGCATATCCGGCAGACGAGCTTACGGCCCGGATGCCGGGCAGCCCTCCGTTCATAAAGATAACGGTCAGGATCAGCGCCGCCGCCATGACAACACAGCAGATACGGTCGATATATTTACTCGCAGACATAACAGATCACCCCATATAATCGCCGTTGTAGCTGACCAAAACCGCGTTTTTGATTCCATCCATACCGGCGAGCGTATTGATAAAATCAGTATTGTCGTCCTTCATCCTGATCTCTGCATTCAGCTCGATCAGATCCTTCCTGACCGTTTTGCTCTTAATGACAAAACGGTTTACCTGCTTCTCCACATACTCCACCGCGCGCTGTTCACTGTCATGATCCGTGCAGCCGATCACGACGATGTAGGGATTGACATGGGATCTGCGGTTGACAAAGATAAGCAGAAATACGCCGATCAGTACGCTGCCGATCACAGCCAGAGGTATCAGTCCGGCGGCCAGTACGATGCCAACGGCGATAGACCAGAACAGATAGGCGATCTCAAGCGGTTCCTTGATCGCGGCGCGGAAACGGACGATGGACAGCGCGCCGACCATACCCAGGGAAAGAACGACATTGGATGTAACGGCCAGGATAACGAGCGTCGTGATCATGGTAAGCGCCACAAGCGTTACGCCGAAGCTGGAAGAGTACATCACGCCCGAGTAAGTTTTCTTGTAGACAAGAAAAATGAACATGCCGATCGCAAAAGCGAGTATCAGCGCGAGCAGCATATCAAAAATACTGACGCTTGTAACGTTTTCTAAGAAACTGGATTTAAAGATGTCATTGAAAGTCATGGGCTCTCTCCTTTACTATTGATCTGTTTTACAGTGATTTTTTATAAACACACCGCTTTCTTCCTATGAAACCGGGGGCTTTATTTTATACTTGTTCAAAGGGCCGTCATCCGTATCTGCGGCATGCCGCATACTTGGAAAAGGCAGATGCCCGTATGCCGTCCA
Source organism: uncultured Lachnospiraceae bacterium (assembly GCA_947624025.1). Taxonomy (GTDB): domain Bacteria; phylum Bacillota; class Clostridia; order Lachnospirales; family Lachnospiraceae; genus UBA3282. The sequence goes on along the minus strand of CANQIJ010000003.1, from coordinate 2,513 downwards.
GCTGTACGGCGGACCGGATGATGTCGGGCAGATAATCATCCCATTTTACTTCCAGGATGATCGTGGGGCCGGCGGCGGGCACGGTAACGCATTCGGGATCCAGAAGATCGGTGCACAAAAGACCCGTGCGTATATCGTGATCTATGGTGACACGGACATTGCCCGCCGGAAATATGTAAGGCTCCCTGATATAATCTACGATCGTCTTCGGCCGAAGCTGCCGGACTGTCATCTTATAATAAAGCTCCCGCACAAGAGGTTCGCGGGAACCAGCCATCCAGGGCAGATCATTGTCGAGGATCGCCTGCGCCTCCCCGGCGGTGATCAGAGCGCTTTCCTTGGCGCTTAAGCTCCCGAATTTGCTTTTCTTTTCCAAATGGATCAGAGAGGTATCATCGTTATAGTATCTGATGCGGAATTTTTCGCGTCTGCTGATACCGTCTAACTTCTCGCGCAGGACCCGGTCGGACGGATCGTCAAAATACAGGCTGCGTATTTTGTATGTGCCGCCTGTCGTATGCTCGTCGGCCTGTGCAACAGCCTGGAGCCTGTGCCGGAGCGTGATCATATCCGACAGGCTGATCTCATGCTTCCATTCATGACGGTAAGTCATATCTCCATGCTCTCCTCCTTTCAGTATCAGAGTCAGGGCGCTGTGCGCGTACGGTCGGTTCGCGGCTGCGCACCTGACGTACATCATATCTGTCATTTAAGTGCAAATTGTGTTTGAAATAAGAATATTTTGTGTCCTGCCGTTTGGGTCCGGCCGTGGGCGGACTGTCATGGAAGCGGAAAAAAGGTTTCTTCTAGGCAAGATGATCGGATTGTGCTATATTAGGAACGTGATCCGGGATAACGCTGTCAGAAGGGAGAAGGTATCATGCAAAAAGGGAAACAGGGAATGAGACTGCTTGTAAGAGCATTTGTGGTGGGGGGGGGCTCTATTGGCCTTATGCCTCATGCTCATGGTTTTTGCGTATATGCTTCCGACTGCGAGAATGAAAAGTCATGTCGCCGAATCGGATGATGTCTTCAATTATGAAGGGATCTATCCGCAGGTGATGAATGGGCTGAAAAGCAGTCAGCTGGATAATTATACGGATACGCTGATGTACGCGACGGCGATCCATCCGGGCAGCGGAAATGCGCTGCGGGATGCGCTTTATAATAAACGGTATGAGTATCAAACTGACAATATGGCCCAGTCACTCAATGATTATGCCAACGATGTAGTATCTAAAGAGTCTCTGCGTTATGAATGCAGTTATGCCCGTTACTGGCACGGCTATCTCATTGTCCTGAAGCCGCTGCTGTTTTTTCTGAACGTCAGCGAGATCAGACTGTTTTTTCTGCTTACCCAGACCTTCCTTGTCACATGGCTTTTGTTTTTGATCATGCAAAAATACGGGATAATCTACACCATACCTGTATTGATGGCTGTGCTGCTGTTAAATCCGGTGGTAATGCCGCTTTCCCTTCAGTTTTCGTGGGTATATTACATTGCCCTGGCGGGCAGTATTATTCTGCTGACGGTAAAACGGGATCCGGAAAGTGAATGGTATCTTTATTTTTTTATGGCGCTGGGTATGCTGACCAGCTATTTCGATCTGTTGACGTATCCATTGATCACGCTTGGCTTCCCATTGGTGCTGTATCTGCTGGAAAACAGAAAAAGTCTGCGGATCAAAAGGATATTGCGGACTGCGGCCGTCTGTATGGCCTGGCTGGCCGGATATGTGGCCATGTGGTGCAGCAAATGGGTGCTGACTTATGTATGCTGTGATAAGGGTATCTTTCGAAATGTTCTGGCGGAACGCGATTCGATGAAAACAAAATGGTCTCCGGCAGCGACTACGCCGTGGACATCCGTCTGCAAGGCGCTGTCTGTGGTGTCAAATAAGGTTTATCTGATGTGGTTTATCCTGTCTCTGGGTATCTTTGCTGCCGCATTGGTCAGGCGGAGACAAAAAACGGGCGGCCGCCTGATCGGAACCGTCATAAGGGCGCTGCCTGATTATGGACTATATATAATAGTAGCATTGCTGCCCCTGATCTGGTTGGGTGTTATGATGAACCATACTTATCTCAACTATTGGTATGGCTATAGAGCGTTGAGCGTTACGGTTCTTTCTGCAGGGATGATGGCGGCGGATATCTGGACGGCCTGCGGAGGCGCGCCGCCGGATGGTCGATCAAACAAATGCGATTCCCATATTGACAAACAGGAAAAACTGGTGATAAAATAAAATTCCACCGCCGGAAAAGGAAGGCCCGGAAAATATTTCTAAAAAAAGCAGAAAAAAGGCTTGACGGGCGGCGGCGGTTGTGATAGCATACTAACGTTGCGTGTTTATCCGTCCACACGGGTAAGAGGCAATGGACGGGAGACTGCGGGGCAGGCTCCTTACGGGAGGCGGCCGCTTTGCGGGCCGGCTTTCCAGCACCTTGACAGACGAACAGTAATGCAACCCTGAAAATTCAAGAGAAGATTCAGAGAACGGAAAAGAAACGAC
>CANQIJ010000002.1 GCA_947624025.1 uncultured Lachnospiraceae bacterium | reverse complement strand
TGGAAAAACAATTTAATATCAAAATAACAGCGTAAAGGCGCATGGAACAGTAAATTGTAAACCATGCGCCTTTTTTGCGTTCAAAGAAGGAACATGAGCGACAATATCCAGACCAATACCGCAGGGCAGACGCCGCCCTGCTTGCAGCATCAATGATGAATACGTCCTTGACAAGCAGCAACAGGAGCAGCCATACACTTCATAGGCATCACAATCATCAAAGCGATTGCGGTGGTCATCAGTGCGATAGAACATCTGATTTTAATGATTTTCTTTTTCATAATAACTTCCTTCTCTAGTTTCCACAATCAACTGGTGAATGCCGCACATTTTTCCATAAAAAGACGGACTCTTTTTTGGCTTTTTCAGGTAAAAAAATCGTTAAGTTGACGGGTTAAGCCGCATAAAACCGGGAAAGTTCAAAATATGCCCCTTAATTTGATGACATTGTTATGCATACCGGAGTTTTTTTAAGAATTATTTAAGAATTCATTGAAGAAATTCAACGGTTTTGGCCGTTATGATAGATAGAAACCGGAGGTGAAAAGGGTGGACGAAAGAGAAACAAAATATATCACGTTTACTGTACCTTGCTACAATTCCCAGGATTATATGAGCCGCTGCATAGATTCGCTGCTTGTGGGTGGCAGGGATGTGGAGATCATCGTAGTGGACGACGGTTCCACGGACGCAACGGGAGAAATTGCGGATAGGTATGAGAAAGCATATCCGGGTATCGTCAGGGCGGTCCATAAAGAAAACGGCGGACACGGTTCGGGCGTCAATGCCGGTTTGAAAGCAGCAAAGGGAATTTATTTTAAAGTGGTCGATTCGGACGACTGGCTTGATGAAGGGGCATATCAAAGGCTGCTCGGCAGGATCAGAAGATTTTGCGCGATGAAGGAGTCGGGACTTGTCAGAGAGATCCCTGACATGTTTGTCTGCAACTATATCTATGACCATCTGGACGAGGGGACGTACCATGCGGTACATTACCGCAATGTATTTCCGGTGGAGGTAATGTGTGACTGGAACGACATCGGCAGATTTCATGCATCCCAGTATCTGATCATGCATGCGCTGGTCTTCAGGACCGCCCTGCTTAAAGAAGCGGATGTGGTTTTACCGGAGCACACTTTCTATGTAGATAATATATTTGCTTACAAGCCACTGCCCTGTGTAAGACATATCTATTATATGGATACGGATCTGTATCATTACTATATCGGGCGGCCGGATCAGTCTGTCAATGAAAAGATCCTCATGAGCCGAATCGACCAGCAGATCAAGGTGACAGAGATCGTCCTTAGATCGGTGGACTTGAATGAAGTGAAGGAGAGGTATCCGAAGCTCGCAGAATATATGTGCCGCAATATCTCCATTATGATGGCTATATCTTCGGTCCATCTCCTGCTCATCAATTCCGATGAGGCGTTCGGAAAGAGAAAAAAACTGTGGAATAATGTAAAAGAGGAAAATGCCAGATTGTATTTCCGCTTGAAGTATACCACATTGAGCGGTTTGACTTATCTGCCCGGCAGACTGGGCGGGATGCTTACAAGAGGCGGTTACCGGGCGGCCCGGAGGATCTATCAGTTTCAGTAAGATGTGGGAGGCAGCGGATATGGAACATATCTATATTGCGATGGTGGATACGCCGGGACTGTTTGCCGGTATCATACGCCGCTTTCTGAAACAGAAATATATACATGTTGTGATTTCTCTGGACGAGCGGCTCGAAGAGGCATACAGCTTCGGAAGGAGAAATCCGAGGCTGCCGTTCTTCGCAGGGTTTGAGAGGGAAGATAAAAATAGAATACTGCGGGCTTTTCCTACCGCGGATTACCGGGTGTGCGAACTGGAGTGCAGCGTGGAACAGAAGGAGAGGATCAGAAGACGTCTGCGTCAGGATTATCAATACCGGAAGAGCAGTCATTACGCAGTAGCCGGACTTTTCTTTATCATGTGCGGCATACCGTTTTACCAGAGAGATCATTATACATGTTCTTCTTATATCGCGCGACTGCTTGCCGAGAATCATATTGATATATCGTCTAAGCATTTTTCTCTTGTAACCCCGAAGGATTTCTATTATTATCCGTATAAGAGGACTGTATTTGAGGGCCGTCTGGCAAAACTGGTGGAAGGATAATGTGTAAATGGATACCGGACATAATGTTAGGGGCAGAATGAAAATAAGCAGGAAAAGGATCGCGGAAGGGATTTTTTTCCTGCTGGTCATGTGTCTGTCGTTTTATACCGTTTTTCATGGGCAGGATGCGGAGCAGATCATCAACGCGCTGCGCGAACTGTCACCGTGGGCTTTATGCCTTGCAATGCTCGTGGCGTTGTTTTTTGTCAGCGCCGAGGGCATCATGATCTGGTATTTGCTTCATTCCATGCATGGGAGGGGCAGTATACTCAGATGCATCTCCTATTCATTTATCGGTTTTTTCTATTCAGGTATCACGCCGTCGGCTACCGGCGGTCAGCCGATGCAGCTGTATTATATGCGAAAAGACCATAACAGCCTGTCGGAATCCTCAGTGGTTTTGATGACGGTAGCGCTGGTCTATAAGCTTGTGCTTGCGCTGATCGGGATCGCAATGCTGCTGTTCTGGCATAAACCACTTAAAGCTTATCTTCGGGGATTTTTCCCGTTATACCTTCTGGGACTGGGCTTGAATCTGGCGCTGGTGCTGGCGATCCTGGCGGTCATGATGATGCCGGATGTGATAAAGAAAGTAGCGCTGAAGGCAGAGCGGCAGTTAGTTAAAATCGGAGTTTTCAAAGCTTCGGTAAAAAGAACGGAGAAGATAGGGCATTTTGTGGAAGGGTACAGGTCGGCGGTAAGATTCCTGATCGATAATAAGCAGAAAGTGTTTTATGTATGCCTGTTTACATTTCTGCAAAGATGCAGTGTTTTTATTATGACCTGGATCATCTATCGGGGATTTGCCCTTAAAGGGTCGGATGCGCTTACAATAGCGTTTCTTCAGGCTTCGGTCTATATTGCTGTAGATATGCTCCCTGTGCCTGGGGCACAGGGAATCACGGAACTCATGTATAGAAATATATTCGGAACGATCTTTACGGGCGGATATCTGATGCCATCGCTTTACGTGACAAGAGGGATCAGCTTCTATTTTCTGCTGATCGCCGGACTTGCGGTAATTGCCGGGCGCGCGGTGGCCGCAAGACGTGCGGCCGGGTCGGGTCATCACGATGATTTGGATTCGTGATACTCCTGCTCTGTGTTCACGCTCCAGATATTATCCTTGTTGTCAATACCGTTTACGATATTCCTGACTGTCTCAAAGGAAGTCATCATAGAGTGGTCGATATTGTTGTAGCGGTGCTGGCCGTTACGTCCTACGCAGTAGAGGTTGTCGATTCCCTTCAGGTAGTCGATCAGCGTATCGATCTCGCTGTAGGTATCAAAGTATGCGGGATACGCTTTCTTTACGGATTCCGAATGGGTATCAATGACGTCTTCTTTACTGTCGATCAGCCCCATCTTGATCATCTCTGAGATCCCGAAAGCAGAGAACTCTTCATCAGACATATTCCAGAGCTTATCTCCCTCGCTGCAGAAATATTCCAGTCCTATCCAGACCGTATGCTCCAGATCCACTACCATATAGGGTGACCAGTTGTTGTATATCTGGAAACGCCCTACCTGTACCGTGCGGTCGTGAACGTAGATCCAGTTGTCCGGAACGATGTTGCCGATAGTTTTTATTTTCGTCTTATTCTGCAGATTCAGTTTGCGGATGAGCACGCCCAGCGTTCTGTAATCGCGGTAGGGAAGACCCGCCGCGATTGCAGCTTCTTTGGCGGGTACATCGTTCATACCGCCGACCAGATCCTTAAGCGGCATGGAGGATATGAAAATATCTCCTTCTGCCGTGACAGGCTGTCCGTTCGTTTCGTAAGTCAGTGAGACAATATGGTTGTCTGCGTTTTTGGTGAGGGAAATTACCTTACAGTTTGTCTGTATCGTGCCTCCCAGCTTCCGGATCTCTTCGGCAGTCACATCCCACAGCTGACCGGGTCCGAGCTTCGGATAGCTGAAGGATTCGATGAGGGAAGTCTCAACATGCCGGTTTTTCCTGCCGGGCAGTATCTTGCCGAACATGTCCTTAATGATGGCAAATACCGAAAGCCCTTTGGCGCGCTGGGCGCCCCAGCTGGGGTCGATCTCTCTGGGATGGCGTCCCCACAGATTTTCGGTGTAGCGTTCAAAAAATATGGAGTACAGCTTTTTGCCAAAGCGGTTGATATAAAAATCCTCCAGTGAATTTTCTTTGCGTTTGTGTATAACGGACGCCAGATAACTGAAGCCAGCCGCAATATCCGTGGCAAGCCCGAGATTCGCAAAGGTTTCCCATTTTAAGCTGATGGGATAATCAAAGAATTTCTGATTGTAATAAATGCGGGAAACACGGTTCCTTGTCAGCATGACACGATCCTCTTTTTCGGGATCGGGACCGTTTTTGGCAAGGGGGATGTCCCTGGATAATTTGATATCGTCACGGGCGGGGCTCCCCTGAAGCGGGAGCATATCGTTCCACCACTTATTTACTTCCGGCACCTTGGAAAAAAAGCGGTGCCCGCCCATATCCATGCGGTTGCCCTTGTAGTTGACGGTTTTGGAGATACCGCCCATCGCTTCGCTTTCTTCCAGAACGACTACTTCATAATCTTTGCTCTGCTTTAACAGTTCGTACGCTGCGGTCAGACCCGCGGGTCCGGCGCCGATAACATAAACCTTTTTCATGGATTACCTCGCATTCGTAAGTCAGTATAAAAAACCATTTTTAATTTTATCATATTTGCGGGAAAATGTACAGTATGATACAATAGACTCAGTTTTAAGGGATCGAGAGAGGATGTTATGCTTCATATTCTGAGCTTATTATTCTGGCTGTTAGTTATACCGTACTGCATCGGTCTGATACCGGCGTATTTCATATCCGCAGACAAAAAAGATCCGGGCACGGTGCTCCTGGCCGGTTATTTTCTGATGTGGTCGTTGTTTGAGGTTATTGCGATACCCGCGGTGTTATGGGTCAAATATAATAATTTTACCAAGGCTTCGATCTGCTTTATGGTCGTAAGTCTCTTGTGTGCAGCGGCGGGACTGTGGCTTACGTATCGCATGCATAAGACGCAGGGGACAAGCCGCAGTGTGCGGGGCCCCGGTGCGCTGTTTAAGCCGCTTCCACCTGCGCAGCGGATTGAGTGGGCTCTGTTTTTTATTTTGCTCGGCGTCCAGTTGTATATGGCGGTATCCCATGCGTCTTTTGACGGGGATGACGCCTACTATGTGGTGGAATCGCTGATCGCGCAGCAGGCGGATGTGATGTACCGTATTCTGCCGTACACGGGCAGGCCGACGGACCCGGATATCAGGCATGCGCTGGCGGTGTTTCCGATGTGGATCGCGTATGTAGCGGTAAAAAGCGATATACATGCAACGATCGTGTCGCATGTGGTTATGCCTCTTGTACTGATCCCTTTAAGTTATCTTGTATATTATGAGATTGGGCGTATTCTGTTTTGCAGGCGCGGTGAAGCTGACGGCAGCGTTTTTCATTCGGAAAATCTTCCGGTCTTCATGTGCGTTATGGCCTTCTTTCAAATATTCGGAAACGTGTCGATCTACACGAACGAGACGTTTTTCCTTACCCGGACGTGGCAGGGCAAAGCCGTGGCGGGCAGCCTCGTGATCCCGGCTCTGTTCTGGGTTATTCTGCGTATATACGACGGGGCGAAGGAAAGCCGTAAGGATACCGGGCTGTGGATCTTGCTGACCTGCGTCAATACGGCAGCGGGGCTGTGCAGCTCGATCGCCGTATTCCTCGTGTGTATCCTGATGGCGGTGACTGCGCTGTGCCTTGCTGTCACAGAGAGGGACGGGAAGGTGATCGTTAAGATGGCGGCTGCGTGTATTCCGAACGTTATCTATATGGCGGTCTATGTGTATCTGGCATACGGATATCTTTTGAGATAGGAGCATTCTATGTGGGGTATCTTTTTGGAGAGCGTTGTCATTTTCAAGAATTATATGGGATTTGATCAGAACGGTTATCTTGCGGGTATCTATCTTTTTATGCTGCTGTACCTGTGGCTGACGGAGAAGGATAAGCGGCTGAAGGCGGTTTTGGTCTATGCGCCGACGGTTATTCTGCTTTTGTTTTTCTGCCCGCTGTTCCGCAAGGCGTTTGTGGGGATACTGGATGACTCGGAAACATACTACAGATTGTTGTGGCTGCTGCAGATGAGTCTGGTGAGCGCTTATGGCATGATCAAGCTGTGCGGGAGGCACAGGCGGATCGGGCTGGTCATAATGTGCGCCGCCGTCATTGTCTGCGGTGATTATGTCTACGACAGCGAAAATATTGCGAAGGCCGAGAACGCCTATCATCTTCCGCAGGATGCGGTCGATATCGTGGATCTGATCGAACCTGGCGAGGGGCGCATCACGATTCTTGTCCCGGCGGATCTGATCTATTATGTGCGTCAGTACAGCACCAACATAGAGCTTCCGTACGGCAGGGAGATGCTGATCGACAGGTGGGGCTACTGGAATGATATGTACAGTGCGATGGAGGAGGATGAAGTGATAAAGACACGGTCCTTCGTGGAGCTTGCCCGGCAGTATCCCTGTGCGTATATCGTCCTTAAGGAAGACAGGAAGCTGCAGGAGCCGCTGACCGGATACGGGTATGCCCTGTATGACCGGGTAGGGGAATATCTGATCTATAAGGATACGGAGACGGATATCGCAGCTGTGAAATAACTGCATGGATCAAACGGAGCAGAACAATGTTATTTAATTCCTATATTTTTGTGTTTGTTTTTTTACCCATATGTCTGCTGGGCTTCTACCTTCCGTCGAATCACAGAGGGCAGGGCAGGGCGGTGCAGGACAAGCTTTTCCTGATCTTTATGTCCTTCTGGTTCTACGGATATTTTAATCCTGCCTACCTGCTCATCATGATATGCAGCATCGGCGTGAATTATCTGTTTCACAGGATCTTGTGCCGAAGGCCGCATAAGGCGGTCATGGTACTTGCGGTGGCGGTCGATCTTGGCGTGTTGTTCTATTTTAAATATTATGATTTCTTTGCCGGGACGGTCAATGCCGTATTCGGCACTTCCGTGGCGCTTAAGAACATTCTGCTGCCCCTTGGCATCAGCTTTTTCACGTTTCAGCAGATCTCCTTTGTGGCGGATACTTACCGCGGCGAGGTGAGGGACTGCCCGCTTGTCGATTATACGCTTTTTGTCTCTTTCTTTCCGCAGCTGATCGCGGGCCCGATCGTCAATCACAGCGAGATGCTCCCGCAGTTTGCGCAGATCGGACACAGACCTGTCAGGTGGGAGCGGATCGCGCAGGGCGCCGGGTTGTTTATTTTGGGACTGTCCAAGAAGGTTCTGCTCGCGGATACGTTCGGCGCGGGGGTCGATTACGGCTATGCCAATATTGCGGCGCTCGGACGGTTTGACGCAGTGCTTGTCATGGTTCTCTACTCGCTGCAGCTTTATTTTGATTTCAGCGGATACTGCGATATGGCGCGGGGGATCGGCAGGATGCTCGGCATTGAGATCCCGGTCAATTTCGATTCGCCGTACAAAGCGGTCAATATCATTGATTTTTGGAAAAGATGGCACATCACCCTGAACCGTTTTTTTACGAAGTACGTCTATATCCCGTTAGGCGGCAGCCGCGCCGGCGCGGCGAGGATGTACCTGAACCTGATGATCGTCTTCCTGCTCAGCGGGCTGTGGCACGGCGCGGGGTGGAATTATCTGGTGTGGGGACTGCTCCACGGCCTGCTGTATGCGGCGACGAGATTCTGGCAGAGAAGCCTGAAGCCGGGATTCCTGCAGAGACAGTCCGGGCGCGGTCCGGGCAAGACGGTGGGAACGGCCGCATCGCTGCTTCTGTTTGCCTATGTAAGTGTGGCGTGGGTCTATTTCCGCGCCGCAGATATTTCTCAGGCAAACCAACTGCTGTATACCGCAGTGAAGGGTCCGGTACAGAGGATCGCCGCAGAGCTTGCGGAAGCGGTGAGACCGGATGAGTTGTGGTATGCGGTCAAGGTGCTTGGCCTGGACCGGCTGTCGTATGCCGGCTATCTTCCCCTGTGCGTTATGCTCGCGGCGGGCATTTATCTGGCAATGATCGGCAGAAATGCGGCGCAGAGAGCGGAAAGCCTGCGGTACAGAGCAGGGTCTGCGTTTGCGCTTGCGGTTCTGGCTGTGTGGTGTGTGCTTTCCTTTTCACAGGTGAGTACTTTCTTGTATTTTAATTTTTAGGAAACCCGGCGCTTACACGAACGGGTAACGGGGCAGAGGTTATGAACAGATTCAAAAAGTGGACGGTATCCCTGGCGGTATTCCTATTGGTATTCCTGGTCCTCACGGCGGCATTGGTGATCTGGGTGGATCCTTTTTTTCAATACCATGCGCCGCTTGCGCATTTTCCGTATCTTGTGGACAATCAGCTTTCCCAGAATCCGGGTATGGCCAAAAATCTGGAATACGACAGTGTGATCCTGGGCTCTTCCATGACGGTGAACTTTGACACCCGCTGGTTTGAGGAATTACTGGGGCTTCATACGGTCAAATTGTGTTACAGCGGAGCTTATCCTAAGGATCAGGCTAATATCATGGAGATTATCTTTGACAGCGGACGGGAAGTGGATTCGGTATTCCTCGGCGTGGATGTGATGACCTACAGCGGCGGCGTGGACGAGACGAAATACCCGATTCCGGCGTACCTCTACGACGATAATCTTCTCAATGATGTGCGCTATCTCTTCAACAAAGACGTTGTGCTCAACTATATCCTGCGGCCGCTCGCCGATTCGGAGAAGACGGATCTTGCCACGGTCTATGAGAGCTGGTGGACCGATGAATATTATAATATCCAGTGGGTCATGCACAACTACGAACCGCCGGCGAGGTCAGAGACGGAAGCTGCCCCGGACGCGTACCTTGAAAGCGTTGAAAAAAATCTCCGCGTCAACATCTGTCCGTATATCGAACAGAATCCGGATACCGTTTTTTATATCTTTTTCCCGCCGTACAGCATCCTGTATTGGAACGATGTGATGACGGAGAACCATCTGGAAGCGACAATGGCGGAATATCAGTATATTACCGATACTCTGCTGTCTTATGATAACGTGCGCGTATTCTTTTTTGCCGATCAGGAGAAGATCGTGACGGATCTGAACAATTATGCGGACTACACCCATTATCACAGGGATATCAACCGGTATATGACCGAATGCTTCGCAGACGGGACCTGTGAGGTGACAAGCGGAGACGAAATGAAAGGCGCGCTGGAGCATATGCGCGCCGTGATCGACAGGTTTGATTTTGAAACGTTGTTTTCAACGCAATACTGACACGGGTGTCATTATTGCGCATCCGAAGACTCGGGGAAAATGCATTCCGCGAATCTGCGGGCGAGCAGCTCCCGGCCGGCGTCGTTGAAATGGATATAGTCCGTCATGTAGTCCAGATAGTTGTCTTCGTTGACGGAGCCGTAGAAATTGTCGATGAAGGAAACGCCGCAGTCCATGCAGGCATCCATCTCCTTCTGCCAATAGTGGCTTATGGTCCCGTTCCCGAGATCCGTGCGGTCGCCGTTCTGGAAATTGCCGTCCTCGCCGATCGAGTGGCAGAACGTATGCGACATGACAACGATACGGATATGCGGGTATGCCTCCTGTATCGCGGTGATACCGCTTCGCAGCGCGCCGGTATAGGTTACGATGTCGTAGGGCGCGTTCGGGTCGTCGCATGGCCGCAGGTTGATATAGTCGCTGGCATCGTACATGATGCATATCACGTCCACGCTGTTCATATCGATCGATTCCAGCAGCTCTGCCGTGCGGGGAAAGGACTCGTCGTAGCTTAAGGCGGCGGCGTGCTTCATCTGGTCAAAATCACCGCTGGCCAGGCTCTGCGCCACATAGGAAAAGGAAAACGCATCGATCATGTACCAGTCGTTATAGGTCGGATATCCGGCCGCGATCGTTGTGCCCGTAAAAGAGCCGTTATAGACTGTGGCCTTTGTCTTGGCGGCAATCTGCTCCGCCAGTCCGTTTTCGCCCTGGTTCAGGGAAAAAGGATCATCGCCGAGACATAAGATGGTAGTTACGCCATCGTCTTCGTGCCCCTCAAGCTTTTCCGGCAGCAGCGGAATGATATTGTCCATGGTCTCGATGTCAAAGTCGGTGGTCTGATAGTCCGGGTCGTAATCGGACGGAACGCCCTTGTTCCATCTGTATAACCGGTATGCGGAGAAGGCCACGATCAGTACGATGGCGCACAGTATGAGCGCATGGATATTAACGGGCAGGCGTCTGCCCGGCGTATCCTGCTCGGGCGCACGGTCTTCCGGTGCGTCGTTTCGATCATCGGATATGGGTTCCTGCCCTGTGGGTTCGTGTTTCATAAAGTCCTCCTTTGGCGGGCGTTTGACCGCCTGCTCTGTTTATTTTACTATGAAACGGTCTAAAAATCCATGTATTCCTGTTTTTTTAATAAAATCTTTCTTTTTACCGGAAGCGGCCGATGCGGTGCGGAACGGAAAATGGGGAAGAGCGCGGGTAAGAAACGCTTCGGACCGACAGAAAATGAGCGCCCCAAAGATCCTTACGATCTTCGGAAGCGCTCCAGGGCCGTGCCGCATGGAAGTCAGACCATGGACACTGCGTTATCCATCGGGGCTCTCTCTGCCACAGGATATGTCAGGATAGTTGTCTGCGGGAACTGTTCCTGTAGCTCTTTGTACCACTTGCTGTATTTGTACATACGGTATGTAGTACTGAGACTTTGCAGATGCTCTTCGTCTGCGCAGTAGCTGTTTAACTGTTCCCGGGCATTCATATCCATCGTGACATAATCCATGTAAGAGATCTTTAACTCCGTGATCTGTTCACGGCACTTGGGACACATCTGCTTATGCCCGTTTAACATATAGACCCGGTGGCAACGCTTACAATAGTGCATGTACATCATAGTAAAATCCCCTTTTTGAATTAAAATGAATGTTGAAATTGTAAGGTTGCACTTGTATTGTGTCAGTTATGGAAGATAAAGTCAAGCGTATTTTAACGGAATATAGCGTTTTAAGCGATGTTAAATATCGCGCAAAGATACAAATATTATGTAAATCTTACTAAATTCGGAAGAATTGCAAATTACCTTGATGTTATTACAGTTTTATGTTACAATCGAAACAGGTTTAACAGCCTGCTTCTCGACAATTACGCCGCAATTCTCCCGAAATGATCTGTGGGGGCGGCATCAGAGAGCAGGATAAAATGTTACAAAATTGTTAAAAAATAAGGGTTTACATAAGGACAAGAGGACCGCATCGCCGGCAGACTGTTCTGCTGTGGGGCGGATTCGCTGCGGAGGAAAGATGAAGGACAATAAGAACAGCAGTAAGAAACATTTGGCCGGGGAAGAGCTTCTGGAGGAATTTCTCGGTGAGGAAGGCTTTGACGAGGAAGACGAAGACACTGTGACTGACGATACGCTTGAGTTCTTATGCCTGGACGATGAGATGATAGAATCTGCTCGGAACGGGCGGGGACGTACGGATGGACGGAAGGCGTCGTCGCGTTACGATGAAGAAGAGGACGATGAGGAGCTCGAAGAAGAGGATTTCGAGGAAGACGAAGACTTCGACGGGGAAGAGGATGATGAGGACTTCGACGACGACGAATACGACGACGAGGATGATGACGACGACGAATACGATTATGATGAAGACGACGGGGTGTTTGTGCGCTTCAGGCGGTTCCTGGAGGAAATGACGGTTCTGGACATGATCGTGGCCATGCTGGGCATTGTCGTGATCGCGGGCGTGATTGTCTCCGGTTCGCTGTATGTGAACGCCAGGAACGTGGAGAAGCAGATCGAGACCTTTGCGTCGGTCGGCGAACAGATCGAGGGCGTTTCCGTGATCGGCGAGAGCGGGCTTGTGGCGGTATCCGAATCGGCGCGGCTGGCGGCTATGATCGATCTGGAAGAACCGGAAGAGGTCACGGAACAGACAGAGGAAAAGAAGGAGGGGATCGAGGTCACCGTCAATCTGACCTCGGTACAGTCCGACCTTAAGATCAAATTTGTCAATAAGGCGACGGGAAAGCTGATCGGCAGTGTGCCGTTTACCGTGGAGGTGTCAAACGGCAAGAAGACCTTCGATCTGAAGGATGAGGATAAGGACGGCATCATCTATCAGACGGGACTGGATGCGGGCACCTATCAGGTGACGGCCAAACCTTTTAAGGAGAGCGGATTTGAGAATTATCTGCTGCCTTCCTCGGCTGTGAGCGTCAAGGTTACGGATACGATCGCCTATAAGAAGGTGGAGGTCGCCGATGAGGTAAAGACCGAGGCGGAGGTCAATGCGGCCGTTGAGGATACCGCTAAACAGGATACCGCGGTGGAATCGGCGCTCCAGGATACCGTTGAGTGGGTGGAATCCACCAAGACGCTCATCAATTCGGACGAGAGCTACGAGGAGATCAGCAAAGACAATATTCCGGATCCGTCGCTGAGCGGCAGGGCCGGAGGCTTTATGAAGATCGTAGAAACCGGAGGGGCACAGATCGTCACGACCTCCGAGACGGAGGAGGGATGGGGCCCCGACGACTGTATCTGTGAAAATAAATGTGTAGGCGAAGCCAATCCCGACTGTGCGGCATGCGGAGCCAGTCTCGATAATTGTATGGGGCGTGAGGCGACATCGCCGGAGGAACAGCAGACCTGTACATGCGATCCGGAAGGCCCGCATTGTACGGATTCCTCCAGGATCGGCACCTGTCCGGTCTGCAGGGAGCATCCGGAGAACTGCGTCGGCAGGGAGATCACCGAGCCCGAGCAGCCGAAGGATACCGATTCCCCGATATGTAACTGCACGAGCCGCTGTACATCGGACCGGGTTGATCAGAACTGCCCGGTCTGCAAAGAGGACAGTTCAAAATGTAAGGCTCAGGGGGAGGGCGAAACAAACACGCCCGACCAATATTCGGTAGCTGTTTCGAGCTGCCCCGCTACGCTGTCGGTCGGCGGCACGGGACAGGCTGTGGCAAAGACGACTCCCGAGGGCGGTACGGTCGCTTGGTCGAGCAGCGATGAGAAGATTGTTCAGATCGTGAGCCAGAACGCGGCCACGGCAGAGCTTAAGGGAATCGCCGCAGGGACGGCCACGATCACGGTTAAGTGCGGCGACGCATCCGC
Organism: uncultured Lachnospiraceae bacterium; assembly: GCA_947624025.1. Taxonomy (GTDB): domain Bacteria; phylum Bacillota; class Clostridia; order Lachnospirales; family Lachnospiraceae; genus UBA3282. The sequence goes on along the minus strand of CANQIJ010000002.1, from coordinate 28,872 downwards.
CACCTGTAAGGTTACGGTCGAGAAGACGGAAAAGCAGGTCGACAGCCAGGCCAAGCTCAAGGATAAGAACGGCAATCAGGTCTATATCAGGAAGGACGGAGGCTATGTGGAGGCGACCTATGCCGATTACTACGCGGACGGCATGAAATTCTACCTGCAGAAAGCGGTGTATTCCTATACCGGGTGGCAGACGATAGACGGTTATGTGTATTATTATGATAAAAACGGCAATTACGTGACGGGCGAGCAGGTCATCCAGGGCGCCAGATATAATTTCGGAAGCGACGGCAGGCTTTCCCAGGGATCGGGAACGATGGGAATCGACGTATCCAAGTGGAACGGCAATATCGATTGGAATGCCGTCAAAAATTCCGGCGTGTCTTATGTGATCATCCGGTGCGGTTACAGAGGCTCCTCCAGCGGCGCGCTGATTGAGGATCCGAAATTCAGAAGCAATATCAAGGGAGCAAAGGCGGCCGGCCTGAAGGTCGGAGTCTATTTCTTCAGCCAGGCTGTCAACGAAGTGGAGGCGGTACTGGAGGCTTCCATGGCGATCGGACTTGTCAGCGGGTACGGTCTTGATTATCCGATCTTTTTGGATGTGGAGTCGAGCGGCGGCCGGGGCGACGGTGTGAGCAGGGAGATGAGAACGGCGGTGTGCAAGGCATTCTGCGCGACCGTACAGGATTCCGGGTATTCGGCAGGCATCTATGCGAATAAGACATGGTTTACCGAGAAGATCAATACCGCCAGCCTGACCGGCTATAAGATCTGGCTTGCGCAGTATGCAAGCGCGCCGACTTATACGGCGACCAGGCACGATATGTGGCAGTATTCCTCCAAGGGCAGGATCAGCGGGATAAACGGCAACGTAGATATGAACATAAGCTATATGGCATATTAAGGGATGCGGCATATTTCCATGTGAGCGGCGCAGAAGATAAAGATCTGACGCCGCTTGCGCTTTATGAGCACTCATAGTACAATAGATAAGAAAAAGCGGCAAGGAGAAAACGGATGAGGACTTATCTTGTAACAGGCGGTGCCGGCTTCATCGGCTCCAACTATATCCATTATATGTTTCGCAAATACGATAACGATATACGGATCATCAACGTGGATGCCCTCACTTATGCGGGCAATCTGGAGAATCTCAAGGATGTCGAGAACAGGGACAACTACGCCTTTGTCAAAGCGGATATATGCGACAAAGAGGCGATCGCGGACATCTTTGCGAAGAACGATATTGACAGGGTAGTCCATTTCGCGGCGGAAAGCCATGTGGACAGAAGCATTAAGGATCCGGAGGTCTTTGTGCGGACCAATGTGCTTGGCACGGCTGTGATGTTAAACTGCGCCAAGGCGGCATGGGAGCTTCCGGAGGGCGGCTTTAAGCCCGATAAGAAATTCCTGCATGTTTCTACCGACGAAGTGTACGGCTCTCTGGAAGAGGACGGCGGATATTTCTATGAGACGACTCCGTATGCGCCCCACAGTCCTTACTCCGCGAGCAAGGCGGGATCGGACATGCTGGTGAGAGCCTATATGGATACCTATAAATTTCCGGCCAATATTACGAACTGCTCCAACAATTACGGCCCGTACCAGTTCCCGGAGAAGCTGATTCCGCTGATCATCAATAACGCGCTGCACGGGAAAAAGCTTCCGGTATACGGGGATGGCCGCAACGTCCGCGACTGGCTGTACGTGGAGGATCATGCCAAGGCGATCGATATGGTGCAGGAGAAGGGGCGGCTCTTTGAAACCTACAATGTCGGCGGCCACAATGAAAAGCAGAATATAGAGATCATTAAGATCATCTTGGAGACGCTTAGGGAAATGCTGCCGGAGGATGATCCGCGCAGGGCGCTTGTCAGCGAGGATCTGATCACCTATGTGGAGGACCGCAAGGGCCACGACAGAAGATATGCGATCGCGCCGGACAAGATCAGGTCACAGATCGGCTGGGAGCCGGAAACGATGTTTAAGGACGGCATACGCCGCACGATCCGATGGTTTTTTGAACATGAGGACTGGATGCGCAACGTGACAAGCGGCGATTACCAGAAATATTACGAAGAGATGTACAGGCAGTGACACGGCTGCCGGGGCTGCTTTAGACAGGGGCGGCTTGCAGGATCGCGCTGATGCGCCGGTCCTACGTAAACGCTCCGGAGGAGAGGAACATGAAAGGTATCATACTTGCGGGAGGCTCGGGCACACGCCTGTATCCGCTTACAAAAGCCATATCGAAGCAGATCATGCCGATATACGATAAACCGATGATCTATTATCCGCTGTCTATTCTTATGCTGGCGGGAATACGGGATATCCTGATCATTTCCACCCCGAGAGACCTGCCTGTCTTTAAGGAACTGTTTGGAACGGGCGAACAGCTGGGGCTTAAGATGGAGTACGCTGTGCAGGAGTCTCCGCGCGGGCTGGCCGACGCATTTATCATAGGCGCCGATTTTATCGGCTCGGACAATGTGGCGCTCGTGCTGGGCGACAACATCTTCTACGGACAGAGCTTTTCCAGGGTGCTTAGAGAGGTGGCGGGAAGACAGTCGGGAGCGACGATCTTCGGCTATTATGTCAGGGATCCGAGAGAGTACGGCGTGGTGGAATTTGACGAGAACGGCAGGGCGGTCTCGATCGAGGAAAAGCCGGAGCATCCTAAGAGCAATTACGCGGTGCCGGGACTCTATTTCTATGACAATGATGTGGTGGATATCGCCGCCGGCGTAAAACCCTCGGCAAGGGGTGAGATCGAGATCACCAGCATTAACAACGAATATCTGAGAAGAGGCGAGCTGTATGTGGAAACGCTCGGCCGGGGCTTCGCGTGGCTGGATACCGGCAATCACGATTCCCTGCTGGATGCGGCGGATTTCGTCGCGGCGTTCCAGAAGCGGCAGGGGTTATATATCTCCTGCATCGAGGAGATCGCCTACAAGAGAGGCTTTATCACGAAGGAACAACTGTTGGAGCTGGCTAAGCCACTGATGAAGACGGCATACGGCCAGTATATGGTTGAGGTTGCCAATGGACTCTAAGAGAATGCGAAGAATGCTGATCGCAATGACGGCTATGTTTGTGGTTCTGATCGGCGCGATCGCAGCCATGAACCCTGACGTCATCAGGCATAAGCTGGGGCTGTCTCCGGAGGCGGAGGCGGAACAAACGGCATCCGTACAGGAGACCGGGGAGGAAACGCAGCTGGGAAACGATCTGTCGGGCTTTTTGGCGGATGAAACTTTTTTTGATCCCGAGGTTAAGTTTAAGAGTATTGAGAGCTATTCCGGCAGACGAGTCTCGCTCGTTATGAGCTCCGTCGCAAAAGATCTGCGCATCATGGTAGTGGACAGCGCGGGGAGACTGGTGTCGGGCGTACCTTTTACGGTCAGAATACAGGAGCTGGGCGAATACACCGACTCGGACGAGGACGGCGTGATCTATCTTGACGGTCTGCGCGCGGGAGAATACAGCGTTTCCCTGGAGGAGGCGCAGGGGTACATCGTGCCGAACACGATCACGACGATACAGGTAAAGCAGTCAGTGGAGTATCGCGTCCTGGATGATATCGAGTATATGATCCTGACGGAGAATGACGTCGATGTGGAGAAGGAGGATAAATTTGTCCACAGTGCGGAGGAGACGGCCGACGGAAGCGAAAATACGGAGCTGGAGCTTGATTCCGGCAGCGGACGGCTGGGGATCGACGTATCCCGGTGGAATGAGACGATAGACTGGGAGAAGGTAAAAGATGCGGGAGTGGAATTTGCCATCATCCGCTGCGGATACCGGGGCGCTTCCAGCGGTGCGCTGGTTTTAGACCCCATGTATGAGACCAATATCAGGGGTGCGATCGAGGCGGGCATCCCTGTGGGCGTATACTTCTTTACACAGGCGGTAACCGAGGTGGAGGCCATCGAGGAAGCCAGCATGGTGATCCGTCTGATCGAGGATTATGATGTGGACTATCCGGTGGTCCTGGACAGTGAGAGCGCGGGAGGAAACGGACGCGCGGACCGGCTGGACGCAGAGGAGCGGATGAAGTGCCACAAAGCGTTTCTGGAGACGGTCACCGCATCGGGATATGAGGCGTGTATCTATGCTTCTAAAAACTGGCTGAACGGAAGATTAGATATGACACAACTGTCACAATATAGAGTGTGGCTGGCGGAATACGCCGATGCGCCCACCTATGACGGATATTACGATATGTGGCAGTATACGTCCAAGGGTACTGTGGACGGTATAGAGACCAGGGTTGATCTGGATCTTTGTTACATGAATATCGATACATCCATCAACCATGCCAGGGGCGCGGCGGCATATTCGGGAGTGATTGACGGCGACAGCGGCAACGTTCCCACGACCGGCGGGGAAGAGTAGACGCAAAACGAATGCGCGGGCTTACGCGGGCGATTCGGGCTCAAGAGCAGTATGAATCTGTTTTAGGAAGGAAAGGATATAGGGATACAGGGATCATGGGAAAAATAACAGTGGAAACATGTGAGATAGCAGGGCTTAAGGTGATCACGCCTGCGGTATTTGAAGACGCCCGGGGTTATTTTATGGAGTCTTATAACTATAATGATTACAAGGCGGCGGGAATCGACCAGATCTTTGTGCAGGACAATCAGTCCGCATCCAGGGGCGGTGTGCTCAGAGGGCTGCATTTTCAGATCCGTTATCCGCAGGACAAGCTGGTGCGTGTTCTGCGCGGTGAGGTCTATGATGTCGCGGTGGATCTGCGGCCGGGCTCGCCCACATACGGCAAGTGGCACGGGGTGCTTTTGTCGGAGGAGAACAAGAAACAGTTTTTTATTCCGAAGGATTTCGCGCACGGCTTCTATGTAGTGTCCGATTATGCCGAATTCGCTTATAAATGTACCGATTTCTATCATCCGAACGATGAGGGCGGTATTATGTGGAACGATCCTGACATCGGCGTGAAATGGCCTGTTCCCGAAGGCACAGAGCCGATCCTGTCCGATAAGGACAAAGGGCACGGAAGCTTTGCGGAATTTACGAAAACCTGCCGCAGGTAACTGCGGCGGTCAGCGGTTGTAACAGAGGATATGTCAGTGTGAAGAAAGCAGGAAATAAGAATCGTTTCGGTCATAGCGTCAAATATCCCGGTAAGCCCGCAGGAATAGCGATATTCTGGGGGCTTGGTCTGATTCTGGCTCTGGTCATCATCAATCATCACAATCCTCTTGCCGATCCGGTGACAGAGCAGATGAAAAAGATCAGCGGCTGCGTACTGATCGTTTTTACCTGCGCTGTTTACGCCATATACTATGAACGGATCATGGTGATACCCGCGGAGCTTTTTCAGAGCAGGAAACTGATCTGGAAGCTGGCAAAGAATGATTTCAAGAAACGTTACGCCGGCTCCTATCTCGGTATCGTGTGGGCGATGGCGCAGCCGGTCGTCACCGTGGTCATGTACTGGATCGTTTTTGACAAGGTGTTTGATACCAGGAGCCAGCTCGTGGCAAGCGGGCTGAATGTGCCCTATGTGCTGTATCTGACGGCGGGGCTTGTGCCGTGGTTTTATTTTTCGGAGGCGATCACACAGGGTACGATGGCGCTGATCGAATATAATTATCTTGTCAAAAAAGTAGTGTTCAATATCAGTATCCTGCCGATCATCAAGGTGATCGCGGCCACGTTCATCCACGCTTTCTTTGTAGTGATCCTGCTCTTAGTATCCGCCGGCTACGGGTATTATCCGAGCATCTATACATTACAGATGTTATATTATAGCCTGTGCATGTTTCTGCTGGTGCTGGGGATGAGTTATCTCACCTGCGCCCTTGTGGTGTTTATCAGGGATCTGCAGCAGATCATCAATATCGCCCTGCAGATCGGTATGTGGGCGACGCCGATCCTCTGGGACATTTCCATGCTTAAGACGGATAACATGAAAACTCTTTTTAAATTAAATCCGCTTGTGTATATCGTCAACGGCTACAGAAGTGCGATATATGAAAAGGTGTGGTTCTGGGAGCATTTCTATTCCTCCACATACTTCTGGATCTTTACGATCAGTCTTTTCTGTATCGGCACACTGATCTTCAGAAAATTGAGGGTACATTTTGCGGATGTGCTGTGAGCATTGCCGGGCGGATAGGATATCATTATGGAAAACATTGCGATTCAGGTTACGAATCTGGAAAAAGTGTATAAGCTGTACGACAAGCCCTCGGACCGGATCAAAGAGGCTTTAGGGTTTGGCCGGGGCAGACATCATACGGAGCATCATGCCCTGAAAGGCGTGGATCTTACCGTTTACCAGGGAGAATGTGTGGGGATCATCGGCACGAACGGCTCCGGCAAGTCTACCATCCTCAAGATCATTACCGGCGTACTGAACCCGACCGCCGGAGATGTGACCGTCAACGGCCGTATTTCGGCTCTGCTGGAGCTCGGCGCGGGATTCAACATGGAATACAACGGCATAGAGAATATCTATCTCAACGGCACGATGATAGGCTTCAGCGAGAAAGAGATCGATGAGAAGCTGGATGCGATACTGGAGTTTGCCGATATCGGAGAGTATGTATATCAGCCGGTCAAGACCTATTCGAGCGGTATGTTCGTGCGGCTTGCCTTTGCGGTAGCCATCAATATCGAGCCGGAGATCCTCATCGTGGACGAGGCGCTCTCCGTGGGAGACGTCTTTTTTCAGGCGAAATGTTATCACAAATTTGAAGAATTTAAATCGATGGGAAAAACGATCGTGTTTGTCAGCCATGATCTGAGCAGCATCAGCAAATACTGCGACAGGGTCGTGCTGCTCAATCAGGGCGTCAAGCTGGGCGAGGGTGCGCCCAAGCAGATGATCGATATCTATAAGCAGGTGCTGGTGGGTCAGTATACGCTGCCGGAATCCGGGTCTGACAGTCTGCTGGACGACGAGGACGTGCGCTCCGCCGCCGCATCGACCGGGCATACACCGGACGCTGCAGCGAAGGAACGGCAGAGAGCAGAGAATCCTGAGCTGCTGGAATACGGGTCTAAGAAAGCCGTGATCACGGAATACTATATTACGGATGAAAAGGGCATCAGGACGTCGGCGATCCTCAAGGGAAGCACCTTTGCGATCCATATGAAGGTGCGCATGACGGAAGATCTGACGGCGCCGATCTTTGCTTTTACGATCAAAAACGTGCGGGGAACGGAGATCACCGGAACGAACACGATGCTTGAGAAGGCTTTTTTGGAGCCTGTCAGGACCGGGGAAGAGCGGGAGATCACTTTTACACAGAAAATGAACCTTCAGGGAGGCGAATATCTGTTGTCCCTGGGCGTCACCGGTTATGAAAACAACGATTTTACCGTGTATCACAGGCTGTATGATGTGCTGGAGCTGACGGTGATCTCAGATAAGGATACGGTCGGCTTCTACGATATGGATTCCAGAGTAGAGGTGCGCTGACGGCAGACGCTCCGGGGCGCGCGGACCGGCGGCAGAACGTGAGGATGACACATATGTCAGAAAGAATCATTGAGGAAATCGGAAGGATCAAACTGGATCTGACGCATTATCCGGGGGAAGACTATTACTGCGACGGAGATGTGGAGGATGAGCTGCTGGACATTGCCCGCAATTATGCGCAGGTGGAATATCAGCGCATCATCGAAGAGCGGGCGAGCTGGCCGATCCTGTATCATCTGTCGCCGCAGAGGGAGAATATCGTTGAGTGGCTCCCGATCACAAAGGACATGAAGGTCCTGGAGGTAGGCTCGGGCTGCGGCGCGATCACGGGGGCGCTCACGCGCAAGGCGGGCCGGGTGACCTGTATCGATCTGTCGCGCAAGAGAAGCAGGATCAATGCCTACCGTCACATGGATGCGGATAATGTGACGATCCATGTAGGGAATTTTCAGGATGTGGAGCCGGATCTGGAATGTGATTACGATCTCATATGTCTGATCGGCGTTTTTGAGTACGCGCAGTCCTATATCGATTCGCCGGCGCCCTATGAAGATTTCCTGAATATCATTAAGAAGCATGTGAGGCCTGACGGACATATCGCCATCGCCATAGAGAACAGATTCGGACTGAAATACTGGGCGGGATGCAAGGAAGACCATCTTGGGACCTATTTCAGCAGCCTGGAGGATTATCCCGACGGCGCCGCGGTGCGGACCTTCACTGCCGACAGACTGCGCCGGATCGCCGGAAGCTGCGGATACCGGCAGGCACAGATGTATTACCCTTACCCCGATTATAAATTCATGACATGCCTGTATTCCGATGAAAGGCTGCCGAATAGGGGAGAGCTTTCGTCCAATCTGCGCAATTTCGACCGAGAAAGGCTGCAGCTGTTTGATGAGAAGAAAGTATTTGATTCGATCATACAGGAGGGCATGTTTCCGCTGTTCTCCAATTCCTATATGATGGTGCTGGGTCCGGCGCTGACAGAAAAATATGTAAAGTATTCCAATGACCGGGCGCCTCAGTTTTGTATCAAAACGGTGCTAAAGGATACCGGAAGCGGAAAAATAATTGAAAAACACCCGTTATGTAAAGAGGCGTGGGAACATATCCGCAAGACGGCCGATGCCTATAAGCGGCTGTCACAGCGCTACGCAGGCAGCGGGCTGGCTGTCAACCGATGCAGGCTGGAGGAGGGGGAGCCGCCCTGTCTTTGCCTGGAGTTCGTCGATGGCCGGACGCTGGAAGAGCTTATGGACGAACGGCTTTCCCATAATGATACGGATGGCTTCCTGCGCCTGTTCGACGAATACCTGAAACGGATCTCTGTCGGGGAGGACGCCGGGATCACGGACTATGATCTGATTTTTGCGAATATTATTGTGCCGGATAACGTAGATAACACATGGAATGTTATCGACTGCGAATGGAGCTTTCCACAGTCTGTCGAGACGAAGCAGATCGCTTTTCGCGCGGTGTACTGTTATCTGCTGGAGGACGAAAAAAGGAATGCATTAAATCTGGATTATATTTTTGAAAAACTTACTGTCGACCAGTCGGAGGCCGAGCAGTACCGAAAACAGGAAATGAGGTTCCAAAAATACGTGACGGGTAAGAGAATGTCACTGGCGGAGATAAGAGATAACATAGGTTATCCTGTCTATACCGTGGAAGCGTTCTGCAAGGGACAGGAGGCGTCGGGGCATAAAGACCGTGTTCAGATCTATGAAGACACCGGAGGGGGATTTTGCGAAGAACAGTCCTTTTTCCCGGATGAAGCGTCACAGGAACAGATCCGCATTTCGGAGGACGGCATGACGCAGCTGGAGATTCCGGTGCCGGGCGGGCGAAGCGCCCTTCGGATCGACCCCTGCAGCGATTTCTGCCTCATCTGGCTTAGTGAGATCAGATGGAACGGGACGCCCGTGCCGTTAAAGGAAAAACGGGTGACGGTAAACGGTTTTAAGGTCGGAGACAATACTTATGCGTTCCCTACGCGGGATCCGAACATTACCCTGTCCCTTGCGGGGATGCCGAATGAGGAAAGCAATCTGCTGCAGGTGAGCATGGAAGTGACGAGACTGCCGGAGGAAACGGTGAAGCATATACGGAAAAGAGGGCTGTTATAGCGGATGAGAGGGCATACGGGACAATATGACTGGGCCGCTTACTATGCGGCGGCATATGAGAGCGAACGCAAAAAAAATATCGTGCTGGCGGGCAGGATAGCCGATGCGCAGAGGCGCCAGGCCGATCTGGAGGATCATCTGGCGCATATTGCTTCCAGTCCCTTCTGGAAGGCGTCGGCGCCGTTTCGGAAGCTGTACCGCAGACTGAAGAACAGGCCGGACCGGATGGGGAACACGGTCACGGACGCCGGGCGGGATGCTGCCCTTGCGCGCTACAGAGAAGAGCTCGACCGCCAGACGCATCCGTATCTGGAATGGATCAAGCAGGAAAATAACAGCTGTGATGATAAAATAACAAGCGTTACGGGATGGGATGCTGTCAAAATTCCGAATACGGATATTATCATTTTAACGTATGGCAGGGGTTTCCTGGACGGGAGCACATTTAATGAGATTAAAACATGTTTTAACAATAATCCGTCCTGCCTGATCCTGTATACGGATGAAGATTTTTACTGGGAGAAGCCGGCTTACCGTATGTGTCCGTGGCTGAAACCGGACTATTCTCCCGATACGCTTCTTGCCTTTAATTACTGGGGGCATTTGGTGGCGGTCAGGGCCGGGCTGTTATCCGGGGTATTGAGCGGCGATGCGGCGGACGGAAAGGAGCAGGGCAGCCAGGCGGTGCGCTTCTATGATCTGTGCCTGCGTCTGGAGGAGGCGGCGGCAAAACGGTGCATGGTGCGTGATACGTCGATCGGTCAGAGTATATGTCATCTTGACAGGGTGCTTTATCACCGCGCCTATGAGCCCTCCGAGAGGTCCGGGTTTAAGCCGGAAGAGTGTGAGGATCCGGCGGAGCGGTTCCGGATGGCGGAAAGCTGCCTCACGGAGGAAATGGAGCGTGGACGTTACTTGACCGGGGCGGGGAAGGAATGTGTCGCGGTAAGGGAAGCGGCGCTGGCAAGGCGCGGTATCAGGGGAAGCCTGATAAGCGGGCAGGAGCCTGAGCTGTATCATGTGGTCTACGATACCTCCATCTCCGGCAGAGAACGGTGCGTACGCGCACAGAGCGCGGACGGGCACATTCAGCCCCATCATGTCGTTTCCGTTGTGATCCCGTCCAGGGATCATCCTGATGTATTGGAGCGGTGTCTTACGTCATTCAGGCAGAAAACGGATTATCAATATTATGAATGGATCGTCGTGGACAACGGGAGCAGCGAATCAAACCGGCAGCGGATGGAGGAATTGCAGCATCAGTTCGGTTTTACTTATCTCTATGAGCAGATGCCGTTTAATTTCTCCAGAATGTGCAATATGGGCGCGGCAAAGGCGACGGGCGATCTGATCCTGTTCCTGAACGATGACATTGAGATCATCGAACAGAGCTGGCTGAGGCGCATGACGGGCCAGGCCCTGCAGCCGCAAACGGGTGCGGTGGGCGCCAAGCTGTGGTATGCGGGTACGCAGGATATCCAGCATGCGGGCATTACCAATATGCAGATCGGGCCGTCCCACAAGCTGGTAACGTTTCCGGACGATCGTGATTATTATTACGGGCGCAACCGTGTCGTCTACGATATGATCGGAGTCACCGGAGCCTGCCTGATGGTCAGCCGCGAGAAATATGAGGAGGTCGGCGGCTTTGACGAAACGATGGCGGTCGCTTACAACGATGTGGAGTTTTGCTTTAAGCTGATCGAGGCAGGCTATTATAACGTACAGCGCAACGATGCCGTGCTGTATCATCACGAATCACTGAGCAGAGGGGCGGACGAACAGGACGAAGCCAAGTGGGAGCGCCTCCTTGACGAGAAAGAGGCGTTGTATGACAAGCATCCCCGGATGAGAGGACAGGATAGCTGTTATCACCGTGCGCTGATCGACAACGCGTCGGATTACAGGTGTAATTATAAATTTCCGTACGAGGACCATTTGTATACGGTCGTTCCCGATCTCCTGCGGGAAGAGCAGATCGCCAAAGCAAGCCCGGGCCGTCTGCGGCTGACGGTGGACCGTGCCGGGATCCAGAACAAGATACATGCCGATGAGCCGGATATTCTGTGGATCATGGGCTGGTGCTACGCACCGGGATTAGATAACGCATGTTATGACAAATATGTGCTGCTGCGGAATGAGCGGCAGGACAGCGGAACGGACCGGGGCGCGGATACCGAAGCGGAGGCGGGTGCGCCGGGCAGGGCGGATTATATTGCCGTACCGTCGCCGTGGCATCGCAGGGATGTGGAGACTGTCATTCCGACAGAGAAGAACATCGGGCTTGCGGGCTTTGCGCTCCGGATCAGGACGTCCGATCTGCAGCCGGGCACGTACCGTGTCGGTATGCTGTACACGGACGGACAGGGCGGCAGGCTGATCACATGGAGTGACGTAAGCTGTACGGTACCGCCGGCAGGCGGCAGGCAGATGCGCGGCGATGGCTGTATGCCGTGTAAACCGGAGAAAGGATGACGCCATATGGAACAGAAGGCACCGGAAACAATGTCGGACGAGGAGAGGCTTCGTTACTATAAAGACGCCTATGAGCGGGAGAAGCGCAAGGGGGAGGTCCTGGCCGCGAAGCTGGCGGAGGCGGACAGCAGGAGAGCCGAGCTGGAGAACAGGCTGGGGCGTATTAAGGGAAGTGTGTTCTGGCGTTTTTCCAAACCCCTTCGTTCCTGTGTGCACTGGATGCGCAGGACGAAGGAGAGACTGGGATACTGCGGGAGCATCAGGGGCGTTATCCGCAAGCTTGACGCCAAGAGTATCGAGAGAAAAGCGCGCATACAGCATGGAACGGCAAGCTTTCCGGATGCGGAGGAAGCAAAGCGCCAGAGCAGTGAACAGTTCCTGCGCAGCGTAAAGTTCAGCATTCTGATGCCGCTCTATAACACACCGGAGAAGTTCCTGCGCCAGGCGATCGACTCTGTCAGGGCGCAGACCTATGCAAACTGGGAATTGTGCCTTGCGGACGGCTCCGATGAAAAGCACGGGAATGTGGAGCGGATCTGCAGGGAGTACGCACAGCACGATCCCCGTATCTTATACCGGAAGCTTCCGGAGAACGAGGGAATATCCGGCAATACGAACGCATGCCTCGCTATGGCGTCGGGCGATTATATAGCGCTTTTTGACCATGACGATGTGCTGCATCCGAGCGTACTGTATGAATATAGGAAGGTTATCTGCGATAAGGGCGCGGACTATATCTACTGTGATGAGGCGACGTTTAAGGGAAATAAGACGATCGACCACATGATCACGCTGCATTTTAAGCCGGACTTTGCACCCGACAATCTGCGCGCCAACAATTATATCTGTCATTTCAGTGCATTTGACAGAAGATTGCTCGAAGGCGGCGTGGTTTTCCGGTCGGAATTTGACGGAAGCCAGGACCACGACATGATCCTGCGGTTGACCAGCCGGGCAAAGTGCGTGGTCCATGTGCCGAAGCTGCTCTATTACTGGCGTTCGCATTCCGGCAGCGTGGCGGCGGATATCAATGCCAAGAGCTATGCCGTTGACGCGGCGAAAGGGGCGGTGGCGGCGCATCTGCGTGAGCAGGGGTTTGAGAATTTTGAGATCCGGTCTACGAAAGCGTTCGAGACAATCTTTCAGATCAAGTATGAGATCAAGGGAAATCCGCTTGTCAGCATCGTGATCCCGAACAAGGACCACAGGCAGGACCTGGAGCGCTGTATCACGTCGATCCTTGAGAAGAGCAGCTACGGCAATTATGAGATCCTGATAGTCGAAAATAACAGCACGGAAGAGGATATATTCGAATACTACAGAAAAATACAGGAGGATCCCAATATCAGAGTGATCACTTACGAGGGAGACTTCAACTATTCCCGGATCAATAACACGGCTGTCAAAAAAGCGCGCGGGGAATATGTCCTCCTGCTAAATAATGACACAAGTGTCATATCTTTGGACTGGATCGAAGAGCTGCTGATGTATGCGCAGCGGCCCGATGTGGGTGCGGTGGGCGCGAAGCTGTATTATGAGGATAAGACCATCCAGCATGCGGGCGTGGTGCTTGGACTGGGCAGACACAGGACGGCGGGACACAGCCATCACAGGGTCAGCAGCAGCAACTTAGGATACATGGGACGGCTTTGCTATGCACAGAATGTGATGGCGGTCACGGGCGCCTGCCTGATGATGAAAAAATCGCTGTATGAGCAGCTGGGCGGTCTGGACGAGAGCTTTGCCGTGTCGCTGAACGATGTGGATCTGTGCATCCGGGCGTGGAAAGCCGGGTATGTCAACGTATTCACACCCTTTGCCGAGCTGTACCATTACGAATCGGTCTCTCGCGGCCTGGACGATCACGGGGAGAAGGCGGAGCGCTATGAGAGGGAGTCGGAGGCATTCCGCGCGAAGTGGAAGGAGCTGTTGGACCGGGGAGATCCGTATTACAATCCGAATTTTTCCCTGGACCGGAGCGATTTCGCGCTGCGGTATGAGAAGTGAGCGGAGCGTTCTGCGCACGGAAAACATACAGAAAACCGCATAAATATATTTACGGTTGTGCCGCAGATATGGTAAAATAACGAGGTAACAAAGAACAATAACGGAGGTATTACCATGGGCTACAGAGAACAATTTGATTTTTGGGTAGAAGACTCTTATTTTGACGACGCGACCAAGCAGGAGCTTCTTGCGATCAGGAACGATGAAAAAGAGGTGGAGGATCGTTTCTACAAGGAGCTTGAGTTCGGTACCGGCGGACTGCGCGGCGTGATCGGCGCGGGCACGAACCGCATGAATATCTATACGGTGCGCAAGGCAACGCAGGGTCTGGCGAATTACATAAAGAAACAGGGCGGAGAGGCTAAGGGCGTGGCGATCGCTTACGATTCCCGGAGAAAATCTCCCGAATTTGCGGATGAGGCAGCGCTGTGTCTGGCGGCAAACGGTATCAAGGCATATGTGTTTGATTCTTTACGGCCCACGCCGGAGCTGTCCTTTGCGCTGCGTGAATTGGGCTGCATCTCCGGTATTGTGATCACGGCGAGCCACAATCCGCCGGAATATAACGGTTATAAGTGCTATTGGGAGGACGGCGCGCAGGTTACCGCTCCCAGGGATAAAGAGATCATCACGGAAGTGAAGAATGTCACCGATTATCATACGGTAAAGACCATGGATAAGGAGGAGGCGAAGAAGGCCGGACTCTACGTGGTCATCGGCAAAGAGATCGACGACAGGTACATGGCGGAGCTGAAGAAGCAGATCATCCATCCGGAGGTCATCAAAGAGATGGCGGAGGATATGAAGATCGTGTATTCCCCGTTTAACGGCACGGGCAATGTTCCGGTCAGAAGGATCCTGTCGGAGCTTGGCTTTCAGAATGTGTATGTGGTGCCCGAGCAGGAGATGCCCGATCCCGATTTCACCACGCTGGAATATCCGAATCCCGAGGATCCCAAGGCGTTTACCCTGGCGCTCAAGCTGGCGAAGGAGAAGCATGCGGATATCGTCCTGGCGACGGATCCCGATGCGGACAGACTGGGAATCTATGCGCTGGATACCAAATCCGGCGAATACGTGCCTTTTACGGGCAATATGTCCGGTATGCTGATCGCGGAATATATCTTAAGAGAGAGGACCGCGACGGGTAAGATGCCTGAGGATCCCGCCCTTGTCACCACGATCGTGACGACCAACATGGCGCGGGCGATCGCGGAGGATTACAAGGTAAAGTTCATCGAGGTGCTGACAGGCTTTAAGTATATCGGAGAGCAGATCAAGCTGTTTGAGCAGAGCGGCTCCAACCATTACGTATTCGGTCTCGAGGAGAGCTACGGCTGTCTGGCGGGAACCCATGCGAGAGACAAGGATGCCGTTGTTGCGGTGATGTGCCTGTGCGAGATGGCTGCATGGTGCAAGAAGCACGGCCGGACCGTATGGGACCAGATGATCGCCCTGTACGAGAAGTACGGATATTATAAGGAGAGCCAGTATTCGATCACCATGAAGGGAATCGACGGTGCGAAGCAGATCGCGGAGATCATGGATAAGCTGAGAAGCAACCCGCCTAAGAGCTTTGGCGATCTGAAGGTGAAGGAGTTTAGGGATTACAATACGGGTAAGACCGTGGATCTGGAGACCGGCAGAGAAGGCGTGACGGGCCTTCCGCAATCCAACGTGCTCTATTTTGACCTGACCAACGATTCCTGGTGCTGCGCCCGCCCGTCCGGCACGGAGCCCAAGATCAAATTTTACATGGGTGTCAAAGGGACCGGACTGGAGGATGCCGAGAAGCGCCTGAATAAACTGACGGAAGATTTGAAAGCATATCTCTAAGAGAGGATTCTGCATCGCCCTGCCTGTGCGGGGCGATGATCATTTATGCGGCAGGTCATGATGGAGGCGGCATGGGGCTTGGGATCTTTAAAAAGAATAATTTCATAAAGACCGTGCGCTATCTGAAGAAAAACGGCGTCCGCCACACTTATTACGCCGTGAAGGAGCGGATCGGCGAGGAGAGAGGCGGCTGTTACCGCTACGAGGAGCCGCCGGAGGCTGTGCTGGAGAGCCAGAGAAGAGAGTCGGCCGCCTATGACAGCGTGTTCAGCATCGTGGTGCCCGCCTATGAGACAAAAGAGAGCTTTCTGCGGGAGATGATCGATTCCGTGCTGCGCCAGAGCTATGAAAAGTGGGAATTGATCATTGCGGATGCGGGTCAAAAGGGCGGCACAGAGAAGATCGTTAAGGAAATGTCATGCAGGCCGGGCGGCGAACGCATCAAATACCTGCATTTGACGGAAAATAAGGGTATCTCTGAAAATACGAATGCCGGCATCGCGCTCTCGAGGGGAGATTATGTCGCGCTGCTCGACCACGACGACCTTCTTTCGCCGGACGCCATCTATCATATGGCAAAAGCGGTTGATCAGGCGAAGGAGCAGGGAATGGAGCCGGCGCTTTTGTATACGGATGAAGATAAGCTTGATGACGGTGCGCAGCAGTTTTTATCGCCCCACAAGAAAGAAAAATTTAATTTAGATTTAATTTTATCCAATAATTACATCTGTCATTTTATGGCCGTCCGGTCTGATCTGATCAGGGAACTGGGGCTGCGCGGCGAGTATGACGGCGCGCAGGATTACGACCTGGTGCTGCGCATTGTTGACAGGCTGTTGGAAACATCGGCGGTATGGGAGCTGCCGCAGAAGATATCCCATATTCCGAGGGTGCTGTATCACTGGCGCTGCCATACGGGCTCCACCGCAGACAATACCGCCAGTAAGTCTTATGCGTACGAGGCGGGGCGCAGAGCGCTTGCGGATTTCTGCGCGGGGCGCGGATGGCATGTGACGGTGGAACACAGTCGGCATCTGGGCTTCTATGAGATCAGCTATCTTCCCGACATCCTGTCGGTCAGAGCGGATGTGGGGATCGTGGGAGGCAGGATCCTGGATGCGCGCGGCAGGATCTGCGCGGGAGCCATGGATGAGAGCGGTAATTGCCTGTACGCGGGCCTTTATAAGGAATACAGCGGCGGGAGCACACACCGCGCATCGTTAAAACAGGATGTGGCGGCGGTCGATATCAGATGCATGCTCCTTAGCCCGAAGCTGTATGAGGTCTATGAGCAGATCACGGGGCTGCCTTATAGAGAGCGCACCGTTCGCGGCGCCGCCGGGGTGCGGATAGCCGACGTGACGGGGCTGTCCTGTGATGAAGCGGGGTATCGCAAGCTGAGCAGGGAGCTGGGAGCGGCCGCCGCACAATGCGGATATCGGGTACTCTGGGATCCGCGGATATCCCTGCGCTATGGCAGATGAGCAGGCTTTTGACGGCGGCTTGAGGAATGCATACGCGGCTGACGGCGTCTCTTCGCGGCCGGCAGCCCGGAACGGAGATGTAATGGAACAACGGATACGGTCTACGGTAGTGGTGCCAAATTATAACGGGATCCAATATATAGAGGACTGCCTTCACTCGCTCGCGGATGAACCCGCGCATATCATCGTGGTAGACAACGGCTCGGAGGACGGCAGCCGGCAGCTCGTCCGGGATAGATTTCCGGGGGTCGAGCTCGTATGCCTCGACAAGAATTACGGCTTCTGCAGAGCCGTCAACGAGGGGATCGCCAGAAGTAAAACAACATATGTTATTTTATTGAATAATGACACGAAAGTTAAATCAGGATTTGTTAAAGCGCTTGAAAAACCCCTTGAGGGGCATCCCGAGGTATTTTCGGGATCGGCGCAGATGCGCAATATGTATCAGCCGGAGCTGATCGACGATGCGGGCGATTATTACTGTGCGCTCGGCTGGGCTTTTGCCCGGGGCAAGGACAGACCGTGGCGCGACTATCAGAGCGGGCGCAGGGTATTTGCCGCCTGCGGAGGCGCGGCGATCTACAGGAGAAAGCTGTTTGACGAGATCGGATGTATGGACGAGCATCATTTTGCTTATCTGGAGGACATCGATCTGGGATACCGGGCGAGGCTTTCCGGCTATGTCAATCTGTATATTCCCGAAGCGGTAGTCTACCATGCGGGGAGCGGCGCGAGCGGTTCCCGTTACAACGAGTTCAAGGTATCCCTGACGTCCCGGAACAGCGTGTATCTTGTATACAAGAATATGCCGGCGTTCCAGATCCTCCTGAATCTGCCGCTTCTGCTCGTCGGATTTGCGGTCAAGGGCCTGTTTTTTGCGCGAAAAGGGTTGGGCCGCACTTATCTTAAGGGACTTGGCAGAGGGATCGCGATCTGCCTGCTGGGGACCGGAAGAGAGCGGCGGGTGCGCTTTTCCGGGGACAGGCTGTACAACTGTTTTCTCATACAGCTGGAGCTGTGGCGTAATATATGGTATCGTTTTGCGGAGCGTTAGCGCATAGCCGGGCAGCACAGCGCCGTCAGGTTGTATTTTAAGGGAAAATATTGTATGATACGTGCATAGGGGTTCTAGGTATGATCAAAGATAACCAGAAGTATTTCAACAGACTGCATGTAGTCTTGGATGCCCTGATCATAGCGGCGTCCTATATGCTGGCTTGGTATCTGAAGTTTGCAAGCCCTTTTTCCGACATCGACGCGAACGTCGGTGTTCTTTCCATGCGCACCTATTTTGAGATGCTCTATGTGATCGTGCCGGGTTATCTTATCCTGTATTATAATTTTAATCTGTATACGCCGAAGCGCGCGACGGTGCATAAGTACGAGATCCTCAATATCTTTCAGGCGAATGTGGTAGGGCTTATCCTCCTGATGGCGGGCTGGTATCTGGTCGCGCAGGTTCATTTCTCCCGTGCCATGATGGCGTACTTCTTCATCATCAACATCCTTCTGACGAATCTGGGGCGTACGCTGATCCGCATCCTCCTGCAGTATTTTCGTGAAAAAGGTTATAATCTCAAATATATCCTGCTGGTCGGGTACTCCCGGGCGGCGGAGGAATATATCAACCGTATCAATGCAAATCCCCAGTGGGGCTATGTTGTGCGGGGCATTCTTGACGACAGCGTTCCGCGGGGAACGATCTATAAGGGCGTCAAGGTAGTGGGCTCGATCGGCAATCTTCTGTACATCCTCCCGGAGAATAAGCTGGACGAGATCGCCATCACGCTGCCGTTAAAGGATTACGACGATCTGGAGCGCATCGTGGATATCTGCGAGAAGTCCGGCGTCCACACGAAGTTCATACCGGATTATAACAGTATGTTCCCCAGCAGGCCGTACACGGAGGATCTGATGGGGCTTCCGGTCATCAATATCCGCTATGTTCCGCTGACCAATACCCTGAACTGGATCATGAAAAGGATGGTCGATATCATCGTTTCCCTTGTGGGGCTGGTGGTCGCATCGCCCGTCATGCTGCTCGCCGCCGTCGCTGTCGGCTGTACATCGCGCGGCCCCGTTATTTTTAAGCAGGAGCGCATCGGTCTGCACAATAAGCCTTTTAAAATGTACAAGTTCCGGACGATGAAGGTGCAGAAGGCTGTGGCGGAGGAACAGGCGTGGACGACAAAGGACGATCCCCGCGTGACGGGAGTCGGCAGATTCTTGCGCCGGACAAGCATCGACGAGCTGCCCCAGCTGTTCAATATCCTGAAGGGCGATATGAGCGTGGTCGGTCCCAGACCGGAGCGCCCGCAGTTCGTGGAGAAATTCAAGGAAGAGATACCACGGTATATGGTGAAGCATCAGGTCAGACCGGGACTGACGGGCTGGGCGCAGATCAACGGATACCGGGGCGATACGTCTATCAAGCGCAGGATAGAATACGATATTTTCTATATAGAGAACTGGACGCTGTCTTTTGACATTAAGATCATGTTCCTTACGATTTTCAAGGGGTTCATAAATAAAAACGCCTATTAGCGGGATACTATTTCTTTAAGAAGATCTCGTGAAGAAGCCCGCGGGAAGATTTGTCATAAGAGACCGTGAACAGGTTGCAATTATATCAAGATGTAGTATAATCGTAAGTAGGTTTACGCTACAGCTTGATTTTTGCGTGAATATATGAGACAATAGAGAACAGTAATATTTCATGATCATATGAAATTAAGGGAGTACAACGTATGGCAAAGTATATCGAAGATGAATACGAAGAAGAACGCCCGAGAAAAAAATCTTCGTCCGGCAGCAAAAGCGGCAGGAAGCCCTCCGGCAAAAGCAGCCAGTCAGGCAGAAGCTCAGGGGGAAAGAGCTCGGGCGGCAAAGGCTCGGGCAGCGGAAAGAAGGGCTCCGGCAGGAAGAAGAAAGCCAGGAAGCAGCGCAGAAGGATCATTATCTTTATCGTTGAGATCATCGTTCTCGTCATTGCGGTCGTGGTTCTGTACAGCGTCCTGACGGCAACCAAGGGCGGCAAGATGGAGATCAAGGAAGACGATATCATCATCAACGACACTGTCCAGCAGGAGGAGGAAGCAACGATGAAGGGCTACCGCAATATCGCCCTGTTCGGCGTGGATTCCACTACCGGCGCACTGACGAAGAACACGCGGAGCGACTCGATCATGATCGCGTCCATCAATCAGGATACGGGCGAGTGCAAGCTGGTATCGGTATACCGTGATACTTACCTGAACCTGAGCAACGATTCCTATAATAAATGTAATGCGGCATACGCCAAGGGCGGTCCCGAAATGGCGATCAATATGCTGAACATGAATCTGGATATGAACATCACTGATTTCGTCACGGTCGGTTTTGCGGGACTGACGGATACGATCGATGCGCTCGGCGGCGTATATATCGATGTGGATGACAACGAGAAGAATCATCTGAACAACTATCAGATCTGTATGGCGGAAAACCTGCACCGTGATTATACACCGGTATCGTCCGCAGGCTATCAGCTGTTAAACGGCCTTCAGGCAACGGGCTACTGCCGTGTGCGGTATGGCGGCGGCGACGACTTCAGGCGGGCGGAGAGACAGCGTGAGGTGATACAGGCGGTGGCGGATCAGGCGAAGAAGGCTTCCGTGGCCAGCCTGACGGAGATAGCCAATTCCGTATTTGAAGAGACTTACACATCGTTAGATCTGTCGGAGATCATAGAGATGCTCGGCGACGTGGGCAAATATTATATTTCCGATACGGCGGGCTTCCCGAGAGAAGAAAACCGCGCGACGGGTACGATCGGTTCCAAGGGATCCTGCGTTGTTCCGGTCTCTCTGGAGGAAAATGTCAAATGGCTGCATCAGTATCTGTTCAACGACTATGACTATGAGCCGTCGGCGACTGTCAAGACATGCAGTGAACAGATCTATTCCGATACAAACGGATATCTAAAATAATAAGCAGAGCAAAGGAGCCGGTTTTGCTGGCTCCTTTTCTTTCGGGGAGGGACAGAACGTGAAAAAGGTGGACATTATAATCCCCGCGTACAAGCCGGATCAGAAATTCCTGACCATGATCGAGCGGCTGGAGCGCCAGAGCGTTCCGGTAAACCGCATTATCGTCATGAACACGGAACAAAAGTATTTTGACCGCCTGTTTTATGGCACTTCTTACAGGAATGATTATCATAATATCGTAGTAAAACATCTGTCAAAACGCGAATTTGACCACGGAAAAACACGCAATAAGGGCGTACAGTGTTCGGATGCGGATTATTTTGTCATGATGACGCAGGACGCCGTTCCGGCGGACGACGATCTTCTGAAGGAGCTGTTAAAGCCGCTCGAAGCGGAAAACGTGGCGGCATCTTATGCAAGACAGCTTGCCGGGGAAGAGAGCAGCGAGGCCGAGAAATATACGCGCGGCTTTAATTATCCCGATCAGTCGGCGGTCAAAACCGCGGCGGATCTGGAGAAGCTCGGCATTAAGACTTTTTTCTTCTCCAATGTATGCGCGGCTTATAACAGGAAGATATTTGATGTATTGGGCGGTTTTGTCAAACATACAATATTTAACGAGGATATGCTCTATGCCGCCAAAGCGATAGAAAAGGGTTACGGCATCGCCTATGCCGCGGACGCGAAGGTGTACCATTCGCATGATTACAGCTGCGCAGAGCAGTTTCACAGGAATTTCGACCTGGGGGTATCCCAGGCGCAGCATCCCGAGGTATTTCAGGCATATCCCTCTGAGTCCGAAGGAATGCGCCTGGTAAAGCAGACGGTGCGCCACCTGTGGAATTCCCATGCGAGGAGCCGGATCCCTTATGTGCTCCTTCAGAGCGCGTTCAAATACATAGGCTATACATTCGGGAAACATTACCGCATGTTCCCGGGAAGAATGGTCGTCGCCATGTCTTCCAACAAAGATTACTGGAAATAAAAGACGCAGGCTGATGCCGGGAGGAAGAAAGTATGTGTGGAATTGTAGGTTATATAGGGAAGAAGCAGGCGGCTCCCATTATTCTCGACGGGCTCAGTAAGCTGGAGTACCGGGGATATGACTCGGCAGGCATGGCGATCTATGACGGGGAGAAGATCAATATCACCAAATCCGTCGGGAGGCTTAAGGTCCTGGAGAATCTCACGCGCGGAGGCGAGACGATGCCCGGCTTCTGCGGTATCGGACATACCCGCTGGGCGACTCACGGCGTTCCAAACGATACCAACGCCCATCCTCATTTTAATGCGGATGAGACGATCACGGTCGTACATAACGGTATCATCGAGAATTATCTGCAGCTTCGCCAGATGCTTGCCGATAAGGGCTATCGGTTTGTATCCGACACGGATACGGAGGTGCTGGCGCATCTGCTGGATTATTATTACAAGGGGAATCCGCTGGAGGCGGTCACCAAGGTGCTCCACCGCGTGGAAGGCTCTTACGCCCTGGGTATCCTCTTCGCGGACTGTCCGGATCAGATCTTTGCGACCAGAAAAGACTCGCCGCTGATCGTAGGGCAGAGCGATGAAGGGTGCTTTATCGCATCCGATGTGCCGGCGATCCTGAAATATACGAGAAAAGTCTATTATGTGGACAATCAGGAAGTGGTGCGCCTGCGGGCGGATCACATGCATTTCTATACGGTGGATGAGGAAGAGCTCCGTAAGGATCCCGTTACGATCGAATGGGATACGGACGCTGCGGAGAAGGCGGGCTACGAGCATTTTATGCTGAAGGAGATGTACGAACAGCCCAAGACCGTGACGGATACGCTGATGCCAAGGATCAAGGACGATGACATCGTCATTGAAGAGCTGCATATGACGGATGAAGAGCTGGCCGCCCTTAAGAAGATCCATATCGTGGCCTGCGGCTCCGCGTACCATGCGGGGGTGACCGGGAAATATGTCATCGAGGGTCTTGCGCGTATTCCCGTGGAGGTGGATCTCGCCTCCGAATTCCGATACCGCGATCCGATCCTGGAAGAAGGCTCCATGGTGGTGGTGATCAGTCAGTCCGGGGAGACGGCGGATACGCTCGCGGCGCTCAGGGAGTCGAAGGCGCGCGGGTTTAAGGTGCTGGGTATCGTCAATGTAGTGGGAAGCTCCATTGCGAGAGAAGCGG
The DNA here is from genome assembly GCA_947624025.1 of uncultured Lachnospiraceae bacterium. Classification (GTDB taxonomy): domain Bacteria; phylum Bacillota; class Clostridia; order Lachnospirales; family Lachnospiraceae; genus UBA3282. Next base: position 5,347 of record CANQIJ010000002.1, on the reverse strand, counting down.
ATAACGTCATGTATACCTGGGCGGGCCCGGAGATCGCCGTCGCGACGACCAAAGCCTACAGCGCACAGCTGATCGCCCTGTATCTTCTTGCCATGAAGATCGGGAAGGTGCGCGGGAAGATTGATCCGGAGGCGTTTTCGGCCATGCTCGGCGATCTGAAATGCCTGCCGGATCAGATCGAGATGCTGCTTAACAATAAGCTGAAGATCCAGAAATTCGCCAACCGGTATGTGGGAGCCAAGGATGTGTTTTTCATAGGAAGGGGCATCGACTATGCGATCTCCTTAGAAGGCTCTCTCAAATTAAAGGAGATCTCCTATATCCATTCCGAGGCGTATGCGGCGGGCGAATTAAAGCACGGCACGATCTCACTGATCGAGGAAGGAACGCTCGTGGCGGCGGTGTCCACGCAGCCGGAGCTCTATGCCAAGACCATCAGCAATATGGTGGAGGTCAAGGCGCGGGGCGCGTTTGTGCTGGCCGTTACCTGCGAGGAAAACAAGGCGATCGAGAAGGCGGCGGATTATGTGATCTACATTCCCGAAACGAATCCGTATTTTGCCAATTCGCTGGCGATCATACCGCTGCAGCTGTTCGGATACTATGTAGCCGTAGGCAAGGGCTGCGATGTGGATAAGCCGAGAAATCTGGCGAAGTCCGTTACGGTGGAATGATTTCGATATCAGGACGCTGCGGCGGCGGACAGAGGCTGCGGCGCCAGGTCACAAAAGCTACAAGTTTAAAACACAATTTCAATAAAAAGCCGTCACAATTTATACACAATTAAAGAATATACTAGCCTCAAGATCAAAAAAGAGATCGGCACGAAACCGACCAGAAGATCCGGGAGGAGTGAAGTATTATGTACGACAATAACTATCCAAACACCAATTCAAATTACGATCATACAAATCAGTCCGATAACGGTCAGCGCACCGGCTCATACACGTCCGATACGTCGGGAAGCTCTTATACGCGGCGTACGGAGCAGAACCCCTACGCAAACCGCACGGCAGAGGATCCCTACGCAAGCCGGCAGACAGGAAGCTCGTATGCCGGACATACGGCGAACGGCATGTATACCGGACATACGGCGAATTATCAGTATGGCAATACCTATCCCAACGATTATTCGCAGATGAACCGGAGCATGGATAAAAAAGAGAAGAAAAAGAAGAAGGAACACGGTCCCTTTTTCAAAAAGGCGCTTGTCAGTGTATCGCTCGGTATCCTGTTCGGAATCTTTGCGGGTGTCGGCCTGTATGCGGTGCAGTCCGTAACCGATCTGTTCGGAAAAGACGATAAGGCGCAGGTGTCCGATGCGGCGCCCACGCCCGGGCAGGAAGCTCTGATCGAGGATGCGGAGGACGCTATCGAGGGTGCGGAATCTGTTTTGGAAAATAAAACGACAGATCTGTCAGATCAGGATGGCGCCTCGAAGACGGCAAGCGGGATACAGAACACCGGCAGTGTGACCACCGTCGTGTCTGATGTATCGGCAGTGGTGGACGAGGTGATGCCCGCCATGGTATCCATCAACAATCATTATACCGAAAAGATGTCTTTCTTCGGACAGTCCTATGCCCAGGAAGCCGAGGCCAGCGGATCCGGTATTATCGTGGGAGAAAACGATACGGAGCTTCTGATCGCGACCAACTATCATGTGATAGCGGACGCCGAGAAGCTGACCGTAAAGTTCGTGGAAGGCAGCGAGGTGGAGGCCTCCGTCAAAGGAACCGATGCGGATATGGATCTCGCGGTGATCGCGGTGTCCTTAGATCATATTGATAAAAGCACGAAGGATCAGATCGCCGTTGCGACCCTGGGCGATTCCGATTCGCTGGAGCTGGGCGAACCCGCTATTGCCATCGGCAACTCGTTAGGCTACGGGCAGTCTGTTACAACAGGCGTCATCAGTGCGCTTGACAGAAGCATAGAGCTTTCCGACGGTTCAGACGGCACTTTTATCCAGACAGACGCGGCGATCAACCCGGGCAACTCCGGCGGCGCGCTTCTGAATATGAAGGGCGAAGTGATCGGTATCAATTCCAACAAGATCGGCGGCAGCGCGATAGAAGGAATGGGCTACGCTATCCCGATCTCATCCGCAAGCCCGATCATAGCGGATCTGATGCTCAAAGAGACCAAGAATAAAGTAGCCGAGGAAGAGAGAGGCTATCTGGGGATATCCGGCATCGACGTTACCGATGATGTATCGGATATGTACGGCATACCCGAAGGCGTGTTCGTATATCAGGTATATGACAATACGGCAGCAGCCGAGGCGGGACTGCAGAAGGGTGATATCATTACGGAATTTGACGGCGAGTCGATCGACTCCATGGACGATCTGCAGGAGGAGCTGCAATTCCACGCCAAGGGTGAGAGCGTAGAACTGACAGTAATGTCAGCTTCTAACAACGGTTATGTGAGCAGAAAGGTGACGCTGGTGTTGGGCAATAAGGCGTGATGCGGGCTGAGAGTTCGATAAAGGTTTGCAGTGACGATAAATGAAATGGTACAGGGCGGTCTGTGGACCGCCCTGCTTTGATCTATTCTTCAACATCTTCGGCACAGTTTTTCTTATAATACCGATACAGCTGACGGGCGTTCGCCCGCTGTGTGACAGAAGTAGGATGCTTTCCGATGCCGATCCCGTCCCATAATCTTCGCGTTAATTTAACAAAATGAATATCCAGGCCATCGTTTCGGGCGTATTCCAGACAGATTTTTTTAATATGATCCTTTACCACACATTTCATGGGTCCGATCGCGCAGAGGATCGTGGCCCCGGGGTGCTGCCGGTGCAGACAGCTTATAAGCTGCCTATAGGCATTTTCAAATGCATATTTATCTTCCGCGGTGCGAATGCGGCCGGAATCGTTGGTTCCTATGTTGACAATAATTAGGTGGGGGGGGGTCATAACAGGCAGATGAGCCGTTTCCTCCTTATATTTGGAGAGGATCACTCCGTATGTAAAGTTTTTGTGGGAACGCCAGACACCGATCCCGGAATAGGCGATGATATCATAATCGAAGTTTAGCATGCGGCTTAAGAGAAACGGATAGGCCTTTAATCCGTTTTCAAATTTAGTCGAAAATCTATGCAAAAGACTAAAGCGTTCAACACCGTATCCGCAGGAAATACTGTCTCCGATAAAAAGGATCCGCTTTCTGTTCGATGGCTGACAGGGAAGGAGCTGACCGTTATACTCTATGCAGCTTATGCCGACGGGATTATACTTTTTCTCTGTGCGCTTAAAAACAGCGATCCAGGTAACCCCGGAGGTTTCCAGAGAGACAGTCGTTTTCTCCCGGTCGATCAGATGGACAGAGCGCTTCAGGATATCGTCTGCATACAAATGGATCTCGATCCATGCATAGTCGGCGCTTGCTATCGTTGACACAAACTCAAAGGTGATCCGGGTTCCGCTATAGTTTAAGCCTATGCCGGAACAGGAGTAGTCAAGCCATATAATGTCGTCCCGTAAGGTTGTGATCCCGTAATGGTCTGATACCAGATATAATTGTTCGCCATATAACGTATTGTTCAAAGTCCGGTCCTGCCTTTGGGGTGATATCCTGTCATCCGATCATGTATGCGAAACTAGCTGTGCCAGAAATTCTTGGCACGTAATTTGCCCTTTTTCAGGAGCGACCATTTCCCCTTCCACCAGGCCCAGATATATTTGCCGTACTTTTTGATCAAAAAGGAGTAGATAAAATGTTGCACCAGCCATTTGGGATTGGTCCAAAACTGCCATGAAGGCTGAAAAGGAGCGGGAACCTTTCTGAGCTTCGTTATCAATGCCTTATTGTCCAGATCGACATTTTCATATGGGTAATGTATCGTACCGTCGGCATCTTTGATAACGCCGCCCTGTTCGTTATAGCAGTTTACGTTATTGCCCTCGAGCTCTCTGTATTCAAGCTCCGTATAGTCGGCGATATCATCTACCGCAGCGAGCGGGACCAATCCGGGGAAAGGATATGGTTTTACATCAAGAAAGATCCTGTTGTCAAATATATTGCCATAGTGGCGGTCGCCAACGTAGCTGTCGCACATTTCGATCTTTCCATAATTGTCTATTAAGATGTGAGACATTCCCAGCATAGACATTCTGCCGAGTCCGTTTACCGCATGAAGCTGATATTTAAAATTCCCGCGATCCATATATTTGGCGGTTTTCTTCCACTCCCTGTGAGAGTACGCCTGGGGATATTTGCGTCCCTTGTATAAACCGCGGAATGCGCGTATATGGACGACATAGCCCTTCGCCCGGAAAACCGGCATATACTCCTCGAGCGCGTCGATCTGATCAGGATACATGACATAGATCACGGAAGGCTCGATGCCGTGAGAACGTATCTCATCGCATTTTTTGATAAAATCCGATAGGGAGATCTGCGTCGGGTGAAAAGAGGCATTGATGTTCAAACGGCCTTCTGCGGCAAGCCTTGTCGCCAATAATCTGTCCAAAGGAAGAGAGACATTTGACGTCATTCTGACGGACCAGGAGGGATGACGGCCGATCATTTCCAGAGCGTCGTAAAAGATATTTCCTGCCATCATGGGTTCACCGTACGAAAAATAAAAGATCACTTCCTTGTCGTGAAAATGCTTATCAAATGCTTTTTCCCATGTATCCATATCGTATTGGAAATGAATTCCCTTATTTACGCTTGTGGCAACATAGCAATAGGGACAGCTGTAGTTACAGTGCGCATATCTGCCGTTAAATTGCCATAAGACCAACAGACTGGTCCTGGTCAGCACAGGGAAGACGGCTTCGGCAACGGTTTTTTGGACAACAGGATCCCGGGAATAAGCATAGGAAGTCATGCCGGCTTTTTGAAGATACTGATAGAGGTCGGCAACGCGTGTCTGTGTACGCACGGCATATTCCAACAGATCGTGATTGTATTTTCGGATAAGAGAAGCATATTTCCGCGCGGGAGGCAATGTCGATAGTATGATGCGGATATTGTTTGATCCTGCCAGTGATCTGATCCGGTCCGCGTAACGTACGATATCCGAATACTTCCTGCGATGAACGACACAATCGTTCCACCCGGTCAGGAGCACTATCGCAGCGACACCCTTTAGATCAGATCCGCTAAGCCGGGAAGCGGCGTCTTCAAAGGTATTGATATCATCGATCGTCGATATTTCAAGCGCGTAGCCATCCTTTGGCGGAAAATGGCTGTTTATTTTTTGGGAAAGTTCCGGGATCCAGTTAAGAGTCACAGAGTCACAATAAAAAATAATACGGCCGCTTTTTTCCATACGATGGTACTCTCCTTGAAATATTTCTGGTCAATGATACACAATATCCAAAATGTTTTC
>CANQIJ010000001.1 GCA_947624025.1 uncultured Lachnospiraceae bacterium | reverse complement strand
GGCTCATTTATCTGAGATATGAATTGAAAATTCCTTGAAAAATAAGGGAAAAACACTTGACTAAATAGGGAGGAAAAAATCATGAAGGATTTTGAAATCAGAAATTTTACAGATCTTGAAGAGGCACATGCATTTTTTAACGGACAGGAAACCACCGATGTCTGGCAGAAAATGTATACGAACGAAATTGAGGCGGTTCCGCTTGAAAACAATCCGCTGAACCTGCACTTAAAGGGTGCATTTAAAATGACCTGTGCTGATGGAGCACAGATCGAGGGCTTTGAAAAAGATGTCACCGAAGATGATATCCTCTCTTCGATGGAATCGACCAAGACAGCTGTAGCGATCAGTAACGGTACCAAAAAGGTGCTGTATCCTCTTCGGTATACGGCCTTCGGACACCTGCAGGATCGCGCAGGTATCACGGGGCGGAGCATTAATTCGCTCAAAGATAAAGCCCGCGCTAATGAAATGGCGCCTGCCACCCGTTGTGAGTGTCTGAATAACGGACTGCGGCTGTACAGGGATTCTACCCTTGCGCTGATCCGCGACGGAAAAGTAACGGCTTTATTATCCGGTGACGTAAGCGATTACTCGATCATGCCGGTTACACGTCTGATGAAGATCCTGGAAAACGAGTTAAACGGCGAGTTCGGCGGCGTTTCCTTCGCGGGAGGCTCTGTCACTCACGAGATCGTGGATCTTAGGTACGAAATCACAGATTCGAATTATGTGGAAATGGTGAAAAATCTGCTGGAATCCTACGGGATGCTTGTTGAGAATTTAAAACTCACTGTTCGCCTTACCACATCAGATGTTGGTTTGTGTGCAGCGAGATTGACACCGCTCATGTCATTTGACGGATCACCGCTCATTACCTTTGGTAAGAGCCTTTCCGTGGAACATAAGGGAGGCGATAAGGCAATGACACTGTTTGTAGACGTTGCTGATCGATTCCTGGCATCTTTCCGCGATAACACGGATAACATCGTCCGTCTGATGAATGTTAAGATCAAGGAGCCGTCCAGGTGCCTGCAGAATGTTTATGATGCTTTGAAACTCAGAGGTTATTCCTATGAGCTGAAAGAAGCAAAGGAGAGAATTATGGCAGAACACCAGAACGGATGCTCGGCATTCGATATTTACTGGTATTTAAACGAGATGCTGCTGTCCTATCAGGAGAACAGAAAGAACAAAAACCTTTCCATAAGTCCTCTTGATTCCATTAAGGCGCAGGAAACCGTAGCCCAGGTTCTTTTCATGGATCTGGCAGCATTTGATGAATAGAAAAAACCCCCGTATGGGGGTTTTTCTATTTTGCTAAAACATCCATGATTTTTTGTAATCTTCCGATGATCTTCCCTTTATCCTCCAGAACGGCATCTTCAACGATCCTCTCCAGTCTGTCCAGATAAAAGTTAATTTCCTTGTCTTTCGGTTCCTCCGCTATTTCTTCCTCCGGAACGAAATCTTCGGTTTCCAGATCCTCGGTCTCGTCAAGCGGTTGATGTACATGAACCGGCGCCGTCTCTACTATGAAATCGTCCTCATCGTCCTCATCATACATCGGTTTCCATTCTTTTTTTGCAAAAGTATCTGTATTTGTGCCCATACTTTCCGGTTTTTTCTCGGGTAAGGGGTTTTCGGGCTTCATCGGCGTATCTGCCATGACCACATCTTCTCTGGGAACCACTCCCCGGGTGCCAACCTGTCTGTTATCCTGATCCCGGTCTTCTCTCTGCTGAATTATATTGACCTGCTGTTCAATAATATTCCTGGATAATTCTGCCACATCGTTGTTGGGGGCAAGCTTATATAAAGCATCATATACCTTTCTCTGAAACTCTTCCGGTTTTGAGGATACCGGCATCAGGTTCGTATACGGATAGTTGGTTTTATCACACAATTCCTGAAATTCCGGAATCAGGTTATTCAGAGACAGATATCTGCCTACAGCAGCAGGGGAAATGTGGAAGAATTTAGCCATCTTATCCCGGATGCCTTTCTGCTCTTCCTTAGGTCCTTTCTTCAGAACTTTTTCATATTCTGAAAGGCATCGTGCATAATTGAGTGGTGTCAATACCCTGTTTAAAAGATTGCCTCTAATAACGCGCTTTAGCCGTTCGTCATCCGACAGATACTCATTGACAACACAGGGTATGGTCGGATAGCCATTTGCCTTACATGCCCGAAAGCGCCTATGACCGGACAGGATCTCGTACCGCCCGTCTTCCATTGCGCAGACCTCAATCACACCATGGAAACCGTCTTCTCCTATAACTTCATCGGCAAAATCCTGGTTCTCATAACCGAACAGATACTCGTTAAGCGGATATTCGTCGATCTGGTCAATCGGAATATCCCTTTTCTTTTCGTCCATGTTAGTGTCTTCCGCCTCTCCCATTACTTGATTGATCATCTTACTTGATTTTGAGAAATCTAAAGCCATCAGTTACCTCCTTTTTTTACCTTATTCTCATAAGATAGAATTTTAAAGTTTAGTTCTCTTGCTAAATCCACATAATCTTCCGCCACAGCACTCTTTTTGTAATAATGGATCGGCATACCAAATTCCTGTGCATTCACAATATCGGACGTGTCTCTGACAGAATGAGCGAAATGTGCGGATTTTTTACCGTTGCCCTGCCAGAAATTCCTGTAGTATTCTTCCAGGGCACGTCTTTTATCGACACGGTTGAGAAAAACCCCCAGGATCTTTAAATTCACATTAAACCCGTTTTGCTTCATGGCATCGATCTCAGAAACGACGATTCCATAGCCCGTAACGGAATCCCTTCCGGCTAACGCCGGTATCATCAGATAATTGGCTGCACATAGCGCATTGATCGTCATGTCTGTCACGGACGGCGGACAGTCGATCAGGCAATAATCAAACCGATCTTCTATCTTTGCAAGAAAGTCACGCAAAATATACATATTGCTGGCCGATATCTTATCCAGTTCCCTGACAGCAGGTACAAGATAGATATTCGATTCTACCAGTTTTTCATTTTTCTTGTCCGGTATCCTCGCTTTATAGATAATCTTGTCCGGCGTGATCTCCGGATCCCCAAACAGATCCATCAGACTGTAACGTACCCTGTCTATATCGTGGAGCATGAGATAGGATGTCGCGTTCGCCTGAGCATCCGTATCTACTATTAACACCTTTTTGCCCATGATCTTGTCCAGACATCCAGCTATGTTGACACACGATACCGTCTTGCCGACACCGCCTTTTCTGTTATATATGGCTACTGTTTTCATATCAATCCTCCCAAAAGCATCATACCATATAATCCCATAATGTCAATGGATATTATACAAAAATCTTTTCAATTATACGAACTGTGGAAGATCAAAAATAAAAAATAATAGAATCTCATAAAAAATTGCCAGTTTAATACAAATAAGTTGACAATTACATAATTATAGTATAGTATACTATTACTAAAAACTTATTGGGAGGTTCCTATGAAAAAAAATCCACTATATCTTGTCGGCATCGATGTCGGCAACTATGATACCAAAAGTCCTCACACCACTACACCAAGCGGGTACGAAGGACCCTTTACAGAGAAACAGCTGCTGGCCAAGGAATGGCTCTGTCTGGACGGGAAATACTATGTCGTAACGAACGAAAGGCTTTACTACATGGCTGACAAAACACAAGACGAAAGATGCCTTGTGCTGACCCTTATTGCCATAGCAAAGGAGATCCTATATAAAATTACGAAAGACACCGAGGATCATGATGCTGTCCAGCAGCGCATTGATAAGATTGACAGGATCGCCCTCGGCGCCGGTCTACCCATCGCTCACTACAGGAAAACCGACGTCAAGAAGCTTACCGACTACTATCAGAAACATCTGGGAAACGGAATTGATTACCTTTACAACGAATACCATTTTCATTTTACTATGGAATCCGTACAGATCTATCCCCAGGGCGGCGCTGCAGCTGCAAGTATCGGAGGTTCCATTCTTAATGAATATCGAACCTATTATATTTTCGATATTGGCGGATACACGCTTGATATTGCACAGTTTGTCGACGGTAAGCCGCAAAAAGATATGCATTCCCTGGAATTAGGCATCATTATTCTGTATGACAGTATTATTGATAAGGTATATAAAGACTTTGATATGGCGATCGATTACAGTCTGATCGAAGATGTCTTAAGCGGTCGGGCTCATGTTCTTCCCGATAACGTTGTTGAGGTAATCCTTGATATGACGAACAGACACGCCACCAAGATCATCTCTGCCATGCGCCAGGCTAAGATTGCTTTTACCTCTTATCCCTGCATTTTTGTCGGCGGCGGGTCAATCGTTCTAAAAAAGTACATATTAAATAACAATCAGATCCGCAAAGATATTGTTCATTTTGTTTCGGATACCAGAGCCAACGCAAAAGGATACACAAGAATGCTGCGGCTGTCGCTTGCACAGAAGGGAGAATAAAAGATGAAAAAACAAAACTGGGTTCAGAAATCCCTCATGTTTCATACAACCAACGAATATGAAATGAATGTCTACCGCCTTTTGGATAAAGTAAGATATTCCCAGTCACACCTGGTCATAAAGCTCCTTGATGATTTTTTTAAGGAATATGAGTTGGACGAGAACACGCCCTATGATCATTTTCTTTTCGTAATTAACAGCTACATCGACAGTAATAATTCTGATATGCTGGCGAAATCACAGGCAATGAATATGATCGCAATGAAAAAGTTTCAGTCCTCTCAGGGAATGTTACAGACTCCTATGTCCCCTTTTCCCTTTCCCTACCCTGTGATGATGCCGCAGCAGATGATCCCGCATCCCTCCGCCTATGGGGTCAATCCTGTGCAGGCTCCTGTGGTGGAAGAAAAAGAGATCACGGAATCCGGGAAGGATCTTGTTCCTTCAGAACCCGATGAGAACGATGCGTTTTTAGATTCCCTTGCCTCCGGCTTTGGTTCCATGTTAGATTAATCAGATTAATAGTCTATAAGGATACGGGTCCAGAACAGACTCGTATCTTTTTTTTTGAATCTTTGTGAAAATATTATCAATCAAATTGAGTGATAAATATTTCACAAAGATTCGTTCTATTTTAATTGACAAAAAATTATCAATCAATTTGAGTGTTAATAATTTAACAAATAAGCCCATTTTATCTTCTTTTTGGTATATTATACAAAAAGTGCTTGCAAATGATTCCAGGTGTGCTATTCTCATAGTATACTATACTAGCAGAAAGGAGAATATAAAATGCAGGTAAAAGTAAAAGCAAGAACCTCTGATAAGAATGTTTTTTTCGACTATTATCAGAATCGGAAATGCGAAATCATAGCAAAAGCTTCCGCCCTTCCCGGCTTTTTATTCGCACAGGGTATGATAAGAGCCGGTGATCTTCAGCTTACGACCAATGCAAAGACAACGGTACAGAATCTTTTAAGCAATTTTTCCAGTCTTTACTGTGACAGTCTCTGCTGGCTGCTTGTCGCTATTGATTTATTTCTTTTGTTTTTTTCAAAGAATGACAAAATGCTTGCATTCGCCAAATGGAGTCTTGTCGGCTGTATCGTAGTTTATGTCGTATTTAAAGTAATTGGTACGGATGGCGGCGTGTTAGGTACAACAGCAGACAGTATATCCGACTGGATGAAAGGTAGTGGCGGTAATTAAAATCTTACAATCAAAAAGGCTGCTGAACAGCAGCCTTTTTGAAATATAGCGCAAGAAAGGAACGGTGATCTATTTGACGTCACTTCTCTCTCCCGCAATGTGTTCTACATTGCCTTATACGGATCTTGTAGAACCAATGATAGATGGGACCACCAATTATATTTACTTACAAATTACTAAAATCTTTTTATCTGTTATAAACTGGTTTTTGAAAAGTTTTGATGCATCCAGTTCAAAATTCTATGCTCTGCTTGGCGATGGAGCTTCCAACTACAGCGCTCCTTTATTTAACGTATTTCTTTGGACAGGAGCACTGCTGACTCTGTTTTTGTTTTTGTATCACGCGTTTCTAACAACTATGGGTCCTATGGTCGATCAAAAAAATAACATTATTGAACTCGTTGTTCGGTTTTTTATTACCTGTGCTCTGGTTGGCATAGCAAGACCTCTGTGCGGGATCCTAAACGATTACATCTGTAATGCTTCCTTTAACTCGGAAGGAGCCAAATCTCTTGCAGCAAGATTTTCTGAAGAATTTTCGCAGTCATTGAATACTGCCATTGGTCAATCCTCCAATGTTGCCGATTTTCTTGGTTCCTCCATGGATATGCTTGGGGATTTAATGACCTCAAGCTGTCTGATTCAGATTATCGCACTGATAGCAGTTGGAATCGGGTTTGTAAAACTGCTGCTTAAGATCATTGAACGGTATGTGCTTTCACAGCTATTGATCATCGCTTCTCCTGTAGCATTTGCCACTTGGGCCAGTAGAACCACTTCCAATATTCTGCAGAACTTTATTCGGATGTACATTACCACCCTATTCACGGTTTTATTTTGCCGGGTGTACCTGTATATGGTCTGTGCAATGATCTCTAACGGAGCCTGGATGCATCTTGGTGATGCATTGATCCTTCTCGCTTTTATGAAGCAGGTCGAAAACCTGGAGGCGCAGCTGAGGGCAATGGGTCTTTCCGTCGCACAAACAGGTGGATCTCTTCTCTATTCCATCGGTGCAGGTGCCATGGGTCTTGGTATGTTACTGAAAAAGGGCGGCGGATTTGCCGGCAACGTGTTGGAAAGAGCCGGTGGTGCCAAAGGAAATATCGGCATGGCATCTCTAGGTACCCATTTAAAATCTCTTTCGCACGGGCAGATGCCTACCCGGGCACAGACGATCCGTGCATTTGGCGAACAGGAAGGATTTGCCAATGTCGGTCACAGCAGCAGTTCCCAATATGCTCATATGGTTGACAGGGTTGCTGACCTCGCAAAATCTGGTCAGGTCATGAATCTTAAAAACGTTCCGACCAATATCCAAACTGATGCTATCAAACAGATGATGACAGAAAATGGCTACGATGCATTTGCCTATGCTACAGGCGGACTGAGGGCAGACGAGATTACATCAGCCCACTTTAATTTCGATGGATCTGTTACGGGAATGGCAGAACACGATGGTAAGGTCATCAACTTCAAGGCTGGAACTGAGGTGGATCCGAATGCAAAACAGTATGGCATTGTGGATAACTTTGGCGGCAGTAAACGTTACATCTCAACCACAGCTGCTGGAGGATATGAAGGTACCATTCAATGTGATTTTTCCAAAATGGAACCCGGTCAGCAATCCATTGTATCAACCTTGACAAACTTCCCGGTTGATAACCAAAAATTCGCCGATGCGAACATCACAAGTGTTGGTATATCTGATGGGATCATGCACTGCTATGATTCTGGCAATAACCTGAAATTTGCAACCAACATGTCTGATCCCGGCAGATCGTACACGGTAGGAAGCATAGATCTTCCTGCCAGTTCGCAAAGCGAGATCTTTGCGTCCGGATCACCTTACAACAGTATTTCCGGTATGCTGCCGCCCGGTGCTGTACCTGGTGGGAAAGGCGTCATCGATACGGACAGGGGAGAACGCCGATTTGATTATACTTCTGCATATGGCACGGGGACCGTTGTATTAAGCAGGCCAACAGACAGAGATATCTCATCCTCTTCTCGTGCAAACCTGGTAAACATGGGTGATTATGGAACGATGAAGGTTGATGTTATTCCACAGAAACAGGGAGATTACATCGATGATAGGACCGCAAGGAAAAAGAAATTCTAAACGAAAGGAATGAATGCTCCATGGCATATGAGTACGATGATCAGGAAAAAGATGATCAGGAACAGCAGTCTTCTCCTTCTGTTTCCTCCGATATGTCCTCTCATATATCCGACGGGATCAAAAAGGCTGTACATAAGGATTCTTCTGGCGATAACGGCACTGTCAAAAGATCTTCGGGTATGGAATCAACAGCAGTGTCCAGCCAGAAACCTACCGGACAGACTGGGAATCTTGCGGAAGCAGGCCATAACATTTCCCAGGCATCTGCAGCGGGAAGCGGTGCATCCGGTAGTATTGCCGCTGGCAGCGCTGCAGGATCTGGCGCCGCCGCTGCCGGAGGAACTGCAGGTGCTTCCGGAGCCGGGGCTTCTGCAGCAGCTGCTGGCGCCGCAACTGCCGGAGCATCTGCCGGCGGAGGCGCTGCCGCTGGTGCTGCGGCCGGATCGGTTGTACCAGGAATTGGCACCGCGATCGGCGCCGCCGCTGGTGCTGCGGTTGGAGCCGGGAAACAGGCGGCAGAAAAAGCTAAAAACGCGAAGGAAATGAATGACGCCGCCGATGCGGTTTCTGCGAAAGGCAAAGCAAACGGTCAGGGTAAAGAAAAGAAAAACGGCATTGCAGACGACAATATCGCCATTAAGATTGTCATTGGTATCATAGCTGCACTTGCTGCTCTCCTTATGATTGTCCTGATCCTGGTGACTCAGATGGTCGCATCGATTGCCGCTCCCATCATGGCAGTTTTTAAGCTCTTCCAGTCCGGTGTTGACATTGTGAAAGGACTTGAAGGCCGGTTGGACAAGAGCGCATCCTATGAAGACATACAGGAAGTTTTTATTTCAGATCTTCAGGATGCGATTGAAAAAGCTTATACCGATGTGTGTAAGGATGAAGTTTATCAGATCGCCATGGAACAGGAATACGACATGGAACTTACCATGGAAAGTTATGCAGAATCGAAGTTTCCGTATGAACTCGATGGGGAAAACTGCAATATTAACTATGCAGAGATCTTTAATGTCATATCCTTGTCGGAAGACTGGTCCGTAGAGGAAGACTGGAAATCCTTTGAGTATAGCGAGTTTCAGAAGCTTTACGAAGATAAAGAGTTTCTGCGTACCCTGTACACGCTTAAGGTTGATAAAGCGGAAAAATATGTTGTCAATGAATCCATGCTTGGCGAAGGAGAATCCTGTGAGGTCCATTCTGATAAATCCGTTACGATTACTCACGCCGATGGAACAACAACCGATATAACCGGGGAAGCTGCGGAAGCTTATTTTGATACGATTATTTACGGTGAAGTTACCGTGTCTTCTTACGGTCTATTGGAACTGTTTGATTATTTTTCCATCGATCCCTATTCCGTATCGGAAATTCTTCCGAACATGACCAACTGGAAGGCTATGGAATATCAGGAATATTTCACCAGATGCTATCAACCGGACATGTTCTGGGGAACTGAGGAAAGGACACAGCTCATCCCATACGAACGACAAACTGGCGAGATCACTATGGATGCAGGTGACATGTACATGAAAGACATCCTGGATTCTTTAGTGATCACGGAGGATTACGTGTATTATGAGGTTGCCCTGTTTAAACAGGCGGATCCCAAATGGGGATTACGGAAATATTTAGATGGCACCATGAAGTCACAGGGCTGCTGCGTGACATCCATGGCGATGGTCGTTAATTTCTTTGGGGATAGTTCCGTTGATCCCGGTTTGCTCCTTGATCGGATGAATGAAAAATATGGAGGACTTCTGAACCGGCCTGCTCTATCTGAAGAATACGGTTTTTGGCATTATCTGGATGATGGCAATTTTGCACAGCATTCTGACCTGACCAAGATCACCGGTGCCCTGATCAATAAGCAGCTCGTGATCGCGCATATCAAGCCAAACAGCAGTGAGCATTTTTCAACAAAAAACGGACACTGGGTAGTCCTTCACGGTTTTCAGCGGTCCGGCTCCAGCGAGGATATTCCGATCACATCCGACGGCAGTACCGGATTATTTTTTGTAAATGATCCCAACAGGAATAACGAAATCATGACATTTAAAGAAGCGGTCTATCTTATCGATAAAATCCAGAGTTATGGATACCGCTAGGAAGGGAGCAAGGATAGTATATGGAAAGAAAGAAAGTGATCCTTATCATGGTGTTCGTATCTGTTTTCAGTGTCGGACTGTTACTGTTTTTGACCAGACCGGGTACTGATAAAGAAAACGCAGATAAAACCATAGGAACGTTCACGTATACAAAACCCGAAGAACCTCAGGAAGACTTAACAGACCAGTATGAGCCATCCAAAGAACCCGGTTCTGAACTGGATCCCAACAATGTTGATATCGTAAATTATGAGCTCCTGTATGATATTCTTCCGGTGAATGCGGTTGGCAGTATCAGCATCCATACCGCCGAGTTTTTAAATGAACACGGCTATGGCGGCTATCATGAGCTGACCATTCTGAAAGATACCATTTCATCAGACAAGACCTATCCTCGGTTTCTTTGTTCTCTCGATGATACGGAAAAATACCTGGAGATCAGATACCGCGTTGATACCAAAGAATTTACCTTTGCCATTTTGGATACTGTTTATTGATTTTTAGAAGCTCCGAAGCGAAAAGAGTGCTTTTCCTAAGATTTTAAACTTAGAAAAAGCACTTTTTTGTTGCAAAAATTTCCGGTTATAGTATAGTATACTATAACTAAGATATCCATGTAAGAAAGGAGGGGAAACAGTGGTAGTAGGAGAAATAGAAAAAAACCAACGGATAATTCCGCAAAATGCACTGACAAAAGGCAAGATCCTGACAATAGACTGGATCCGGTGGGTGGAAGCAGCCATTTTCTGCGCTATCACGGTCGCCATCGTGATCCACACAAATTTTGTAACTCAGATCAAAGTTATCATTATTATTGTCCTGTGCCTGGCAGAAGCTCTTTTTTTTCTGCGCGGAATCAAAAACAGAAGTGTCCTGCAGGTGATCTTAGAAATGATCTTAAGCAGACATGATCGAAAACATTTTAGATTAGGGAGTGTTAATGATGCACGAAAAAACAACACAAACGTCCAATACAACTATTTCGGTGGCGAGTCTGCTTTCGATCGACTCGTCAATCGGATCAAGTACAACTTCAAAGCCTTCGATGCAAAATACGGAGAAGAACACAGCAACATCGAACACTGAACCTGTTTCTTCTGTGCTGGAGTCGGAAGTTTTTGAAGAGGACGAATATAAAGATGGTTATGATACACCTGAATATTCTGATATGATTTCTGAAGAAACCTCTGATGATATGGCAGCGGATCAGGATACAATGGCTGATGCCGATTTTATGCAGTATTCAGACGAAGTAAATGATGATACGGTGACAGATGATGCCGGATACGAGAAAGACAACACCGTTTCGGGATCTGCACAGGATAGAGCAGAAGCCCTTAAGAAAATCAAGGGGATTCATTTATCGGTAAGCACGGATCCGGAGTCTGGAGAAAAGAAGTCTGTTGCAGAATCCATGCTGACGTCCTTAAAGGAAAGCGAAAAAGTCAATCAGGCAATCGGTACCGGCTACCGATCCATTAAAAAGGCCGTTACCAATAAAGAAAAGAAAAAAAAGGCAAGAAAAGAACGCCGTATCCGCCAGGGATTTTCCCAGGATGCGATTCCGATCAAACAAGTAAAAAACGGTATTATTCAGACAACGAGCGGTATGTTTATCAAAATACTGGAAGTGCTCCCTGTAAATTTTTCTGATATGTCTTTAACGAAGCAGGACCGGATCGCCCGTATCTTTGCATCCATCTTTAATGAGGGGCCTTCGCAGGTCCATTTGAAGTGTATCTGCGATAAAAACAACCCGGCCCGTATGATCGCACACATCAAACAAAAATGCGAAGAGGAAAAATGGCAGCGCGGAGTGTCTGACGGATTCGTTGAATGTGCGCAGGATCTGATCCAAAAAATCAAGAGTATCAGCAGCGACGCAACCGTTAGCAAACGATATTTTTTTATTTTTCGGTACGAAGGCACTTCCAGCGATGCCCAGGATATCTGGTCAGATTTGGAAACGACAAAGGGAGCCATTGTACAGGCTTTTTCCGAGTGCGGAAACAGTGTCGTGGATTATGCCATTGATCGGTCAAGCTACGAAATCGGCGAAATTCTTTATTACATTTTAAACCGCCGTTCCTGCAGGAATGAATTTTTCCAGGATCGGATCAACCGGATGATCGGAGATGTTGATTTTTACAACTCGACCTCTAAATCAAAGAAGCAGAAGAGCACGATAGACATGGATTTTCTGGCGCCCAAAGGTCTTACGTTTAACAGCCAGGAATACGTGATGATCGATGGCCAGTATGTGACTTATTTTGCCTTGAAGGAATTTGGTCATCCCGGCATCACCTACATCGGGTGGACAGACCTGCTCATGGCTCTGGGTGATGGCATAGATCTTGATATTTATATATCACGCAAAAACCATGATACCACGGTTTCTGCTTTGTCACAGTATACCAGGATTCAAACCGTGGATTTGAAAAATACCCAGTCCTCTGCCAAAAGAGAAAACCTGCTAACCAAAGTCCAGAATAAAACCTATATTGTGGATCATATGAATCATGGGGAAAATCTGTTTGATGTCGTGATCCTGATTTCCTTACGGGCAGATTCGATCATGGAGCTTCGCCAGAAAAAGCAGTTTTTTATTAAAGACATGGCCACAAAAAAACTCTACATGGAAGATGCCTATGGAAACGTGAGAAAATTCTTTAACATGACACTACCTCTGTTTGAAGTGGCAGGCGATATCTTCAGACGGAATAAAAGGAATTACCTTACAAGTTCTCTCGGATCCCTGTACCTGTTTACATCTTTTGAGTTTAATGATTACACAGGAGCTCCGCTTGGACAAAATGCCATGGCAGGCAACCTGTCTCTGGTGACGATCAATCCGTTTAATACGGCTTATTTCACGAATGCCAACATGACGATCCTTGGTGCGACCGGTGCCGGCAAAACCTATACCCAGAATATCATTGCCAGATCCCTTCGCATATCCTTATGCCGGATCTTTTTGATCATTCCCCTAAAGGGGCATGAGTCCTACAGAGGATGTATGCATATCGGCGGCAGTTTTATCCATCTGTATCCTGGCAGCAAAGACTGTATCAATATCTGCGAGATCAGGCCGGAAGCACAAATTGACAGAGATATGCTGCACGAAGAATCCAATGTCACTTCCTCGCTTTTATCCGGTCAGATATCCTATCTGCTGACCTGGATCAATTTAAACCTTAAGGACCAGCCCATGTCTGATATGGAGCACGATCTGGTGCAGGAAGAACTTTATACCTTATATAACCGGTTCGGCATTAGTCATGATAATGACTCCATCTACGACGAAAACGGCGAGATTAAGTACATGCCTATTATCGGAGATATTTATGACAGACTGGTTGTATATCCTGAACTGGACCGGATTACCAAGGCTCTTTCCAAGTATGTGTTCGGAAACTGCAGTAACTTAAATGGTCCAACCAATGTGGATCTGGAAAATAAGTTTATCGTCTTTTATATTGACGAGAACAACATTCCCGAGGATCTGCTTCCATCCTTTTTCTATATTCCGATTCAATGTACTTACGGACTGGTAAAGCAGAACCGCCTGTCCTTAGATACGATCATCATCGAAGAGGCGTGGAAGCTTATGAAGTATAAAGAAGCTGCCCTGGAGATCAAGGAAATGGTTAAGATCGTCCGTGGCTACGGAGGGTCCATCTGTATCACCACACAAGATATTGATGATCTTATGGCTGACGAAACAGGACGTGCAGTCGTATATGGTACTGCCATTAAATTCGTCATGTACATGGAAGAACCGCAGGCAAGAAAGGTCGCAGAAAATCTGGGGCTGAATGATGATGACGTTGACATGATCACCCATTTTAAACCAGGCCAGGCAATGCTGCTTACTCGACACGCCAAGATCTGCATCAACATCCTTCCTTCCGCGATGGAAGACCGGGATTTCACAACCGACCCAAATAAATTGAAGTATTATGCCCAGTTAGAAGAGAAAGCAACAAAATCTGTAAAAAATTGATTGAATTATAAGAAAGTGAGGTGAAATTCTTAGAATGTGTGTTTAAAATCATAAAATCGCATAACAAAAATAGGGTTTTTACAAGTTTATAGCGGTTTTTTCACGGTTTTACTATTAAATAGATACCGTTTATAGGTTTTTCTTTTAGATACGCCTTAATGCGATATCAAAGTTACAGAAAGCAGTATCAAATTATACAAATACCATGCAAATTGTACAATAAAAGGAGGTAGCATGATGGTACAACTTACAAGAGAAGAACATGACATCTTATCTTATGTTTCTAAATTCGGCTGTCTGGATATCGAGCAGCTTAAGGTGCTTATGCAGCCACTGGAAAGCAAATATGTAATTACACTGGTAAACTGCCTGATCAAGAAGCGTGTCCTGTCCGTGATTTCTTCCAGGTACCTGGTTACGATCAATTCTAAAATGTCACGGCCAACGATTTCCTGTATCTGGGCTATGCTGGAACTGGATTCTTCCAAGAGCGACTTCTCGGAATCTATGCGGGCCGTCTTTCCGGCAGATATCTTTTTTACCGCCGGCAGAAAGGATTCCTTCGATGTGATGTACCTGGATGAAGGATGCCTGAACAAGATTGCGCTGCTTCAGGAAAGATATCTCAAGAAGGAAAGTTCCAAAAAAAGCTCACTGATCCAGACGATCCCTGTATTCGTGATGGATGATGCATCCAATAAAGAACTGATCGTCAGGATAAAAGAAAGCGGATTTTCTTTTCCTTTTATTCTGGCCATTATCGCTTATGGGGAGGCAGACAGACCTTCGGTCAAACTGGCTAAAAGTGTTCCCCAGGCTTATCACACAGCCCCATAAATTGATGCCGGTGCTGCTTCAAAAAGGTGTCTGACGAATAATGGAAAGCACTCTTTTGATTGTGTGAAAAAGGTGCTTCCACAGGGATTTTGCCAAACTTTTAAAAAACACTTTTTTATATGGCCCAAACCATGATGTTTACTGGGTTTTCTCGTTCCTGTTTTCCTTGGGTGTAAGACGCAAAAGGAAAGTAGGACACAAGAAGAAACGTAAAACGCAGAAGGAAATGAAAGCAGAAAGAGACGAGCCAGAGCGGACAAAAAAAGGGGAGAAGAGCAGAGTCAGAAAAAGGAGAACAGGGAGAAAAATGAATAATAAACGGAACTATAAAAAAGGCTATAAAAACGAAATCATACAATTACTGCATATCGTAGCAGTAATACCATATCGAAGCCTCCGCTTGCTGTCAGACAACTGCCGTATGTATCAGAGGGCAGTAAGGGAGATGGCAGAAGATAAAACGGTCATAGTCGATAAACGCGGTGGAGAAAAGAATATCCGCTTGCTAGATTACAGCAGTCGGCGCGTAGAATACGAAAAATACGTGCCGAAAGGATACGCAGAATACTATGAGAAAACGGCGAGCGAAAAAATCAAAGCCCTAAGTGACAATATCAACAAGTCGGCATCAGAGAGAGTGATGAAAAACAGCGCAACGCAGATCATGATGTACGCTTGCGGGATAGAGATCGGTCCGGATAAACGTGATCTGCGTTGCGAAATGTTAGAAGACAGTGATCTGGCATTCTATTCATCAAATGAATTAAAGCAGATCGAATCCTACCGCGACACAGTAACATATCAGAATAAACAAGGAGAAAAAACGAAAAAACTCTCAAACTCACGCATCAGTGGCTTGCTGACCTCACCAGGCGGAATCTATGCCGTCTATAACATCGGGGAATCACTGATTGAATGGAAAAAATTTGGTGAAGTCAAGATGTCCGCCTACATCACGCAGCTGATCAGTAAAAAGAGTCTGTCAGAAGTCAAGATAGACGAACCAAAGAATGCAGTCGTGATTGCCCGCGATGAAAGCCTGTTTGTCAAAATCTGTAACGAAAGCTACCGTAAAAATGAAAAAGCGATCATATTAAACATGGAGTACGCCTACGACAGGCTTTATATCGTTCCCGAAGACCAAAACGGCATCTTATTGGTAAAAATGATGATAACAAGCGGATGGCGGGGAAAGATTTTAAACATGATACTGCGGAAAGAGGAACAAATGAATGCTGCAGAGGTCAGCGTAGACTGTGACGGCTACGATACCGAGAACAATATCTGCAAACTGGTATTTCTGATTCCGAATCTGATCAAACTGAAAGCATTCATCACCCGGGCATTACTCGAAACAGACAAAACCAGAACGTACCAAATCTACTGTTACAGTTTTCAAGCAAAAATGATCTCGGAGCTTGCGGGGAATTATGTTAAGATATTAAGCATTGATATCGTGAAATTCTTTGACCAATACTTTAGCAAATGAAATAAGGCTTTGGACGTACCCGCAAGGGAAACGGACAAAGCCTTATTTGGAACAAACCAACCACATATGTATATTATACTATATTTTGAAAAAATACAAGAGAAATTTTTAAAAATATTTTGATGGGAACTGTCAACGGCAGACAGATACCGTATTTTCTGATCATATCCGTATCAATGCTGTTCCGATCAGCGGCTGTTTTGTTGTTCCATTAAAATTATAAAACAACAATTTCTTTTCTTTTTAACTTAGCAGATGCGGTAAATGCCGAAAATACAAGGAAAAACATGATTTTGCTACGGCAAGAATGTAGGAAAAGATGGCAGAAAACGTAGATAAATACGGCCAAAAGTGTAGAGAAACGCGGCAGAAAATGTAGAAAACAGGGCATTCAAAACTGCAGGCGGGGTAGACAAAAACGGCAGATGTGTAGAGAAAACTGGCAGAAACGTAGGTAAAGATGGCAAAAAAGTAGAATGGGAAAAGCATAAAACCCATAAATAGAAAGGATGCAGTCCAGACCAGGCTTAAGATAAGGCCAGGAAAACCACTATGGCAGATTGGTAGAATACATTCTACAAAAATGCCATAGTGGACAGTAAAACTGAATAGGGGATAGAAAAAGGTATGGCAGAAATGTAGAAACCTGTTAGTAATTTCCATAAAGTATCATTCAATTCTACAAATTTGCCATTCTTAAAAGAAAACGAAAGGAAAAAAGAGGACAAAGCATCGGGTATGGCAAAAATGTAGAACCGCAAAACGGACCGGACCAAAAGAAAAGCCCATAGAAGCTACATTTTTGCCATACGATAAGATAACATACAACATTTTGTGGCTAACACCATGTAGCAAGTCAAGATTTAGTACCACTATGGCAAAAATGTAGAATAATTCTACCAATCTGCCATAGTGAAAGGCGAAAAAGG
This sequence comes from uncultured Lachnospiraceae bacterium, assembly GCA_947624025.1. Lineage (GTDB taxonomy): Bacteria > Bacillota > Clostridia > Lachnospirales > Lachnospiraceae > UBA3282. The sequence goes on along the minus strand of CANQIJ010000001.1, from coordinate 41,203 downwards.
GAGAAAATGAGAGAGATAAGGGATGGCGAAAATGTAGAAAAGTAAACTGCGAACCAAGAAAAAAGGCTTAAATTCTACGATTACGCCATAGCAGAACTGACAGGGCTACATATTGTGTACTACGAAAACCGTAAAACCAAGATTTAGAACCACTATGGCAGAGATGTAGAAAGATTCTACATCTCTGCCATAGTAGAACCAGAAAAGAGGAATGCAGTATGGCAGAATTGTAGAAAAAATAAAAAGATTCCCAAAAAGGTAAGAAACATTCTACAATTCTGCCATAGTGGAGAACCAGAGAACCAGAAAAGCAACGATCCGGGAAAGCCGTAAAACCCGAAAGCCGTGGTGCAAGCTAAGACAGTCTGTAGAAAAGGAGAAGAAACAGACCAAAAATCATCCACATCAAGGAGCGTAATACCAGAAATCGGATAAAATAAGCCGCGATTGTCGTAATACCAGGAAAGAGGAATAGGCGGGGCGAGGCGGCAGATTAAAATCAGATACTTTATGGAAAACCAAGACAGAATTGTACAAATGAAATCTAAAATATGGAAAAGGGAAAAGAAAATCATATAATTATAGGCATGTGCAGAAGAAAAAACACCAAAATATAGAAACAAGCAAACGGTTCAGCCACAAGATATTGCGGTAAGGATGTACAAAAAGATTGACATTTCTGCGCCGGGTCATATATAATCAAATCAAGAAAAATTATTTAGATCGGCAACTGTACACAGGCAGAAAAAAGAAGGGAAAAACAGATTAAAGATGGAAAAAGCAGAAGCAGTGAATATAACCATACAGGAACAAGACGATGCCGGCATGGAAGCCTACCTACCTGCGCTGATCTATAATAAGTCGAACATTCTGATCAGTGCCAAGTACCAGAGCACCATTCTGGAGAATAAGCTCCTGGCACTGGCCTTATCTAATCTGCACGTAACAGATACAGGTGAGATCAACTTCCGTATGAGCGCGGGAAGAATCAGAAAGATCTTAAACGGAAACAGCGGCAGCTTTTACAACCAGTTAAATAAAGCGGCTGAAAGCATGACCGGGCGTAAGATCGGGTATAATGACCCGGAGCTTAAGAAATTTGAATACATGGTCATCATCATCCATTCCGAGTATGACCACGGATATATGACGATAGACTTTAACCCCATGATGAAGGAGTACCTCATCGAAATGAAGGGCAACTATACGAAGCTGTCACTTCCCGTCATGATGAAGTTCAATTCCGTATACGCCTTCAGACTGTATGAGTTTTTGCGTTCCAGAGCATACACGCCAAAGAATGTGAAAAATTCCGGCAACAGGGATGACTTTTTTACCATATCGGCCACCCTGTCCGAATTGAAACTGATCCTTGGCGTTGTCAATGCTGCAGATGAAAAAGTAAAATCCATCCTGAATAACAAAAAGAATCCCGACTACGACGCTGCCGTAGAGGCGGCATCGGAAAAAGGATTTACCTCAAATGCAGATTTTAAGCGCCGTGTCGTAAACGTGGCCGTGGAAGAGATCAATAAGAAGAGTGATATCACGGTAAGCTACGACACAGACAGGACACCATCCCATGAGATAACAGGCTTTATCTTTACGGTACGCTTCAAACCGGAGGAAGAACAGGAGATCACGATAGAGGAAAAAGAAGAAATACAGGAGATGATCAGCGATCTGATTGACCAGCCGCTTAAGATCCGTGATGTGAAGGCGATCGCGGAAGCTGCAGATTATCATTATGAGACGGTGGAAAAGACTTACCAGAAGATCAGAGAAGCTTACGGAGAGAACTGCGACGGTATCGGGAATTTTGTTGGATTCATCATCAACGCCATCAAAGACGGCTATTATGACAGGCCGGATATGAAAAGCCCGAAAAAAGGAAGAGCAGCAAAGAAGGAAAATCCGTTCAACCAGTTTGAGCAGAACGATTATGATTTTGACGCTTTGGAAAAAGAACTGGCAGCAAACTTCTGTTAAATAATTATCAATCAATTTGAGTGATAATTATTTAACAATCTACAAACAGGACACCCTGGAACAGGGGGTGTCTTTTTTTATGGAAAAAAACCATCAGTAGCATCCTGCAGAAAAACCGCTTGCAATTGTTACCCGTTGTATTATACTAATTTCACTATGAGTATACTATACAATGAAAGGGCAAGACATGATACAAAGGTTAAAAAACAGGATCCATGACAAACTGGCGAATACCGTATTTGGAAACGCGTCCAGCGGGATACGGTATCTGTATGAAAACAATGAAAAACTGTTCTACGGGCAGCTGATCGTTGTTCTGTTTCTCACCATCCTGCTTTCGGGAAGCATTACGCTGTTTGTGATGAACCTCGGCGGCAGCGGCTACCTGATGAATTTCCGGAACATCCTGACGGCATGGCTAAATAAGGGGATCCTGTTATCCCTGGTTATCTTCTTTTTCCTGGAATGGGTTTTCTTCCGCTGCGTTCTGCTGTTTAAGACCGGTTTTAAAAAAGACACCGACAGAAATTATGACGTATCGAACGAGGGAACCTACGGCACCAATACCATGATGGAAGAGTCGGAGATGAAGCAGGTCTTCAATCTGGGTGCGATCGAGAATATCAAAGACCCGGTCTTTGGAAAGAATCCGTATAACACTGCGGAAGTCGTAGGCCAGAAACATCCTTTAAGGAAGATCAACCGGAACGTCCTTATGGTGGCAGGCCCGTCTGCCGGTAAATCTGCAACCTACATCATCCCCCTGATCCTGCAGATCTTACGGAAAGGGGAGAGCGCGATCATCAACGACCCCAAGTCCGAGCTTTTTAAGATCACATCGGAGCTTGCCAAGATGTTAGGCTACGAAGTGCGGATTCTAAACTTAAATCCGATGTTTCTGGATAATTCCGATCCCTGCAACTTTATGATGTATGTCGGCGATGATGTGGATAAGGCGCAGGTGTTGTCTACCGCAATCATAGCAACCACGGATTACGGCGAAGCCATGTTCGATTACTGGCAGGACGGCGCATTAAACCTGTTGCAGGCGCTGATCCTTAGGATCACCATCGGAAAGGATTACCGCCCGGAAGACAAAAACCTGGCGACCCTGTTCCACTATATCATGCAGTATGACGTGGAAGGGCTGGAAGCGGATTTTTCCGTGATCCCCACATCCCACCCGGCCTACGCACCCTTTAAGATCTTTGCAGACGGTGACGAAAAACCAAAGGAACAGGTGCTGCAGGGTCTTCGGTTAAAGCTGAAGCTGTTTAACTCCAAAAAACTGCGGACCATTTTATCTGCTACGGAAGGCAACATAGATTTCTTAAATCCCGGAAGAAAGCGGTGCCTTTACTTTGTGGGCAGTAACGATCAGGACGAATCCATGTCGCCCATCGTTTCCCTCTTTTTTACCCTGTTCTACCAGGAGCTTGTGCGGTATGCAGACATGCGGGTAGACGGGGAGCTGCCGATTACGGTACATATGGTTCTGGATGAGGCGCCCAGTATCACGATCCCTAAGTTTGAAAAAAAGCTTTCCACCGTCAGAAGCCGTAACATCGTCACCCATATGGCCTGCCAGGACATCAACCAGTTAAAGAACCGGTATCCGCAGGAAGCCTGGCGAACCATCATGAACGATGTGGACTATTTCCTGATGTTAAAAACGAATGACCCGGAGACTATGAAGTGGTGGTCCGAGATGAGCGGCGAGCAGACCATTAATGTTAAAAACCGGCGCTACGACAGAAACAAGATGGATGTACTGGGAATCCATGCACAGGAAACCATCTCGGAAGGAGAGGGGACCAGGCAGGTCTTAACAACCGGAGAGGTAAGATCCCTTAAGGAAGACGAGGTGCTGCTTTTGGTATCCCAGCACAATGTGGTCAAACTGAAGACATTTTACTGGGCGGGGGATCATCCGTACGGGAGATTCATCAGTAAAAATAAGGATAAGATGTATGTGCTGCCGGCACAGCATTACCCGTTCTGGCGCTTGATCCGGGACGGGGTCGTGGATAAGGATTTCGACTATGACCACGAACCAAGCTTTGTCCTGGAACTGGAGAAGGACGAAAAACTGCAGATCGATGAAGACTATGATCCGGATGCCATCCTGAAAGTAAGAGCCAGGCATAAAAAATCCCTGGGGCAGACGATCGCTGTTAAAAGCGGGAAGATCGCAGAGAATGTAAAGGGCAAGGCAAAAGAATCCCTGCAGAAGAAAGGGATCCTGCCGGCACCTGACAAAAAACCCGAAGAGGAAGGACATGAGAAAACGCCGGTTCCGACGCTTCATATCATAAAGAAAGACAAAACTAAAAAGACCGATTCCGGCAGAAGAGAAGAAACACCAGCGCCGGAAAGACCGGCGGCCAGAACAGATCATCCCGGCACCGGGAAAAAACAGGTGCTTCTCCCGATACCGGAAGAGGAAGCGCCTCCCACAGAAAACCAACAAAAAACTGCCCCGGACCGGCGGGAAGAAAAACAAAATCAAACACAGAAAAGGCCGGCGGTAACTACAACCAGTAAAGAAAAAGAGAAATCCTCTGCTCCGAAGATGGAAAAAGCAGGACAGGTTTCCGTCTTAAACATGCCGGCGTTTCCGGAACCGGAAGAGGAAAACCCGCAGACCATACCCTTAACGGACTTTCCGCCCCCGGAACCAGAAAACCCGGAGGAACAACCGGAAGCGGCAGCGGCGGAAGCTTTTCAGATCTTTACCGGGATGCAGTCCTTAGAAGATCTGCTTTCCTAAAAAATGATCCGGCTCTCTGCAAAAAAGTCATTGTTTTTATTTTGAATTATGGTATAGTGATAGTAAATCGTATAATATACAATCATAAAAGGAGCGGAAAATCTTTATGAAAAAGGAAAATGTGATTGCCGTCGCAACAGGAACGGCAGCTTTATGCGCAACAGCAGTCCTGGCAGCAACCAGGAACCAGAAATCTCCCAAACCGGAGCAGGAGCCGGCAAGGATGCTTCCTTATACCAGGTGTCCTGTCTGCGGAACCATCGCAGAGAAAAACGCGCGTACCTGCCAGATCTGCGGCTGTTCGTTTCATCCCTGTCCTTCCTGCGGCAGAATGATGAAGGATTCTGTCTGCTTTTGCAGATACTGCGGTCTTGAGAATGAAGCGACCAGGTATCATACGGTTCAGGGGATCACATACAAACCACACAAAACAGAGCCGGCCCCCAAAATGGAAGTCAACCATGATTACTGTTGTTGTGGAACGCCATTTGCCTTTGACGCAAAATACTGCCAGTTCTGCGGAAAAGTCAGACCAAAACCGGGAGAGAGTTATCTCAGAAAGGACATGCCGTCATGAAAAAAATACGCGTAAACAGGGAACATTTAAAACAGAAGATCAAAAAAGTAAAACGATATGCCTGGTATAAACCGGCGCTCCTTCTTGCCGCCGTATTACTCGTGATCGGCGTGATCTATTCCAGCGCTGCCGTGGCAAGGGTATCCGCCCAAAAAAAGATCTCCCTCCAGGCCTACAATCAGCAGATGGAGCAGGCCGGAGCTCTGGACGGATCCGTTTATGACATCCAGATGGCAGACGGCGGAAGCGATAATGCCTATGACCTGCTTTATGATGAGGAAGAGGAAAAAAAGACCTCAAAGGAAAGCGGGATCATGGTAACGATCGGGAATCTCTACGACAGGATCACAGGGGGAGCGGATGACAGGGACTCTGACCGCGAGGTCGTGATCACCTCCGAAGCCGACACTAACAATACTGCAAACGGAACCGCCAAGGAATTAGCCAAGATGGAAGAGCGGATCAAGGAATCCGTGCTCAGCCAGATGACAACCACCAGTACTCAGATCGTGGAAGGAGCCTCTGGAAGGGACGGGGTTGACGGAGAAAAAGGGGATCGCGGTGAAACGGGGGCCCGGGGGCCTCAGGGGCCTGCAGGACAGACGGGAGCTTCCGGAAAAACAGGAAGCGTCGGAGCCACCGGGGAAAAAGGTGACACGGGAGAAGCGGGAAAAGACGGCTTAAGCACGTTCATCGTCTATGCGGATACCGTGGACGGCAAAAATATGAGCATGACGCCCAAAGAAACCTCAAAGTATATCGGTACATACCAGGGTACGGTCCGCAGTTCGGATCCCAAAGATTATACCTGGACGGAGTACAAGGATAAAGTCATCACCTATACCAACGACGATGGGAAGCCAACGATCCATATCTTTAACTAAGGAAAGGGGTGAAAGAGATATGAAAAAGAAAAGGATACTCGCGGCAACTGTCGTAACAGCGGGTCTAACCGTGTTTGGCACCGGGGTCTATGCAGCCGCATCCTCTATGACGACGGAGGAAGCTTTCGCTCATTCCGTACGGTCCAACGGCCAGTTCGTTTATGACTATGAAGAGGATGGGGATTACTCCGGGGAAAACGATGTGGTGCTGGATGCCGACGACATCAAGGCGCTGGACAAAAAGACAGAAGTAACCGTATTCGGAAGATTTGAACCGGTTCTTGATGAATACGGCGATTCGACCGGAACAGGGACCCTGCATCTGAAGATCGGGGAAAACCCGTAAAAAGACAGGAAACAGAAGACCGTACTGGAAAGGAGGATCTTATGACAAAACATGTATCACAATGGACCATCAGAATTGTTAGTGCCGCAGTTCTCATCATCCTGCTGGTGCTCGTAACCGCAGTGGCCCTGCATAACAGGGAAAAAGAGATCTTGAACGCAGACGCAACCGAGACACTGCAGAAAAACATTTCTGTGGAACTGAAGGAGTATTTCGGCCAATATCTGACGAACCAAAAAGGGGAGATCAAGGAACTGTCTAAAACCGTCGATACCATTCAGGATTCGGGAGCGATCGCCATCGACCTTACCCCGGAACAGCAGGAGATCCTGATTTCGGAAATCCTGAAAAACCTGACGCCGGAAAAACTTTCTGAAATCACAAACCAAAGCAGCCTGATCTCAGAAAAAGCCATCAGCAATTTGGAAACCGCCATCTATAACAAACTCGTAGAAAAGTTTTCTACCTATTATGAGGAAGCCAAACTGACGGATTCCCAGATCGAGGCTATTGCGGATGCCGTTACCGTCATCGTGGAAAAGAATCTCTATGATGAACTGGAAAAGCGGTTTGCAAATCAGGAAAAATATCTGGTCCAGATCGAAAAGGCCATCACGGAGAAACTGGACAAAGTAACCAATACCGTTACAAAATACCAAGAGACAGTCAAGGAACTGGAAACCAAGATCAAAGTGGTGGAAAAGGACAGCTCCAGTACGGAAGAGGTTGAAAAGCTGAGAGACCAGATCACGAACCTGCAGAACAGTTTTACCGCCTTCGTATCCACGGCGCAGCCGGCGATCAATATCGTGACCAATCTCTCCGTGAAACCGACCGGCGATAATGATGTTTTGTCTGCCCAGGCCGGATATAACCTGAATGAGAAGATTTCCAGTTTGAACACGACCCTGACGAATGCTTACAATGATTTTGCCACAACCATGACCCAGAAAGTAAACGACAATGACAAAAAGCAGTCACAAAAGTTGGCAGACGCAAAACAGGATTTGGAAAGCCAGATTGCGGATAATGCTGAAAAAGCGGAATTAATGAACAAGGCCAGGGAAGCGGCAGAAAAAGCACTGGAAAGCAAGTCCAAGCAAGATATAGCCAACCTGGAAGATGCCTTAGAAAGTCTGGGAAGTGACATTTCGGACGATCTGAAACGAGCTTATGATGAGTTGGTTGCGGCAGATTCTGCTGACAAGGATGCCTTGGAGAAAGCCATCGAATCTGCCAAGTCTTCCCTAAACTCTGATATTGAACAGACAAACAACAATATCACCAGTCTGCAGGCAGACCTTACCAATACCAAAAATAATCTATCCAATGAGCTTACCAATACCAAAAAAGATCTATCCAATGAGATCACAAAGATGGGCGAGGATGTAAACAACAAAATCATAGCAAAAATGCCAACCTATACGTGGAGCGAAGGAGGAAATCATCTGACAATCAGTATTCCGAAACAATAAAATATGAGGTTTGTAATATTTCCGCCGAACGGGCCGCAAAGCGGCCCGTTCTTTTTCTTTCTTCTCCTTACGGAGAAAATATAAAATTTTTATTTTATTCTTTTTTATACAAATATCTGCTTCTCTTTCCTTACTCTTCCTGTCTTTTCCAGATGTAAATCTGACTTTCCCATAATTATGATTTCAATCGTACAAAAACATTCTTCTTTGTATCTTTGGGCGGTTTGACGCCCCTCTAAACATGGTATACTATACAAACATGACGCTAAAAGACCATTTTTTGAAAAAAAGAATAATCTTACCTCTTCTTGCAATGACCCTGTTATGTTCTATTCCTGTGCAGCCCTTAACAGCGGCTGCCGATTCCCTGGTGATCAAGAAAAGCATCCTGGAAGCAACCTCTTTACTGGAATCAGCCATTGCAGGATCCCTGGAAGATGCGGAAAACCAGGTAAAAGCTAAGATTACGGAAGACCACCTGGACTACCATCTGACAATGGAAAGCTTCCAACAGTGCGAAAATCCCTATCTGGATGCGGATTACCTGGCAATGATCTCTTCCTACCTTGTAGCTGTGGATGTCAAAGGAAAACGTAACCTGGATACTCTTTTCTTTGGTCTTCCTTTTATCAAAGTAACCGTAAACCCATCCACCATCTGGGAATATGAGTCTGTTGCTGTTGATACCTTTGAGGAAACAAAAGAAGGCAGCGGAAAATTCAGAAAAAGCGGAATGATCCTGATCGATTCTCCCCAGACCATCACGGATTTTCAAAAAACAGAAGACGGGTTTTTTAAACCCTGCGGAACAAAGCAGATCAATCCCGGCAGAAAAAAAACAATCTACGGGTCGGTAACACTAAAAGGCTTAACACCGGAAGACATCCTTTCCTATTTCAGTCTGGACTCCGGAAAGTACCTGGAATCTGCACAGGAGAAAAAGGAAAAACTCGATCATCTGATTAACCCAAACGGCCTGCGGGAATCCGTTTTTTTAGCCACCAGGCATGAGGATCTGCTGGAGGAAGAAACAGAAGAACTGATCCGACAGGTGCTGGATGATAAGGACCTGGACCTTTACAGAAAACAGCTGATTGATCAGGCTGCTTCCCTAATCGGACTCGTTCCCTACGAGTGGGGCGGGAAAGCATCCAAGCCCGGCTACGATACTTCCTGGTGGACCATCGATTCCACAGGAAGGCAGAAAGGCCTTGACTGTTCCGGATTTGTCCAGTGGGCGCTCCGGACGGCGGGATTTGAGGAAAGTGTATGGAAGAATATGTTTTCGACGACCTCGATCCTGAACTATACCACATCGATCCCGGAGAACAGCCTGAGCCCGGGGGACCTGGGACTGCTTCATAACGGGCAGGGGATCAATCATGTGGGGATCTATCTGGGTAACAGCATGTGGATCCACTGCTCCAGCGCAAAACGGACCGTGGTTGCGGAAAAGACCACGATGTTCCGGATCTTCAAACGGCTGCCGGCGGCAGATGGTACGGAGAACGAAAAGAGAAGCTTAACCTGGCAGGTCCCGGAGGATGCCGCCACCATCAAGAACCAGCCAGTACCGGAAACGGCAAGGCCGGAGGAAAAAAACGGGGAACTACTTCCGGAACCTGCCGTTACCTACCAGCCAGACTGCCGTTTTACGGACAGCGAGATCTACCTGGCATCACAGCTGGTCTATAACGAGGCCTGCGGGGAAGGATTCAACGGCTGGACAGCGGTGGCAGAAGTGCTCTTAAACCGGGTAAGAAGTGATCAGTTCCCGGATACGATCCGGGAGGTCATCTACCAGGAAGGCCAGTTTGCCGACTCTGACCTGATCGAGACAAGAACGCCGCCGGAAGAAATGGTGATAGCCGTGAAGGATGTCCTTTCCGGCAACCTGAAACTCTTTGATGATCCCGACATCCTGTATTTCCGGAATGCCGGTGGAGATGAAGGAAATTGGGGAAACCACGCATTTTATGCAACGGTCAATTCCCATCAATTTTATAAACAATGATAAGAAAATCAACGAATAAGGAGGATTTAGGAATGCCAAGAACAAAAAAAGCAGAAGTGGCTGCAGCGGAAGATACTCTGGAACAGGTTACGGAAGACCAGCAGGATACGGCTTCTGTCCTTGAGGAAGAAATGGATGCCGCAGGCGCTGCCGAGGAGGTAACAGAAGAGGAGATTTCAGATAAGACCGTCATGCCGATCGAACAAAGCGAGATCACTCCGGAAAAAACGGCTGATTTTGAAGTTACCATGGAACTTTCAGATGCGTTTATCCGCAGAACGATCAATGTACCCGGCTCCCGCCGTGGTATGCGCCGTGCAGTAAGGGAAGCATTTGATGAAGCAGAAGAGATCATTGGTGATGACAATGACGAGTTAAACACCTATGCAAGAGCCAAGAAGATCGAATACGACATCCTCTCTGACTCTGCGAACAGTACCAAGCCAAAAGCAGTCTACGGTGTGGTAGACGGTATCGAGGAAATGCAGGTAGGAACCGTAAGGACTGTTATGGCGATCTGCCACCTGATCGCGGCGAGTGCTTCAGACATTAACACGGACCGGGAGATCAAGTCGTCTATCTATAAGATCCGGATCCCTGCGCCGCTGTTCTTTATCGATGAAAACGGCAGATACTCGGCACCCGAGGCTTATGACGACCTTCGGTATACCATGTCCATGCGGATCGGGTCCATTGTTGAGTTCGTGGTATACAACATAAGCCTGGAAGATGAGGATGTGCTGGCCTCCAGACTCGGCGCGATGCAGATCATCTCCTATGATAACTACCTCGGCAAACGCGCCCGCATCAAACCCGGCAGTCTGGTGAAAGGAAGGATCGTCCTTGTTACAAGGACCGGCCTTGTTGTGGATGTGCAGGGAGCGGATGTCTTTATCAAACGCAGCGAGCTGACCTGGCGTTATCTGGATGACCTTCTTTATGAAAAGGAGTTCCGCGCAGGAAATCCGATCCTGGTACGTGTGACAAGCGTGGATACGGCGAAAACAGAGGTTTTCGGCAGGCAGTATCCCTATGTGAAGATCAAAGCCTCTGCCAAGGATGCCAAGGAAAATCCGAATAAGATGTACTTCGACCGGTATAAGATCGGCCAGAAGTATTCCGGCTATATTGCCTACCATCTAAAGACCGGTGCCTACATCGTCAACCTTGGCTTAAAGGATACCGGTGTCAACTGCGAGCAGGCAACCTGTATCTGCAGGGCGCCCGTGATGGAACTGGGCGGGGTTCCTTATAACGGACAGAAATGCGTTGTCGCAATCGTGGCAAAGGATCCGGCTACCTTCCGGATCAACGGTGCCTTTACACATATGGAACCCTAGAAAGGAGCAGCATTCGCTGAGAGAAAGTTATGAAGAGAAAAGTAAAAACCTTAACAGTCATCGCCATCATCTTTGCCGTGATGTTCTGCTGTGCCCTGGCAGCTTTCATCATGACCCGGATGACCTTGAATGAGGAAGTTGCCATCAATCAGGAAGCCCTGGGAGAGATGGAAGCCAATAAAAAAACCGTTTATGTGGTATCCACTGCAGACGGCAGCGGCATCGGCCACGGCGAGATCGTCGAGGAAGGGGTCAACGTAGTCAAGCAGACCGTATACACCGGGCTGGAGGAATACAACTATATTTCAGAAGATGACCTGGGCAGCACAGCCATCGTGGATATCTATGAGGGCATGACGGTGATGGACAACATGGTTTCCCCGGTTTCGATCGAAACGGATACCCGTGAATACGAGATGCAGGTGGTGAATCTGATGACGGACCAGGAGGAAAATGATGTCGTGGATATCCGGATCATGTTCCCGGACGGCAGCGATTTTCTGGTGCTTCCCAAAAAACAGATCAAAAACCTGAACCTTCCTAACTGCGTCTTCTGGACCTACTTAAATGAAGAGGAGATCCTGCGTATGGCATCCGCTACCATTGATGCTTATACCATCACCGGAACGAAGATCTATGCCACAAGATATGTGGAGGGCAACCTGCAGGAAGAGGCGATTCCGACATACCTGGTCAATGCTTCCGTGGCAGACCAGATGGATCCTTCCTCATCCTTCTATGATAAAAACCTGCTTACCAAAGCCCAGACGACACTGAACACGATCGCAAGGCAGAACCTGGAAGCCAGTCTTACGGTATTATCCGATGAGCGTCTTGCAGCTGTGGCTGAAGGCCATAACCTGGAGGATACGGCAAAAACATCCGTCCTGACGGGGATCAATGCTTACGATTATGAAAAATCCCTGGAGGATGGCGAAGAGGCAGATCAGACAGGTACGGATACGATCACGCAGGAAGAGGATGAGGATGAGGACCTGTATGGGGATATGAGCCCGGAAACATATGAGGACACGGATACAGTCCTGGAAGACCAGGATAAGACCGGCGGATCGGCTGCCTTTGGCCTGTCCACAACAGAAGAACAGACGGAAAGCAGGTGAGGGAAATGGCATCAGCAATGAAAACAACCAAAATGGTATCCGTCATCGGGCTTGAAAACGGCGGATTCCCTTATTTTCTGACAAAAAGCCTGGAAGAGAAAAAATACCGGATCCTGGTGATTGACAATTCCTTCAGCCACGACCTGTTCCTTGCGCTGAATAATGCAGATGAAACAAGCGACTATGTGGAACGCGGAAGGACCGTCTATATGCGGAATAAAACCGTACTTCCGGATCAGATGGGCGCTTTTGAAAAGTTTGACATCGTTATCATCTATCATGGGTTAAATGTGGATTACGACCTTCTGGATCTGTCTGACAAGATGGTTATTTTAACAGATTACCGGCCTTCCACGATCCGGGAGATCCTTCATGAGATCGACATGAGTTATCTGAATACCTGTACGCCAAAGGAAGATCTTTATCTGGTGTACATGGATAAGCCTTCGAGTAAGATATCGGAACAATATCTGAAAAAACAGCTGCAGCTGACGGATGTGGAAAATGAATACCTGATCTACCTGGATGAAGGCTGCTATAACGCCTACGTAAACCTTTGTTACAATGGTTCGCAGTCGCTTAAAGGCCTTTCGACAGAATACAGAAATACGCTGAAAGCAGTCCGCAATGCACTGACCGGAACGAACGCGGGAAGAAAAAAGACGGCAGAGGAGGATAAGGAAGAATGATCGTTACCGTAAGAGATCTCGAAAATAACCTGTATGATGCAGCGGCCATAACGGCCCTGATCGCCGGCGTCTGCTCGATCGCCAAATCCAAGAAGACCCTGGTGCTGCAGTTTACGAATGCTGTGCCGGAACAGGCGTCTGTCTTAAATATCCTCTCCGGCAGGGATATCCGGGAAAACAGTATCCGGGACCTGTATAATTTCCAGGATGACGGCCTGGATGCCATCCTTCTGCGGGCAGAAACCGCAGATTTATCCAAAGAGCATTACAACGACACGGTGACAAAACTTTTAACCAAAGAAAATATGTTTGATGTATTCCGGCCGACAGCGAAATCGTCCCTGCTTGATATGACAAAACCGGAACTGCTCAAAGCAGTTATCACCCATGCCAGGGATATTTATGAGTATATTTTCCTTATGCTGCCGTCAGACAGCAGGCAACTGTTAAAAATGGCAAAGGAGATCGCGGATGAAAACATCGTGATCGTACCGCAGGGCAAATACGCCGGTGAAGTCAAAACAGACAGCACGGTCAGCCTGATCGTTAAGGAATACGAGCCGGATTCTAAGTTTGACCTCTCCGGCATGAGGAAACGATACAAGGTCAGAAAACTTTATACCGTGCCCCATAACGTGGGTTTTAAGGATGCAGTGATCACGGAAAATCTGTTGGATTTTATCCTGACAAACAGAAAAACCATCCGCGACGATGACAACTATATGCTGACCGCATCCATAAGTGACCTGTTAAGCCGGTTCGTTTCAGCGGATACGCCATCGGAAGATGAGGAGGCTGCGTTTACCACAAAATCGGAACAGGAGCGAAGAACAGCGGAAAGTCCCACTGTGCTGCCGGAGTCAGCGGTACAGGAAGTCATGACGGTACGAAAAGGTTTATTCCGGAAGAAAAAAAACAACCAGATCATGATCGATCTGCCGGCGGATAAGGAAAGGAGCCTGAACGATGGTACTTAATCTGATTCTGATCATTTTGATCCTCGCCGGCGTCGGTTACGTGGCCTACCGGTATACCAACTCACTGTCGGATGTCCGGGATGATGACATGGATGAAAACGATTATACCGATATCGACACCTTAAGGGATAAGATCACCAGGGAGTTTTCCTCCATGCTGAAGGATAACATCCGCGACAGGAACCTAAACAAGAAAGAATACGAAAAACGGAAAAAGTCCAAGTCGGAATTTCGGAAAAACCTGAAACGGTCTGCCTCCGGCGACCACCAGGCCAAGCATTTCGTAAAGATGTATATCAAGAATATGCTCCTTGATCCGTCCATGCACCTGGGCGTTAATGAGTCATCGATCGACTTCATCATCCCTTTCGGGCGGGCAAATGAGCTCAAACCGGAAGATAAGTTCGAGATCATGCTCTATATCGCCTACAACTATCTGACGGATGAAAACGGTGAGACCTTAAAGCAGAACGGGTTTTCCACGCTGATCAAGAAATTTGACATCTTAAAACCTATTGAAATTCCGGAAACAGGGGATATGATTTATGACTTTACCCGTCAGAAACTTGACGAGATCTTTGCTTACTTAAACGGCCATTATTCCCTGTCCTATAACGACAAACTGGAGATCCTCTCGCAGCGGATCTTTGAAGACTATAAGGGCTTCGGAATCGTAGACATGCTCTTTGACACCGGCATTGATGAGGTCGCGGTCGGGTTGTCGGGCGTATCCAAGGACGGGTATGAGATCATGAATGCTAAAAACCTGCGCTACACGTATCAGTCCATCTGGATTATGGTCGGCGGCGTGAAACTGCGGATGAGCTGCGTACAGTTAAAAAGCCAGGAGGAGCTTGTCCGGATCACCAGCAACATCTATAAGTACGGTGCCAACCGGATCCTCTCACGGAAAAGCGGGTATGTCATCTCTACGATGCGTAACGGCTCCCGTGTGGTTGTGGCACGGCCGCCCTTCGTCAATACTTACTTCTTTATCTCCCGTAAATTTGACTCAGCGCCGTCCCTTGCTCCGGAAAACATCATCAAGGGCAACAACAACCTGATCGCTCTTACTATGATCAAGTGGCTCATTAAGGGCCAGCGAACCATTGCCATCACCGGTGCACAGGGCTCCGGAAAAACCGTGACCTTAAAATCCCTGGTCCGGTATATTGACGCCAGATTGTCCTTACGTGTGCAGGAGATATCAGCGGAGTTAAATTTAAACTACGCGTATCCCTACCGGAACATCATCTCCATGCAGGAAACGGAGTCGATCGGCTCCCAGGAGGGCTTAAACTTCCAGAAAAAAACCTCCGGTGATGTGAATATCATCGGTGAGGTGGCAGAGGCGATCCAGGCAAACTTCGTTATCCAGACTTCCATGGTAGCATCCCTGTTTACGATGTTTACGCACCATGCGAAGACGACCTACGATCTGGTCTTGTCCTTTGCGAACAACCTGTTAGATCCTGTCGTCGGGATCTACCGGGATAAAAAAGAAGCGGTGGAGATGTCGGCCAAGATCTTAAACATCGACCTGCACATGGAAAACAAGAAGGGACACCGTTACCTGGAGCGGATCACGGAAGTCGTGCCTTTGACCAATGTAAAGTATCCTTCCGACAGAAAAGCAGCAGCTACCCATGAAGAGGATGAGAAGGAATACTGGAAGCGGCAGACCGACAGAGAACTCTTTGAGTGCCGGGACCTGGTACGGTTTGAAAACGGCGAGTTTGTCTTTGTGCAGCTCCCCAGTGACGAGATGTTGAACGACATCAAATCCAAACTGACGGCGGCAGAAGAACAGCAGTTTGTTGCAGACATGAACATGATACAGGCGATCAAGAGGAATCCCTATCAGGGCGATTTCTTTGGGGATCTGCCGGATCCGGTGGAGGAACTGTTGCCGGATGAAGCACAGGTATCCTGACAGAAGGGAGCGTAAAAATGGGATATGACAACTGGATGGCTGCTCTGCTTTGTTTTGCAGTCATCTTCATCGGGGTCGGAATCTATTTATCCGCAACCAGAAAACACAGGGAAAAACGGATCAACAAGGCGAATGCCTTAAATAAGCACAGCGGCAGGAACAGGCTGCATTTCTTCTACCGCCTGTTTCTGGTGACGCCGGGTTTAAACCGCATTTTCCATAAAGTCATTATTGATACCGAATCCGTATATCCGGCGGATATGATGAGCGTCAATAAGGAAGCCACGAAGGTGATGCTGAAAAATCTGCTGATCGTGGTGCTCCTTTCGGGCTTTACGGTCTATTTCACCAGGGGCGATTTGTGGTATCTGATCATGGGTCTGACAGGGGCGTTCGTGATCTTTTATCAGAACATCCAGACCTCATACTCTAAAAAGGAGTACACGATCCTGGTGCAGCTAAAAGATGCGCTGTCCACGATCCGTCATAATTATACCTCCTGCTGGAACGTGGAGGATTCCATCTATGATGCGCTGGAAGACGTACCTTATGAGATCAGCCTGCACTTAGAGAAGATCTATAACATCCTGGTATCCCCGACCTTTGAAGAGGATACGGAAGAGTACACGCAGATGAGCCCGAACCGGTTTCTTCTGTTAATGCTATCCATTGCTTCCTCGACAAAGGAATACTCAAATGGTGAGCAGGGATTCTTAAAGAGCCTTTCCTATCTGGAGGAGGAGATCGGTCAGGAGATATTGAAAAAAAACCTGATTTACTCGGCATTCCGGACCATGCAGAGCGTCAGCATCATCAGTATCTTTCTGCTGAAGCCGCTTCAGATCTGGTCCTGCAGCAACATGCCGGAAACCCGTGCGTTTTATGAATCTACGCCGGGAAAAGCGCTAATGGTATTGATCTTTCTGGTATCCTTTGCCTGCTTTTATATGATCGATGTTTTAAAAGAAGGGCAGCGCGGTGAGATCGTAAGAGAATCGATCTTCAGTAAGATCGCCGGCTTCAGGCCGTTGTCCAAGATGCTGAACAGGATCGTCAATCACAGGTACATGTACTACCTGAACCTGAATGAAGATTTAAAGGAAGTAGGCGACCAGACTGGTCCGAAAGCTTTTGTTGCCAAACAGATCCTTTTTGCAGCAGCCGCATTCCTCTGCATCAATACTTCCATGGTCTTTACCTCGGTGCATGAGAAACTGACCATGCTTAAGGATTACGTGGCGGAATTTGACGAAAGCATCGTTCCGAACGAGGAATACCTGCAGACGATGGAGGAAACGGCAAAGAACTATATCATGTCCAACAAGGGCGAAAGGGTGTCTTCCCTAGACCGGGAAGCGATGGCAGAACAGATCAAACAGGACGGCATCCATAATGACGAATACGCCAACATCATAGCAGATGAGGTGATCCGGGAACTGACAGCCTATAAGAATACCTATTACAAATGGTACATCCTGCTGATCTCCTTAGCTGCCGCCGCGATCGCCTATTATGTTCCGCTGTGGTACTTAAAGTTCCGGATCAAGATCTCCACCACGAACAAGGATGACGAGGTGAACCAGTTTAATACGCTTGTGCTGATCTTAAGTAATGCAGACGGCATCAAGCTGGATGAGATCATGGAATGGCTCAGTATGTTCGCTTATTCCTTCAAGTCAAGCATTGACGACTGTATCAATGAGATGGAGAACGGCGAACAGAAGGCTCTGGAAAAGCTGAAGGATTCCGAAAGCAATGATGCTTTTAGACGGTTTGTGGACAGCCTGCTTATGATCGACTCTACCGATTTGAAAACTGCTTTTTCCAACGTGGAGATCGAGAGGGCGTATTCCCTGGAAAACCGGAAACAGCGGACAGAGGATCTGATCCACAGAAGATCCAGGACGGGCGGCTTTATCGCCATGGCACCGTTCTTAATGAGCCTGGTGCTGTATCTCATGCTTCCTATGCTCCTATTGGCGGCTAAGATGTACATGAGCATGGATCTTTCCATTTAGGCGGCAATCACCTGACATAGAACACTCCAACCACACGTACCTGTAAATTCATTTAAAAAAAAGGAGTGAAGAAAATGTCAGAAATCATTGAAAAAGTAATTGCAATCGGCGGCGTAGTCATCGGGGCCCTGATCCTGCTCGGCGTCCTGTTTAATTCCATCAACAAGGGCAAGGATTTCACGGAAAGTGCCAACGACAAACTGACCGGTATGTCCATCGCAGTAGAAGAGAGCGATTATACCCGGTATGACGGGGCGGTCGTCACCGGATCGGATGTCGTAAGCGCGATCAAATATTTTGATTCCACCGATGATGTCTGCATCACCGTCACGACAAGCAAGGGAACCAATAACTATATCTTTACCGGGCCGGACTTAGCAACACCCTCGGATCTTTCCATAGCGAATACAAGAGACAAGTCCTCCCAGTATTATATCAATCCCGGAAGCAAGTTTTTAGGCGAATGCGTCAGGGATTCTGACGGGACGATCACGAACATCATCTTTACGGTGCAGACGCAGCCGTAGATCGGGAAAAAGGATGTGGTATCCGGTCAGTCCGGACACCACATCCCTGTGCCGGAGGTGCCATTAAATGAGCTCAATACTCTATAAATTGTATCTAATTGCCGCAGAGAGTTTTGCTTGCATCGCGATCCTTTTTTTGATCTTTCAGATCACGGAGAGAAATGAAGAGATCGAACAGGAAGTCAATGCATCCGTTGACAGGAAGATCGATATTTCTTCCACATACGAAGACTATGAATCCCCGCAGGGGTATGAAACAGGCGTTGGTAAGAGCAACCTGTATCTGTCCGGTGCCGCTGTACTGACAGAGCTCCTGACGTATGACGGAACCGTGACGGTCCAGATCAATGATAAGGTCGTCAACCGCTACAGGACACCAACAGGAGAGGATATCTTTGATTATATGGCAAAATTCGGCGTACCGCGTGATCTGGCGGACTTAATCTCCGTAACCAGACAGTACGAAAAAACCTATACCGTTGACCAGGACGGGAAACTGGTAAAGGTTCTGTACAGGCTGCGCTAAGTCAAAGAAAGGGAAAAGTATGAAACTTGTATCCGGGGATTACGCCGGAAATGCGGAGAGAAGTGTCAAATGAAATCAAGGAAGTCATCAGAAACTGGGTCGTCATCGAACCGTAAAAAGGAGTAATTGGTATGTTTCAAGAGTTTTTAACACCGGTCAATTATGTAGTTGGCATCTTTCTGGTCGCTCTATTAGGGATGAGTTCCTTATGCCTGAAGATGGATGCGAATGCACAGAGTTACTGCAATGATGCCGTGGTGGAGTTCGTTGATAAAGCCAGGGCGTCCGGTTATATCTCCGCAGAGTCCTATACGGAGATGATGCAGCGGATCCATGCAACCAACAACCTGTACAATGTGTCAATCCGGCATGAATCCAAAACCTCCGTGCCGCAGACAAATGATGCAGGCCGGACGACCGGAAAAGTTGTAAATGCCTATAACGCCTACTATCAGGATGAGATCCTGGATTATATCTTTGCCGGCGACGGGTCCGCAGGATTCCACAACTACCCGCTGAAGAATGGGGATTATATCCAGGTGACGTTTGAACTGCAGGAGCCTACTTTTGCAACCAGGCTTGTGACTTTTTTCTCTGCCCACGCTCCCAAAACAATCTCAGGCTCCTACGGCGGGTACGTAGGCAGCACGGAAGAATATGGCAACGCATTTTAGAAGGGAGAAACGTATGGAAAGCCATGTAGTATACCAGCCGTTTAAAATATCCCCCTATGACTGGCAGGTGGAGCAGAACAGTATCCGGCAGGTAAACGGCAAGGATCTTGTTACCGTCATTATCGGGAAAAAGCTTGTCATCGACAAGGATTCCGGGGAAACCCTGTCGGAAGAGCCTGTCAAGGAAGATATCTGGCAGGATACCCTGTTAGGGATCTTTATGGAGAAGAATACCTACCGGGTCAAAGTGCGTCCGGGAAGATCGCCGGGGCTGTTCATTACTTACGGCGGAGAGATGCTCCCCCATAATGACACTCTGGCAAAGGATATGGACAAACTGGTCTCGTATCTGGAAACAGCGGAACCTTCCGCATCCATTGATGCCATGATAGACGGTGTGCTGAATGACACGACCGAAAAGAAATACAGCCAGGATACCCAGAAATTCTTTGCATCCGTCAACCGGGCACTGGATGCCCAGTATCCGGCCGAGCTGATCATCGAGGCCCTGAAAATGATTTACTGCGTCAAAAAACGCAGTGAGGCTCTGGATGACCTGAAGGATATGCGGTTCATGCCGGCCGACGAACTGATCGCCGCAGCCGGTAACGTCTTAAAGGGAAGGCTTAAGGGTGTCTTTGATGATGAGTATGAGGCAGAGCTTTTAGATGAACTCCTTTACCGGTTCCTGTCCGGAAGACTTAGGGAAAAATTGTAAGAAAGCGGGTGAAAAACATGATCAGAGGGCAGCACATCGAAACCCTTGCTGTGATCCGGGATACAACCGCCGGACGGATATCGGTCTGGATGATCGTGATTATGCTGTTTTTTCTGTACATGCTCTATCTGCTGGTGCTGTACAGGCTGGAACGTCTGCAGATCGACCGTTTAGTCAGACTGAGACAGTCTTTTGAACAGGAACTGGCGGCTGTGCACAGAAATGCGAACACTATGCCGGATAGAAGCGCTCCCAGGATAAAAGCCGCTAAACAGAACAAGGCCAGGCAGACATCGGATGCAGAAGACAAAGAAGCCTTGGAACTTTTTACCGATCTGAAGAAACACAATCACAGAAGGTGGTAACAGTTATGCAGGATAACAAAGAAAAAGATATGGTGCTGTATCACGGATACAGGGTGTACCGGGACGGAAGGGTCCTTTCCCAGCGGGGCAAGGAACTGAAAAGCTACTATTTTACGTACCCAAACTCCCATATATCCCTGACGATCGAGGGCAAGGTAGTTAAGAAGAATAAAGCGCTTCTTGTCTATAACCTGTTTTCCGATGTGCCGGCGGATACGGCGTTAAATGTCCTTCGGTTTAAGGACGGCGACACGGCCAATGCCGCCTATGACAACCTGTACCTTGTCAGCCGGAAAGATCATTACCGGGAATGCAAGGAACAGGGCCGCAGCAGCAACCGTTTCGATGAGAAAACAAAGAAAAAGATCAGAAAAGAATATTACGAGAAGAATATGTCCCTCAGGGCACTGTGCGGCAAGTACAGATGTTCTCTTCTGTCCATACAGAAGATCATAAACCAGTAGATCCTTTGGAAAGGAAATTTTATGAAATCCACTTATTTCAGAAAGACCGT
This sequence comes from uncultured Lachnospiraceae bacterium, assembly GCA_947624025.1. Classification (GTDB taxonomy): domain Bacteria; phylum Bacillota; class Clostridia; order Lachnospirales; family Lachnospiraceae; genus UBA3282. The sequence continues at coordinate 19,746 of CANQIJ010000001.1, read as the reverse complement.
TGTTCTGTTTCTTCTTCTGGTGCCGGTATTGTTTCTGTCCGGCTGCGAGAAGCAGATCTTCCAGGATAAAACCGCTAAATACAGGCTGAAAGCCATAGATGATGACGAACTGAAGACAGATGTCTATTACGTCAAGGACGGTACGAAGTTCTATGAGGTGCATGATCTGGCAAGGTCAGCCAGCAGTAAGGACCTGGATGCCACCAAATGCGTCTGGGCAGGGAAAGATGAAACCCTGTTACCGTCCTATTATGAAAACGAGCTGCTTGCCAGGGCGGGCAAAAAAATCGACAAAGAGGCTTTGACCCTGGAACGGTACAAGGATTGCGGATTTTCCATTGCCCTGCATGGTGCAAAATTTGAAGACGGCTACATTTCCTTTCAGGCGACATCTGCAACAGTGAAAGGCACCTCTGCGCGGGAGGCGTTTGAAACGGATAAATCCGACAACATCCTGATCGAGACCATCAACGGCGTTCCGGTGAATGAGACCATGCTGAATGAGGCAGGCATCATCACCGGCATGGAAAAGGATGCAGAATATGAAATCACCTATTATGCCGGCACCTACTACGGTACCGCAACGGTTACGGCGGATACCCACTTTTTCCAGAGCTATGAGATTTATTCGCTGAATGATATCGAGATCACGAAAAACGGCTATGTTTCCATCAGGCTGCCGGATGACCTGGAGTGCGGCTATTATGACATAGCCGGACAGGGTTTCTTTAAGTATTACAACTTCAAAAAATCAGACGGTGATACGGCGGGGATCGACTATAACATCCCGTTTTATGAGACAGAGGAAGATCAGATCATGGCTTATTCACAGCAGTTTGTCTTTCACCTGGATTATGCCACGAAAAATATGTCAGTCAAAGCCACCTTTGATCCCAATACCGTAACCAATGTGTCTGGACGGGTCACGATGCTTTTAACAACACCGGACGGCAGGCAGATGAAAGTGGAAACGGAAAAGGACACCGGAGAAATCCTCTGCGACATGGAGGAATCCATGCCGGGAGAGTGGCTGGTGAACCTGACCCCGCAGAGCATGACCGTCATGGATGTGCAGATCGTATCCAATGAGGAGGATGCCGAAGCGACAAAAGAGGTTTATAACCTTAACTTTGACAAAGATATGACAGGTGTTGTCTTTACCCTGAAGTACGAAGGCAGCGGAAAGGTAACGGCCCAGATCACGGATGAAAGCGGGAAGAGCTGCGAAATGGTTAAAAAGAGCGGATCATATAACGATGTTGTCCAGATCATGGAATACAATTTCGCCTACCTGCCGGCCGGAGAGTACCAGATCAATGTGTACCATTACCCGGATACCAGGATCCTGGAAGCGGACTATTACCTGAGCGAAGACGTAAAAGACGTTGATATCATCACGGTGGAAGAATAGGAGGACAGACACAAAATGGACATGGCTTATGTATCGGTATATATCGGGGATCAGAACAGGGATAACAGAGAAAAAGACCTAAAAAAGCTGGTCGGACAAACTTTTGATAAGAATCCCCAAAAAACGGTGTATATCCTTGGGAAAAACGAGTGGGGATCGGATCTGAATAACAAAATTAAACGGTCAGAAAAGATCAATTATGAGATGTTAAAATCCGTGCACGACAGTATCCTTTTCTTCGATCAGGCATCCTACAGTGACCAGGATAAGAATATCATACGCAGGATCTGCATCCTGGCGCCCATGCATGAAAACAGGGTGGTTGTGGGATTTTCAGACCTTGATAAAAAGGGCGTATTTGAAAAAACGATCTTAAAGCTTTGTAAGAAAATCTACGGGGCAGATCCCTCTTTTACTTCTGCTCCGGCATAAACGAGGCGTGAAAATGAGACAGAAAAAGATATGGATTCGTGCAATGGCAGCGCTGACCGTGCTTCTCTTAACGGGCTGCGGGAAAAATAAAGAAATCTATGACAGCGGCAAAGACGGCTATACCAGCATCACGGCGGTGGACGGCATCTGCTTTGACGTTATGAGCGATGTCGCCAGAAATGCTACCGCCGTTACCAATATTTCCGAGGATATGTCCTTTGAGCCGGACCAGACCTATGTGTATAAGGACGGCGGGAACCGTTACTTTATTTTCCAGATGGACTCCATCGTTTATGTAGCGGAAAAAGGTGTTTCCTTCGGCCTTCGGGATGCAGATGACAAGCTTGCTGCTGTGCAGGACGGCAATATCATGGGGATCTACTTTACAAGCCCCAGGAAAAAACTGGATTTTGTAGAGGATGAGAAGAACGGGGTCTACAAGCTGTCTGCTACCGTGACAGCCCAGGTGGCCGTTACCAGTGAACTGTACAATGACTTCGCCGGGCGTTTTTCCTACCTGTCGGATGGCACGGAAGAATGGGCGGTGTTTGTCGGCACCAGGGGAGAAGACTTTAAGGAGCTTCCGGATGAAACAAAAGAGGTTATTACCTATATGGCGGCTACCGTGACAACCTGTGATCCGCCGGAGCAACAGGAGGAGAAACCCCCTGCAGTTTCCCTGGGCGGGGAGGCGGAAGCAGTCAGTGAAAACAGGCCACAGCAGGACACCTCCGACGCGGCAAGTCCGGAAACGGACCAAAAGAACGAAAGCGTAAGTGATAACGCCGTTCTCCCAGAAGAGGAGCCCGGCAGCGCAGAAGAGGAAGGAACGGATCCGTCAGCTGAAGAAACAAAGATCAGTGATATGCTGCCGGAGGAACCGCTGGAAGTCATAGAAGTGGAGGAAATCACGGCTCCGGAGGATGATAGCCCGGAAGAAAGCCCGGAAACGGAAACTTTTTCGGATTCGGATCAGGAAACTGTTCCTAAGCCGGTCGTACAGGCCAAAGAAAAACAACCGGTCCAGGCTGATAACCAAAGACCGGCACAGGCATCTGTGGACGGAACCGTATACCGGTCGGATATCTACAGTTTGCTCCCGCCCGGGAAAAAGGCATACGCGACAGCGCTGCTGTCTCAAACGCCGTGGTTTGGAGAAGTGGAAGTCTGTGCAGACCGTATCCTGACGGGAAAAGAAGCCAGGGATATCATTCAGAATGCTTTTGCTGAGGGTGCCGTCTATGGTGAGTATTTTGAGGCGCCGGAGGGATGTGCGTGGCAGGCAGTGCATTATACCGTTTCTTTCCCCGGAAATACGGAGGGCTATATCAATGTAAAGCTGCGGGGCATGGATGGAGATGACCTGCGGTACCGTGGCATTACGTATCCCCATAGATCGTATGATATTCCGATCTCGGATACGGAGTTTTATGCATTCTATGCCGTGCCAAACGGCTGCCCGGAGTACGTTCTGGAGATTGGTGAGGGAAATGTGGATACCACAGATGAAAGGCTGGTATCGGCCTATTATCGTTATCAGAAATAAATCGAGGAGGAAATCAAATGGCATACTGGGATGAATACGAGAAGAGGCAGCCGGCAAAAAAAGCGGTGGCTGCAGCCAGAAAAAAGAAAAATAAGAACAACATGGAGAAGATCAGGGATATCGGCATAAAAGCAAGAGAGGAAGGATTGACTTATGGACAGTATACGTCCCTGCAGCTTGCCCAGGAGTTAAGCGATCATGAAGCGCAGAAATCCCAGATGAAGTTAAAAAAAGCCGTCAATCAGCTGCAGACAGATTTTAGTTCCATCGACCGGGACAGCCGGCATCTGATCTTATGTACTCTGTTATACATACAGGGATGTCCGCACATGGACGCTGCTATATGCCGAATCAAGCGCTACATCCGCTTTGGGGATGGCATCGGTTTTCACGATCTTTTTCTCCATCTTAAGGAGGATCATCCGGCCCGGATGGAGTATGCCCCTTATATCAACGGAGAGAAAAAGATCGGAGATGTCTTCCATAAATTTGGCGTCGCCTTTTTAAGCTTTGCGGAAAACGCAGGACTGTGAGGATGTGGTATGTTTGAGAATAACCCTTTTGAGATATGGCAGGGGAACTGCTTTTTCCTGATGCAGCAGATCCCTGACAAATCGATTGACTGCATTATGACAGATATGCCTTACGGACAGACAAAGAATCGATGGGATGTCTGGATTCCCCTGGAAGATTATGTGGTTTTACCCGGAAAAGAGATCCCTATGACGAAAGAGGAATATCTTTTGTACTGTTATCATACCGGACAGGGTTCCTGCAAAGAGGCGGTTGCCTATTATAAAGAGCACAGACTGCCGGGCTTGTGGACCCACTTTAGAAGGATCATCAAGGATAACGGCGCCATCATCCTGTTTGCCAACGGGATGTTTACGGCTAGGCTGATGGACAGCAACCGTGCCATGTGGCGCTACAACCTGATCTGGGAGAAAACACAGCCGACAGGATTCCAGAACGCTGGAAGGATGCCGCTTCGCAGTCATGAGGACATCTGCGTCTTCTATAAAAAAAAGCCGGTTTATCATCCGCAGAAAACGGTTGGGCACAAGAGGAAAACAAGCCTTGCGAACCATCAGCATAACAGAAACAGCAGTAATTACGACAGGATCGAAAATCACAGCTATGACAGTACGGAACGGTATCCCACCAGTATCTGGAAATATGCGAAGGACACCCAAAAAGAAAGTCTGCATCCTACACAGAAGCCGCTTGCCCTGATGGAAAAAATGATAAAGACTTACACGGACCCCGGGGATATCATTTTGGATCCCTTCGCCGGATCCATGACAACAGGCGCTGCTGCAGTCCGCACGGGCAGAAGAACGATCTGCATGGAGGAAAACCAGGCCTACTATGACTGCGGGGCGTACCGGATTCTAAAAGAGTATGTAACTAAAAAACAGTATGAGTGTTCAGGAGGCCAGAATGGAGAAAAAATCGATAGAACAAAGAGCAAGGATCCTGCTTGACGGGATCATTATTGAACCGGATACTGCAGACCTGCTCTGTTCCTTAAATAAATACAGCAAACGTACCTTTATACACTGCCTGAATGTTGCCTTTATGTCTGTGCAGATCGGGTATAATTGGGGCATGGATTCGAAAAGGCTGATCGATCTGGCAAAAGGAGCAGTGCTGCATGACATTGGTAAGATCAAAATCCCTCTCTCTATTCTGGAAAAGAAGGGGGCTCTGACGCAGGAGGAGTTTGAACAGATCAAGCTTCATCCGGTGTACGGGTATGAACTTGCCATGATGAAGGGATATGGAAATACGGTGCTTGATATCATCCTGCATCATCATGAGCATATCGATGGAACAGGGTATCCGGATGGAAATAAAGTGACCGGACTCTTGCAGGAAACGCAGATTGTTTCCGTAGTGGATGCCTGGGATGCCATGACAAGCGCACGAAGCTATAAGCCGGAACTGTCCGGACAGGATGCCATGCTGGAACTGACTGATTTTACAGACAGCTTTTACAATAATGAAGCGGTACGCGGCTTAAGAAATGTCACCGATAAATGATTTTTGCAGAAACTTCTTGACAAAGGCCTCATTATTGTATAATATACAATATGTAATCTCCTTTTTGGCTTACTAGTAGTTTGGAAAGGCGGCAAAGGTATCAGGGGCGATACGCCAGTATCAGATAGAGGAAGGCCACCTGTATCAGATATCGGAAGGCCGGATTTCAATGTCCGGTTGCCGCATCGGTGGAAACGGGAAATGGACGTCCACGGGTAACAGAAGGACCCGGAAGAAACAAAGACAGGAACAATTTTGTGACGTTTCCTGCGGTACCAGTGATTCCACCTGATCATGGTTGAACTCCTTCTAATGCACACCCTGCATCGTGACTAAACGTTCTGACTTTCGTTTAGTCACGCGCCGGTTTTGTTTGGAAAGATTGAAAATGAATGTTTTCAATAGCAGGGGTCGGTTCCCTGCACCGGTGTTTCAGCATACCGAGAAGCCGTATGTTGAAATCCTTTCATATTTCATCACTAGAAATCCCGACGGCAAATGAGACCGCCGGGATTTTTAGTTTTAAACTCCATAATAATTCCTAAATCCTAAAAAATATGTAAATCTATATTGACAAAATGGATATTGCGGATATAATATACATTATACCGGAAAGGGGAAGGAAGGAGGATGATCATGGATCTGAATGAAATCACGGAAAATCAAAGGATCACGAAAGAAAATGCGCATGAGATGTTTGACGTCATATTTGCAGAATATAAAAAGGAAGTCATGGCTCACCGCAGCTTCAAGATACAATTTCTGATCAGCAATCTCATTTACAGGATCATTCCGGTTTTCCTGGAAATGTTGCTTTTGGTCATTGTGCTGCACTGCTTCAATCCTGTATTTGCTATCGTGATCGCGGCGTCCACAACTATCTATGCCGTTGTGTATCGATTCTTAAAAGGATATTTTAAAAAGAATCCGTTTGGTGATATTTTATCTTTTCTCTTCTGTATTTATTTCACCTGCATCTCCATCACGGGTTGTACGATCCTTTTTAACAGGTGTCCGGCTGTGCTGCAGTTTGTGCAATCGAATTTTCCTGTTCTTATGTGTTCTTTTGCAGCATTCTTTTTCTTCCTGTACGGGCCGAATAAAGCACACCTGGCAGAGAGCATCTGTGCAAGGATGTTCTTAAAGGATCTTCACATGGCAATGGCAATGACCATACAGGAAGAGAGTCCTGTCGACACAAAAGAGGAGGTGGTGTGTACCGAAAATGCTACGGAAAAATAGCAGTATATTTTGATCTGGAGGAAAAAGGAAAGGGAGGAAAAGGAAAACATGGGGATTTGTAATCGAATCAGGTCAATTTTTTCCGCAAATGTCCACAATGTACTGGACAAGTGTGAGGATCCGGAGGTGATGCTTGCGGACCAGATCAGGCAGACAAGGCAAAACCTGGCTGAAACTAAACTGGAAACAGCGCGGGTGATGGCGGAAGAGAAGATTGCCAAGGATACTTTCGAGTCTGTGAAAAAGGATCTGGATGAGCTGCACAAGTGCGCAAAGAAGGCACTTAAGGCCGGAAAAGAGGAGGATGCCGAAAAGTTCCTGCGCGTGGAGGCGGATCGCGAGAATAACCTCAACCAGGCGAAACGCATGTACGAGACGGCGCAGGCCAACGCAAAAAAAATGAACGAGTTATACGCGAAGATGCAGAATGAGCTGGACCTTCTGGAGCAGAAGTCTGATACGATCAAGCAGACCATAGCTGTGGCTAAGGCAACAGAACGTATATCCAGGTTCAAGATGCCTGATGGTACTGACGGCACAAAAAGCGTAAACGAGTGGGAGAAAAAGGCGAACAAGCGGCTTTATGCGGCGCAGGCTGCGGCCGAACTGGATCTGAAGCAGACGGAGATGGAGGATCTGAAAGATCAGTATTCAGATCATACAGATGTGAGTGATCGTATGGCGGCATTAAAGAAGGAGATTGAAAAAGATGGCGCGGCGCAGGCAATTTCCGCGTGATTTTACCTGTGCCCAGTTCTGTGGGGAAGAAACAATGCTGCGTTCAAGACCCCCCCCTGATAACAATATCTGGGATGGACACCTAACGCCGGGCGGGATAATATATTCCGCCCGCGCATTACCCCATTTGTTTGTGGAAGAATCCACAAATATACTAGCAGAAAGGAGAATACGGTTTCCGCCGTTTAGGTTTCGATGAAAATTACGTTTTTTATAGGCGCACTAATTTTATTTTTTCTGATTTCAACTTTGATCCCTATGTTATATGATCTGTTCACGGATTTTGAGCTTAGCGGTCGTATCAGTATATACCTTGATTTTTTTTAATTACCTTTTAACCGGGTTGTCAATTGGCGGAATACTTGGAGGATATATATTATTTTGTCTTACATTCATAGATAATGATTTAATTAAATTTATTATGCAGTTTCCCATCATTACTACATCCATTTGGATCTTGGATTTGATTCTGGCTGCCAAAATCGTATGGCTCTATTTAAGAGATAAAAAAGATATCGATACGCGTTATCATAAAGAACAGCGTATATCGGATATCGAAATGGGTGAAAGAGATATTAATCTTATCTTGGCCTTACCCATGGGTAAATTGGCAAAAAAGTGGTATAAAGCATTTCAGTCAACGTCCGATTCTGTATCGAACGAACAATATATTCAACGTTTTCTGTACAGCGGTGAAGAGAGTAAGTTTCTCAGATAAAAAGGCCTGTTAAAGGCCCGTTTCTTCTGCAGAGCAAAACTGCAGACAGCCGAAATAGAAATTGATAGATCATTTTTCAAGGTTTTAGAAAGGATAATACATGTCAAAAACAAGATTAAAAATTCCGGAACATATAGCACCATACCTTGTAGCGGAATACTGTGATGATTTCCCGATGGCCAGGTACTTTGTTTCCAAAACGCAGGTCGAAATCATTGAGGATGTGCGAAATGCGCAGAAAGTGAAAGATAAACTGGTTAAATACGGGGTCTATTATCTGAACAGTACACTGCTTTACGGCGTTCCCGGTACAGGGAAAACGACCTTCGGCCGGTATATGGCCCATTGTTTTGACCTTGATTTTGTCTATATCAACTTTGCCAAACTGTTTGACGGTGTATTCGGTAAAACCGCAGGAATCATCAGTGATATCTTCCAGTATATGTCCAAGACCAAGGCGATCTTCATGCTGGATGAGATTGATGCTATTTCCCAAAAAAGAGGAACGGAAAGCGCGGCCACTGGCGGAGAGATCAGCAGAATCACCGTGACGATCATGCAGGAGCTCGATCTGATGAAGCGCAGACAGGTGGATGCCATCCTGATCGGCTGTACGAACCGGATCGATATCATGGATGATGCTCTGAAAAGCAGATTCTCCATCAAAAAGGAACTGAAGGACCTGGATAACAGTGAAAAACTGGCTTACATCCAGCTTGTGCTGAATGATATGGGTATTCCCTACAATATGGATAATCTAAGGATGTACTGTGCAAGAAATAATTCCTTGACGCAGAGAGCCATAGAATTTGATATCCAGCGCTGTCTGATCCGGTGGATCTCAGACGGAGAAGGTGCTGTTCCTTTCGAGTTGGATCATATCAGAGAGCAGACAGTATAACTGATTTATAACGGGCGATTTGGCGTCCGGAGGGTGAGGTCTAAGTGACACTCAACCAAAACTTTGTTATGAGGTTTCAGAAACCTATAAAAATAAATAGTAACCAAATTCAGAATGCGAAATTATGTATATTTGGAGTTGGATGAATAATGCAGTGAAGACGGAGGCTTAATAGAAACTATGTTTTTAAACAGAAAAATCCAACTTATTCCCGTAGGGGATAAAGAGGAAGTAAACAGAGTCTATAGTTATCTGCGGGATGGCGCTTTTAACCAGAATAAGGCAATGAATCAATTTATGACAGCCCTGTATATGGAGGCCGTTCAGGATGTATCTGCAGAAGACAGGAAAGAGTTGAACAAACTTTATACCAGAATCAGCACAAGTAAAAAGGGAAGTGCTTATGACGCATCTATTAAACTCCCGAAAGGTCTTCCTTCTACCAGCAGCCTTTCTATGAAAGTAAAACAGGACTTTGCAACAGCCTGTAAGAAGGGGCTTCTTTACGGAAAGATTTCCCTTCCCTCCTACCGTATGGACGGACCGCTCCTGGTACACGGGGACTATGTTAAATTGAGGTCACAGTCCCTGGCGGACTGCGGACTCTATCACAATTACGGATCCCATCAGGAATTTCTCGAACATCTTTATAAGACCGATCTGGAGGTATTCATTAAATTTGCCAACGATATTACTTTTAAGTTGGTTTTCGGTTCTCCTCACCGGTCTCAGGCACTCAGGACAGAGATCCAGAGAATCTTTGAGGAAGAATATACGGTAGGCGGATCGACCATCCAGATCTCCGGCACAAAGATCATCCTGAATATGTGTATGGAGATCCCGAAGAGGGAGGTCAGTCTGGAAGAAGATAAAACAGTCGGCGTATTTCTCGGGCGTACCGTTCCCGCAGTCTGCGTTCTCAATGCAGCACAGAATAAAACGAAGAAGCCGTTTTATCTTTTAGTAGGGCATACTGAGGAGATCAGACGCAAACGCGCCCAGATCCATGAACAGCGCTACCGTCTTCAGTGTACTATTACCTCCAATGCCGGCGGACACGGCTACAACAAGAAGATGAAGCCCTTCGAGAAGTTCCACAAATATGAGCGGAATTTTAACCGGACTTACAATCATTACCTTTCCAGAAAAATAGTGGACTTTGCTGTAGAAAATTCCGCAAAATATATCAATCTGGAGTTTGAGGAAACTCTTAATACCAAAGACAGGGTATTGAATAACTGGGCAATTTACGAGTTCCAGCAGTTTGTCACATACAAAGCGGCACAGTATGGCATCGTGGTCCGTAAAGTGGATTATGCGCCTAAGCCGCTGGAAGATGTGTCAAAAGAGGATGATATCTCAGACGCTTTTCAGATCGCACAGGCAGAAGATTTTGCGGAAAAAGTAAAGAAGACAGGAAAAAAGAAGGAAAAAGCAAATGAAAAGGAGCCTGTGACCGCGTAAGGTATTGGAAACGTTTCGATAAGCTCCAAAACAGCATAGTAACCAAACTAAAAGTTATATGGCAAAACTGCAAATAGCAGGGTAAAACCTAAAAGTAGCGCCTTACTTTACCAGAGCGATGGCGCTACTTTTTTCACAAGGCTGAAAACAGGGTTAAAATGGTTGTTTTTGCAGAAAACACTTGCAAAATTATGGGGGAGGGTTATAATCAAAATATAAAATATTTTTAATTTTATCATTTTAAAATTTTAGCAGAGGGTCCTCGGATTCGCTGCTTTTTTATATATTAACCTTAACAATCCGCTTATAGCGGTTAAAATAGAGCAACCGAAAGGAAACGTGAAACAGGCTATTTATAGGCTGTTTTTTTCGTGCCTTTCTTAAAATGCAGCAAACTGATTCAATCAGTAGAAAGGAGTCTATTATGGCTAACTATTACATTAAGAAATTAAACCGTCTTGCAATCGAGGCACAGATCGAAACAGAAACGGCTAAGGATCGTATGAGCCGTCGGTTTAAAACCAACTGTAAAACTGCACAGGAGTATATATCCAGCGTAGTGAGCAGATGGGAGAAAACCATTGCACAGGCAGTAGCAGAGGCGGCAGATGCCGGCGTAAAGCTGCAGTGCATTGGTGGAATATGGAAAGCAGTTTCATAACTTTTTCTTTCAATAACATGATCCTCCGGAAAATGGGATCATACGCCACTGTAGGCGGTGTTAGACACAGCCTACCGGAGGGCGAGTGTACCATAAGGAGATTATCATGGATCATTTAGCAAATGAGATTCTGCGCAAACTGGATCGTATGAATCTGGCAAACGCAGATATGTCTAATGGTATGCACATCTCCACATACCATGTCGGGTTATCCGACGAAGAACTTTTAAGGAGAAAGAAACAGGACAGAAAGGCGGTTGTTTCATCGTTTACGGATGGCAATACCGTTGATGTCCTGCTCTATGACTTATTCAGCGACGAATATTTCATAGAGAAAAACCTTATCCCTTATTTGAGGGATAATTCCATCCAGGAAAAGGAATTTGAAAACTTTTCCTTTGATGGACCCATCGGCAGGATGGTTTTACCCAACGGTGGAATAAAAAAAGTCAGTTCCTATCGCATTGTACTGACCAAAAATATCTACGGTGGTGGAGAGCGTGACACCAATACAGGAATGCCCTTCTCTGTAGTTACGATGTATCCTATCGTTGATGAAGACTAAAGAAAAAGGACTGTTACCCATTTATGGGGCAGTCCTCTTTTTGACCTTTGTTAAATATGAAGCTTGGGAATACTGTATTTACGCAGATATCCAAGGAAATCCTGCATTTCTTTTGTGCAGAAGATGTCCTCTGCTTCCGGGGAAAGTAAAAATTCCTTCTGCAGGGGTGTAATCGGGATCCCTGCGCCCCCGCCGCCATACGCGGAGAGGTCTTTGCCTTCCTTGATGAAGTTGGCTTCAGCCTTTTCGTAAATTTCCACGCAGGCTGCAAGCAGTTCCCTGATGCAGTGATACTTAGGAATATCTTTTCTCTGCAGCGCTTCCTTGATTTCCTCTGTGAGTTTTCTGTCTAACCATACCTTTAATAAGTTTTTCTGGTCTCTCATGATCTATCTTCTCCTTTCAACGTTCCTTTCATCCAACAAAAAAAGAGAGAATCCCCTTTGCTGGTCAAATGGAATTTCTCTCTGTCTTTAACTGTATTTATTATACCATTTTTCTGTTTTATGTCAATACATCTGGGCGCTGTTTTCAAGAATCTTCCGCAAGATTTTTCAGAAATTCCGAAGGCAGATATACGGGAACTGCTGCGTCCATATAGTCGTGCATATTTCTTGTTATGATGCAAGCCTCAATCCTTGCAGCGGTTTCAATCATTACTGCGTCTTCAAAATCAGACACGGGAGAGGATAGTGCCCGTTTGCAGTCGATGGCAGCGGAATCCACGATCTCGAACAGCTGAAACAGCGATTCCAAGGATTTCCGTACCTGCTCGTTGCTGTGCAGAGATCTATGCATGATATAGTAAATATCCGTCACGGATTTTGCCGTCAGGCAGCCGGTAAAATGCATGTTGGCCGCAGCAAGAAAGATTTTTTCTGCATCTGCCGTAAATGGTTCTCTTTTCTGCAGGGCATCTATTATAATGCAGGTGTCAATGATTGCCCTCATATTTTTTCAATCCTTTCTTCTCTTGCTTCCTCTGCGGTAATATCTGCCGGAATAATTCCAAACAACGACTGTGCCATATCTACACGATTCTGGTAGGGATTTGTAAGTTTGGCTATGACTTTTCCGTTTTTCGTGATATATATGTCTTCGCTCTCGGCCATCATGAGGTACTTGCCAAAATTAGTTTTAAATTCTGTTGCGGTGATTGACATAGCAAAATCTCCTTTGCTTTTTATATATATTATATACAAATCGCGCGATTTAAACAAGACTATCGTGCGATTTTCTTTTTTTTTAATAAAAAATTCTTCCCTCGTGAACATTTTTCTATGTTACAGTCAGTGCATAGAACAAATCCACGAGAAAGGAGAAGAAAATATGAATCTGAAGGAATACGCCCAAATGCTCGACGGTAGACAATCGGATATTTCCCTGTTACAATTTACAGAGGATGAACTGCAGATTGCTAGAGATAATGGCTACGTCATCGCGTACATAAGTGAAGACGATTATTTCGAGTTTGACGGAGCTTTGGTCGATACGGATAGCATTCAGCCAGCAGTTTTCTTTGACCGGGATGGGCTTTCAGAATGGCATGAGGACGAAGACAAGCCAAACAAGATCGGAATAATGAGAGATGAAGAAAGTTGGCGGCAGGAGGGAGGAATCGAGTGGAGATTTGAGACTACCATTCCCCACGAGACCTTTCTGATTTATTTAATGCAGCGGATCTATTGCGAAGGGATTGTCTTTTCTATAGACGATCTTAAAAAAAATTACGAGGAGGAGGAATAAGGAATGCAGTACAACGAAATTTTTATGCCAAATTTACAGGAGGTAATGAACGTCTTCAACTCAATGATCGAACATTCTGAAAAGCTGAAGGAGAAAGTCTTCGGAAACAAGTTGAAACTGGAAATCGAGGTATTTCCTCAGACTTGGAGCAGAGACGAGCTGGTAAAAGGAGAACTGGGTATCCTTGAACCCGAAGTGTTTGAGAAAACAGGGAATATATTACATACCATTGTAATAAAAGAGCCTGTCAGCCAGACATACAGCGTCTTCATCAACAATTTTTGCTACACGGTTCAGAATCCAAACAATACCTTTTTAAATGATTTGAAGAATAAAAAGATGAGGGACTGGAAAAACGCAAAAAAACACTATGGTGCTCATGTTTTCTCCCAGGATAACCGAAGACATTCCATTTTCCGCTATAATTCTAAAACCGGCGAAATGATTCCTAAAACGGAGATCGAATATGCAAATGATCTCATAAAAGAATTACCCGAGGACCGCCGCGCCAAAATGATAAAAAGGATAACCCAGGGTTAATATTCTCTATGCCGCATGGCCTTTTATATAGACTGTGCGGCATTTCTACGTCTCATGACTTTCCAAGGCGATCTCCGCGATATCCTCAAAGGCGATCTCCTCGCCGCTTTCCATGTGCAGCCTTTTCGTGTATAAATCCAGCTTTTTTACCGCGCCGGAGAGCGGAAGATAGCAGCCGCCGGTTTTTTTCTCGTCTTTTCTGAAATAGGTAATGATGATCTGAGGTTTTTCAGCGATTCGGGACTGAACCCCCTGCAGAACAGCATTGATCTGGGCGGTTTTCTCTTCTGATAACTCTATTTTCTCCTCGGTAAGCCTTGCTGTCTCTGTGACCTCATCATCATAGCCGACCAATGCAGCAAAGGGAGCAAACTGCGCGGCCCGGTTGATCATGGCCATCTGCGGTCTGGTCCGGGATACATGATGCTCATGGTTAATGATATCGTCATAATTGCTCATGCTCTGTGTCCTCCGATCTGGTTGTTACGCTCGATAGTGGTGGCGCCTTCCAGAAGATCCGACCCTTTCAGCAGAGCATTTTTCCCGAATCTCTTCTTTATAGTAAGAGCAGCTGATTGAAGCGCCTGTTCTTTTTCCTGTTTGATCTTTTCCTCAGCCCGTTCCTTTTCCTTTGCCGTATAATCCGTGAACAGATCCAGCTGCTCATAGATTTCTTCCTTGACAGGTACATCCGCCTGATTTAGAATGTCGCAGGCACAGACATTGATCCGCCGGATTAAGAGGATCGGGTTTACGATCCGGTCATATAGGGAAAGCACAGCCATACAAATCGGGGCAGCATTAGAGGTATAGTCCTCCAGGTGGGTCGTGCCGTGGGAATGGTCCGGGATCCGCCTGCCGTAACCGTCTAAATAGAATTTTCCCTTGTATTCAGCCCGGATCTTTTCATTTTTGGCATTCTCCGCATCGTATCCGATCGTCAGCTCCATGCGCTTTGTGCAGACGTTCTTTTCCATCAGATCATAGGCCAGGGCTTCCGTCATTTCCCGGACAACAAGCCGTGCTTCGCTGCTGGTATAAGGCCGCTGCAGGACCTGCCCGGAGCTTGCGCTGTTTGATTCCGGTTTATAGGCTTTGATATCCGCGATGGTACAGGGTTCCCATCCCCAGGCATGATCAATGAGAAGTTCCGCATTTATGCCAAAAAGCCGGTAAAGCAGATCCTCGTTTTCTTCGGAGCACCTGGCCACATCTCCCATGGTTTCCATTCCATTTAGGAAGAGCTTTCTGGCTGTTCCGTTGCCGACTCTCCAAAAATCTGTGATCGGCGTATGATCCCATAAGGTTTTCCGGTATGTCATCTCATCCAGTTCGGCAATTCGGACACCATTCTCATCCGGCGGCATATGCTTTGCCACGATGTCCATTGCGATTTTGCACAGGAAGAGATTCGTGCCGATGCCGGCCGTAGCTGTGATTCCGAAAGTGCGATAAACATCGTGGATCATTTTCTCTGCCAGTTCCCTAGCAGTCATATGGTAGGTGGCAAGGTACTGTGATACATCCATAAATACCTCGTCGCAGGAATAGACATGGATATCCTCCGGGGCAATGTATTTCAGGTATATCTTATAGATGTCCGTGCTGTAGCGCATGTAGGTGGCCATCTGCGGTACTGCGATGATAAAGTCCAGGAAAAGGGATGAATCTGCAGTAAGCTCCGGCAGAAAATAGGAAGAGCCGTGCAGTTTATGCCCCTTCGCTGCATTCCTTCTCCCGGCGTTGATTTTCTTTACAGCGCTTTTTACCTCAAAGAGCCTTGGACGGCCTGGGATCCCGAAAGTCTTCAGGGCAGGTGAGACGGCCAGGCAGATGGTTTTGTCTGTCCGGCTTTCATCAGCTACTACAAGATTTGTAATAAGCGGATCAAGACCGCGCTCCACGCATTCCACGGATGCATAAAAGGATTTTAAATCAATAGCAATATAAATAGGATTCATGGGTTGCTCCTTCTGAGAACATTATCGAACATATGTTTCCGGATGTCAACAGGATAAGATTTCCGCTTGCAAACGCCTGTGATCATGGTATAATATACACATATAATATTACAAATTTATTATTTTTTTTAAATTTAGCAGAGGAACACTCGTTCCGCTGCTTTTTTGTTTGTCAAAAAAAAATCCGCCTCGGCGGTTGAACATAGATGAAACTAAAAATATTTTCTAAGAGGTGAAGACCTTGGAAAGGAGATTAACATGATTTATGCAAGACAGATTGCACCGGAAATTCAGGAAAGTCCGCTGATGGACCTGGATGAATGGTCAGAGGATATTGCGGCAAAGGGTAACGGGGATTATAAGGACCATTGCCCGGAAGTTTTTTCCAGAGTTTTTGACGCGTTGGAAAACGGGGAACTCTATGAGGCGCTTGAAGATCTGAGGACTCACAATGGCGGTTATTACACTGAATGGTATAAAAATCCCACTGAGGCCATCAACGATCTTCTGAGATCGGAAAAGCCCTGCTACAGCACAAAGGATATCCACAAAATCAAGCTGCTGGTTGCAGAGTATGCTGAATATTCAGGCGTACAGGAACGGGTTCTGTGCGAAACGCTATCCCTGGTAACAGGGAAAACCTGGAAACATAAAATGATCCGTGGATACTGCCAGGGTGATTGGCAGGATATTTACTATGTTGCTGAATCCTGGTCAAAGGATGCGCTGGATGCTTTCGAGGTGGAGTATTTCAATGAAGGAAGCGAATGGATCATCCATGACGGTGATAATATCCCGAAGAATCCGGAGGAGGTAAATGGATATCGTGTCTATTGCCACGAGCTTCTGGAGAAGGATATCGCTGCGGAAATCGCCGCTGTTGCTTGTGGAAATCCGAAAGAAGTCGTTTTATGGGCTTTTGACGGATATACTAAAAATCCTGTTTACAGGCAGATCGCCTAAAACAGGTAGAAAGGAAAAAAATATGACAAAGCAGGTTATTGATTCAACCGAAAGGCTGAATCATTTGTATCAAACTCAGGAATACAAAGTAGCTGAGGTTTTCTATGAGAAAATCACAGAATGGGATAACGATCTGGATGAAATTGTGAAAGGCATAGTTGATGCTGTCAACAAGTGCGAGACTGCTCATGATTTCGATCTGGTAAACAGTGTTATCGTTGCCGTCTCTGGCTGGAATATTGATTCACTGCTGGAAATGGTAGAAGACAGGATCAAGGAGGGCGAGGTATGAGAATTACACAGTACAAATCCCTCTTAAGTAACGACAGAACGGCCTCTCTTGTAAAAGAGAGGTCTGTTAATTATCCCTTGATGGATACTCTGCAGAGTCCGAATGCAATCTGCCGGATGTTCCGGGAACTTTATGCGTTGGATCAGCAGACGGAAGAGTATGTGTACCTGCTGTGTATGGATAAGAAATGCCACCTGATCGGATTATTTGAAATATCGCATGGGTCGATCGATCACGCTTTCTGTGATATGAGATCGATCTTTCAGAAAGTGGTTTTGTGCAATTCATCGGACATTATCCTGGTGCACAATCATCCTTCCGGCAGCGCACAACCGTCCAAGGAAGATATCAGCGTTTCCAAGAAACTAAAATCCGCTTGTGAACTGATGGATGTCGGTCTGCTGGATTTTATAATCTATGCAGGCGACGACTTTTGCTCATTCAAGGAAAACAATATGCTCCGGTAATCCGGAGAAAGGAGAAAAAAATATGAAGATCAGTAGAGAACTTTGTGCCGGTGATACCGGCACATATACGTTACAGGAAGCAGCGGAGATCTTCGAGAGAAGATCCCGTGTCGAGCAAAAAATAAAGCGCCGCAGCAGAAAAAGATACCTGCGGTGGTATCGTATGGCTGCGCTGACCGCAGCACTCGGCGTGATCGCGGCATTGGTTTTTGAAGACCAGTCTGCCGGCCTTTTGCTGTGTGCAATGGGTGCAGCGATCGCTTTCGGCGCCGGGAAGGGGGATTTATCATGAGACTCATGGTAATAAGCCTATTCCTTTTTATAACTGTTGTGCTGCTGATGGGATTTATTGTCTTATACAAAATTCACAAGGCAAAACAGAAGGAGATCGGGATTGAACGTAATCAGCTTGTGATCGGACAGACAGAAGTTAGAATTGGCATCCAGGAAGTAAAAAATCTGTTCTTTGATGACAGGATGGACCAATTCCTTCGTTCTAACTATCCCAGTCTGAAAAAGTGGTGCCCGGTCAATGAAAACCGGGTAGGAGAACATTGGGAGGGTGATCATACCATCCGGCTGTACTTCTTTAATGGAGAAGAAAAGAAGGTAAAGGTCACTGTCCCTGAAGATCATTTAACACCGCAGCTTTCAGAAGCGCGGTAGAAAGGGGAAAAAATGTTTTACGAAATAGTTTTTAAGAAAGAGGGTCGCGTGTTACGCAAGTACGCCAAGGCTGAGAATGTACGGCAGGTTATCACGTATTTCTATGACAAGGAGAAAGAAGCAGAGCTTCTTAGTATCCAGAAAAAGGAAGTCATACGCGGAATCCCCGAAGGCTTCTACGTCAATATTCCTGCAGGATATAAGCCGACAGAGGACATAGAAGGAACAGTCATCGAAGTAACCTGGCTGTACAGGGAGCTTTGGGATCGTGGTTTCATCCAGGATATCCCGTATCAGGAACTCACAGAACTTATCGAGGACGTAGCTGAGAAGTTTGAGAATATCCACAAAGAAACCGACTGGCTGGAACAGGACTTTCTGTGCGAAATCGAAAAATTTGCCAGAAAGGAGATCGCGATTTATCTCTGGGGCAAATTCGGTGACATTCCGATGGATCCGGATACAGAGGAGATCGAGATCGCCTGGAATGGCTTTAATCCCGGCACCAACAGAGAGGACATCTGGCACTGGTTCGAGGAAACCTTTGATGTCAGTGTGGCTGAGGATTTGATGCATGTGGAAAGGAGAAAAAACGATGGTATATAATGACCCAACATATAAAGAAATTATTAGAAGTTACTGTGAGGGCCGTGTGGAATTGAACGATATCCAGGTAGAAAATTCGGCTTTTCAGGCACAGAAGAACATCTTCGAATATGATATGCCGGATGACACGGCAATCATGAGTGCAATCGAGGATTTTTCAGACTACCGCTTTCCGGAAAACCATCCGGAGGATGTGAAGGAGTATTCTCCTGACAGCGTACTTAAAGAGATGCAGAACCTGACCTCTCGGGTAATACAGGGACTCAAACTCGACTTGACTCTATTCCTTGACTCAGTTGAGGATCTGATGAATCTGCTGAAAATTCATCTCGACAGCAGCGATAAAGATTATGGGGATTTTCTGTCCAGCATGGCAGACTGTTATAGAGAAAATGTAAATAACGGTATGGCAATGGGAGAACCGGAGACATTTGAGACTTCCTTTTGGAATGCGTTTTCCTTAATTGAATGTTGTGTCGATGTGGCTGAAAATTCGTATGTTGTGGAAGACATGTTTCGGTATGGATATACGTGGAACGGCATGATTCCCATGAATAGTTCCGCTGCGCGTGAGCTTTTTGGGAAGTTCACGATATATGCGCTCTATGCCGACGGTTCTGAGGCAGAAGTGACTGACAAGGACGACGTAGAGGATGGCGGCATGTATGGCGTACATCTCGAAGACTGGAATAGACCGTTCAAATAACAAAGAAGGTAGTGTCAAGTGATTTATGAAAGTCTGAGGTAAAGGAAAAAGGCACCGAGGCACCTTGAAAACTGCAGA